>DATMDY010000048.1:0-4995 GCA_035557335.1 Methyloceanibacter sp.
ACCACGCGCTTGGCCTCGCCGAACACGTGGGGCGTACCGCCAACTATCTTGACTGAATAAGAAACTGGTTTGAGGAGGGTTTCCCATGGCGGAGGCAGCAATCAAGGCGAAAACGCCTGAAGCAGCGACCGCAGCCGAAGCACAAGAGCTGACGGATGGCTTTCATCTCGTCATCGACGCGCTCAAGCTCAATGGCGTCAAGACGATCTATGGGGTGCCTGGCATCCCGATCACGGATTTTGGCCGCATGGCGCAGGCCGAAGGCATCCGCGTGATCTCGTTCCGCCACGAACAGAACGCGGGCTATGCAGCGTCGATCGCGGGCTTCCTCACCAAGCAGCCGGGGATCTGTCTCACGGTCTCCGCACCGGGCTTTCTCAACGGCCTCACGGCCCTCGCTCACGCCACCACCAACTGCTTCCCGATGATCCTGATTTCGGGCTCGTCCGAGCGTGAGGTCGTCGATCTCCAGCAGGGCGACTACGAGGAAATGGATCAGCTCGCTGTCGCGAAGACCATGTGCAAGGCGGCCTATCGCGTGCTCCACGCCCAGGACATCGGCATCGCCGTTGCGCGCGCGATCCGCGCGGCCGTGTCGGGCCGTCCGGGTGGTGTCTATCTCGACCTGCCGGCGAAGCTGTTCGGTCAGGCGATGCCCGCCGATGCCGGCCAGAAGTCGCTTGTGAAAGTGATCGATGCGGCTCCCGCGCAGATCCCGGCTCAGGACGCGGTGAAGCGCGCGCTCGACGTGCTGAAGAGCGCGAAAAAGCCGCTCATCATTCTCGGTAAGGGCGCGGCCTACGCTCAGGCCGACGATGCGATCAAGGCGTTCGTTGAGAAGACAGGCGCCCCGTTCCTGCCGATGAGCATGGCCAAAGGCCTTCTCTCGGATCTGCATCCGCAGTGCGCGGGTGCCGCCCGATCGACCGTGCTGAAAGATTCCGATGTCGTTGTGATGCTCGGCGCGCGGCTCAACTGGTTGCTTAGCCACGGCAAGGGCAAGGCGTGGGGCGATGCGCCGAAAAAGTTTATCCAGATCGACATCGAGCCGAAGGAAATGGATTCGAACGTCGAGATCGCCGCGCCTGTCGTCGGCGATATTGGCTCCTGTGTAAACGCGCTGCTGAGCGCGATGGGCGACAAGTGGACGCCTGCCTCATCCGATTGGGTCAACGCGGTCAAGGCGAAAAAGGAAGACAACATCGCCAAGATGGCGCCGCGTCTGATGAACAACAATTCGCCGATGGATTACCACGGCGCGCTCGGCGTGCTGCGTCAGGTCATCAAGGAAAGGCCGGACGCGATCCTCGTCAACGAAGGTGCGAACACGCTCGACCTCGCCCGCGGCATCATCGATATGTACCAGCCGCGCAAACGCATCGACGTCGGTACCTGGGGCATTATGGGCATCGGCATGGGTTATTCCATCGCCGCTGCGATTGAGACCGGCAAGCCCGTACTCGCGGTCGAAGGCGACTCGGCGTTTGGCTTCTCCGGCATGGAGGTGGAGACGATCTGCCGATACCAGCTGCCGGTCTGCATCGTCATCTTCAACAATGACGGCATCTATCGCGGCACCGACGTCAACACCGCGGGCTCCGATCCGGCGACGACGGTGTTCGTGAAGGGTGCCCGCTACGACAAGATGATCGAGGCCTTCGGCGGCATCGGCGTAAACGCAACCAGCCCTGACGAACTGCGCCGCGCCGTCAACGAGGCCATGGACTCCGGCAGGCCGACGCTCATCAACGCGGTGATCGATCCGGCGGCCGGCAGCGAAAGCGGCCGCATCGGCAATCTCAACCCGCAGAGCGTGGTGAAGAAGAAATAGATCGGCGTTGAATAAGCGCCGAGCACCAAGAATTGGCGATGTAAAAATGAGATCGTGGCGGAGATGATCAATGGCGAAGCGTAAAAAGGTCGGCAAGAAGTCAAAGGCAAAAAAGGCCGCGCCGAAAAAGGCAGCGGCGCGCGCGAGCGCAAAGAACGGGGCTCGCAAAAATGGCGGCCTGCCCAAGCCTTCCACGAAGCCTTTCGGTCAGGCCGGGAAGGCGCTCGAAGGCGTAAAGATCCTCGACTTCACCCACGTGCAGTCGGGTCCGACCTGCACGCAGCTGCTCGCCTGGTTCGGCGCCGACGTGATCAAGATCGAGCGTCCCGGTGTCGGCGACATCACGCGCGGCCAGCTTGTCGACGTGAAGGGTGCAGACAGCCTCTATTTCACGATGCTGAACCACAACAAGCGCTCGATCACGGTCGACTCCAAGCATCCGAAGGGCAAGGAGATCATCGAGCGCCTCATCAAATATTGCGATGTGCTCGTCGAGAATTTTGCGCCCGGCGCGCTCGACCGCATGGGCTTCACCTGGGAGCACATCCACAAGCTCAACCCGCGCATGATCGTGGCCTCCGTGAAGGGTTTCGGCCCCGGCCCGTACGAGGACTGCAAGGTCTATGAGAACGTCGCCCAATGCACTGGCGGCTCGGCTTCCACGACCGGCTTCCGCGACGGCCCGCCGCTCGTCACCGGCGCGCAGATCGGCGACTCGGGCACCGGGCTCCATCTCGCACTCGGCATTGTGAGCGCGCTCTATCAGCGCAACCGCACCGGCCGCGGCCAGAAGGTGCTCGCCGCCATGCAGGACGGCGTCTTGAACCTCTGTCGCGTCAAGCTGCGCGACCAGCAGCGCATCAAGCACGGCCCGCTCGCCGAATACAGCCAGCATAGTGAGGGCGTCCCGTTCGGCGACGCCGTGCCGCGCGCGGGCAACGACTCCGGCGGCGGTCAGCCCGGCTGGATCTTGAAGTGTAAGGGCTGGGAAACCGACCCCGACGCCTACATCTATTTCATCACCCAGGCGCCGGTGTGGGGCGCGATCTGCGATCTCATCGGCGAGCCGACCTGGAAGACCGATCCCGAATACGCGACGCCCAAGGCGCGCCTGCCGAAGCTCAAGCAGATCTTCGCGCGCATCGAAGACTGGACCACGACCAAGAGCAAGTTCGAGGTCATGGAGCTTTGCAACGCCGTCGACATTCCGGTCGGCCCGATCTTGTCGATGAAGGAAATCGCCGAGGACGAGTCGCTGCGCAAAACCGGCACCGTCGTTGAGGTCGACCATCCGGCGCGCGGCAAGTATCTCACCGTCGGCAACCCGATCAAATTGTCGGACAGCATCTCCGACGTGAAGCGCTCGCCCCTGTTGGGCGAGCACACGGACGAAATCCTCTCCGACGTGCTCGGCTATTCAGCGAAGGAGCTCGCCGAGATCAAGGTGTCGGGCGCCATCACCGCGGAAGAGAAGAAGAAGGCGGCGGCTTAATTCCTGTCATCCCGGGCGCGGCGCAGCGCGAAGCGGTGCGCCGCAGACCCGGGACCGTGAACACCGGACTGTAGCATCAGACTCCGTTGTTCCTGGATCCCGGCTCTCGTGGCGGCGCCGCTCGGCCGGGATGACAGTAAAAAAGGGGAGGGGTGCATGCGTATCGTTGTCCATGGCCAGCAGGCGTTCGGCAAGGCGGTGCTTGAGGCGCTTCTGAAGCGCGGCGAGAACGTTGTTGCAGTCTATGCCGCGCCGGAAAAGGAAGGCCAGAAGGCCGATCCGCTGAAGGAAGCAGCACTCGCCGCAAAGCTCCCCGTCTATCAGCCCGCGTCCTACAAAGACTCGAAGGTTTGGGAAGAGTTCAAGACGCTCAAGCCCGACCTTCAGGTCATGGCCTTCGTGACCCTGTTCGTCCCTGAAGAATTTCTCAACATCCCGACGCACGGCTCGATCCAGTATCACCCGTCGCTTCTGCCGGCGTATCGCGGCGCCAGCGCAATCAACTGGCCGATCATCAAGGGCGAGAGCGAGACGGGGCTCTCGATTTTCTGGCCCGACAACGGCCTCGATACTGGTGACGTGCTGGTTCAGAAAAAGACGCCGATCAGCAAGACCGACACGCTTGGCACCATCTATTTCGATCGCCTCTTTCCGATGGGCGTCGAAGCGATGATGGAGTCGGTCGATCTCGTGAAAACCGGCAAGGCTCCGCGCATCAAGCAGGATCACGACAAGGCGACTTATGAAGGTCGTTGCGGTCCGGACAACGCGAAGATCGATTGGGGCAAGCCTTGGGAGCAGATCGACCGCTTGATCCGCGGCTGCAACCCGGCGCCCGGCGCGTGGACCATGCTCGACGGTAAGAAGCTGCAAGTATTCGATGCCCAACCGCTGCCCGCGCGCGATCCCAAGGGCATCGGTGGGAAGTTGGGCGAAGTCGTCGCGGTTGACTCCGACAGTTTCACGGTGGTTTGTGCCGACGGTCGCTTCAAGGTGACGCGCGTAAAACCCGCCGACGGTCCGAAGATCGGCGCCGGAGAATTTGCAAGCACGACAAAACTCGCCATTGGCACCCGCCTCTCCTGATCCCTCATCCTTTAAATCCGTATCCAGAAGGTTTGTCGCGATGCCCGCTTCGCAGCATCAGAATCCGAAATCCGACATTGAAATTGCGCAGGCTGCCAAGCCGCGACGCATCGCTGACGTGGCCAAGGAGAAGCTCGGCATCGCAGTGGAAAATCTCGAGCCTTACGGCCACTACAAGGCCAAGGTCTCGCTCGATTACATCAAGACGCTGAAGGACAAAAAGGACGGCAAGCTCATCCTCGTCACCGCGATCTCGCCGACGCCCGCGGGCGAAGGCAAGACGACGACGACCGTCGGCCTCACCGACGCGCTCAACTTCATCGGCAAGAAGGCGATGTGCGCGCTACGCGAGCCCTCGCTCGGCCCGTGCTTCGGCGTGAAGGGCGGTGCGGCGGGCGGCGGCTACGCGCAGGTGGTGCCGATGGAGGATATCAACCTCCATTTTACCGGCGATTTCCACGCAATCACTTCGGCGCATAATCTGCTTTCGGCGCTGATCGACAATCACATCTATTGGGGAAATGCCACGGGCATGGACTCGCGTCGCGTCGCCTGGCGCCGCGTCATGGACATGAACGACCGCGCC
>DATMDY010000049.1:0-23665 GCA_035557335.1 Methyloceanibacter sp.
CCCTTGGATTATCACGCTTTTGCGACATTTTCGCTCTGCCCGTATGATAAAGCTGTGACAGGGGATTTTGCTGGTCATCCCGCTATAATTGGGGACGGGAGGAACGTTTGGCGAGGGGCCTAAGGGGCATGCCTAATACGGTGCTGTTAGATGAGGTCGGCCCAGGCGAGGAATTGCCGGGCTTCGACATCGACGATCCCATTTTGCCTCCGGAGATCGTGCTCAAGGCGTTCAAGAGCGGAGACTATCCCTACGACGAGCGCATGAAGCGCAAGGCCTATCGCCAGGAGGTGAAGCCGCTCCAGATCGAGCTTCTCAAATTGCAGCGTTGGGTGGAGAAAACCGGCCAGCGCCTGATCGTCGTCTTCGAAGGGCGCGACGCCGCGGGCAAAGGCGGCACCATCAACCGCTTCATGCAGCATCTGAACCCGCGCCATGCCCGCAGTGTCGCCTTGTCCAAGCCCACCGAGACGGAGCGCGGTGAGTGGTACTTCCAGCGTTATGTTGCGCAGCTTCCCTCGGCCGGCAACATGGTCCTATTCGACCGCTCCTGGTACAATCGTGCCGGCGTCGAGCGGGTGATGGGTTTTTGCTCCGAGGCGCAAGCCGCGCTGTTCCTGGAGGAGGCTCCGCATTTCGAAGCGGGTCTCGTGCGCGACGGCATCATCCTCATCAAGCTCTGGCTAAATGTCGGGCGCGAGATGCAGCTCAAGCGCTTCCATTCGCGACGGCATCATCCGCTCAAGCGGTGGAAACTCACCGACACCGACATTTTCGGCCTCACCAAATGGGAGGCTTACAACATCGCCCAGGAGGACATTTTCAGCGCAACGCACACCGACGCTGCCCCGTGGACGGTGGTGCTATCGAACGACAAGCGGCGTGGACGCCTCGCCGCCATGCGCGCGGTGCTCTCACGCATCGACTATGAAGGCAAGAATGCAAGTTTCGCCAAAGCACCCGACCCGCTGCTCGTGGGTTCGGGACCGAAGTTTTTCAGCACGCATTAGAGGCTTCAGCCGGAACCGACAGGTTATGTTTTCGATTAAATTCGCTGCGGGGATCAGCATGAAAATTCTGTCGAAATGCGTATGGATTGTCGCTGTGCTCGTTGCCCCGGGGATCTTCAGCGATCCGCTCTTGGCCGGAGAGATCCAGCGCTGTCCGCCATCAAGCACGAATACCGTCGTTCCCCCCGACCAACCGGGCCTCGTTCTCGCCGAAGGCCCCGATCTCGTTGCGGTTCGCTTAACCGCGCCGTTCGATCTTCCCTGGTCGCTCGCTTTCCTGCCCGACGGCTCCTTCTTGATAACCGAACGGCCTGGACGGCTTCAGCATGTCAGGCCCGGCTCGGAGAGTCGCGAAGTGTCCGGCATCCCGCAGGTGTTGCACGACAAGCATGGCGGCCTACTCGACATCGCCGTCGATCCGGGCTTCGCCGCCAACGGCCTCGTCTATATGTCCTACCTGCAGGGCGACCTGAATTCTTCCACCATGCGGGTGATGCGCGCCCGTTACGACGAGCGCAACGAAGCGCTCGCCGATCAAAAGGTGATCTTCGAGGGCACGCCCGCACCCGCCACCGACCAGATCGGTGGACGCATCGTTGTCACCCAGGACGGTTACCTCTTTCTCACGCTTGGCGACCGTTGGGACCGCGAGCGCCCGCAAAATCTTGCCGATCACGCGGGCAGCATCGTCCGCATCCGGACCGATGGGTCAATCCCTGAGGACAATCCCTTCCGGGCGCGCGTCGATGCCCGGGATGAGATCTGGAGCTACGGCCATCGTAACCCGCAAGGCCTCGCCCTCGACCGCATCACCGGTCAGCTCTGGGAGATCGAACACGGAAATCGCGGCGGCGATGAATTGAACATTATCCAACGCGGCCGCAATTACGGCTGGCCGATCGCCACCTACAGCACCGAAGATGACGAGAGCCCGATCGGCACGAAAGAAGTGCCCGGGACCCAACAGCCGGTGCATTACTGGGTGCCGCTGTCCATCGCCCCGTCGGGACTTGCGATCGAGACCCAAGCCTCCAGGACGACCGTTTGGCTGGGATCGCTCAGCCGGCAAATGGTGGTGAAGCTCACTCTGGCCGGCAATTGCGTCGTTCGCGAAAAGCACTATCTCAAAGGGCAGCTTGGCCGCATCCGCGATATCCGCATCGATCCCAACGGCACGGTCTACATCCTGCCGGAAAACGGCGCGCTGTACCGGCTGGAGCGCACGCTCGACGACGATGACGATTGGCCGGACAAAAGACGCCTATAACCGTTCCGCGGCGGGCGACACCCCCGCCCGGCTCGCACTATCATTGGATTTGACCGCAAGGATCGGGGTGCGGCTGCCTCAGCCATCGCCTATTTTAAGATATGTCTTACGCCACGACCCAGCCGATCAAGTCCCCTGCCCGCGCTTCGGATGAGGCGCGCTGGGAAGCTGTCATGGCGCGCGATGCCGCCTTCGACGGCGCCTTCTATTTTTCGGTGGCGACGACCGGCATCTATTGCCGGCCGTCCTGTCCGGCACGACGCCCCAAGCGCGCGCATGTGCGCTTCCATAAAAGCCCCTCGGAGGCCGAGCGCGCCGGCTTTCGCCCCTGTAAGCGCTGCAAGCCGGACCAGCGCTCTCTGTTCCAGCTTCACGCGGGCAAAGTGGCCGAGGCCTGCCGCCTGATCGAGGCGGCCGAAGACGAGCCGAAGCTCGACCATCTCGCCCGTGAGGCGGGCTTGAGCCCTTATCATTTCCACCGCATCTTCAAGTCCGTGCTCGGCGTGACGCCCAAGGCCTACGCCATTGCGCATCGCCACAAGCGCGTGCGTGCGGAGTTGGGGAAGGCAGCCACGGTGACCGAGGCGATCTACGATGCGGGCTTCAATTCTGGCGGCCGATTTTACGCCACCGCCTCCGAGGTACTCGGCATGACCCCAAGCGAATTCCGCTCGGGCGGCACCGACACGGAGATCAAGTTCTCCATCGGCGAATGCACGCTTGGTCTCATCCTGGTCGCGGCGAGTGGCAAGGGCGTGTGCGCCATCGAGTTCGGCGATAAGCCGGATGCCTTGCGCCGCGACCTGCAAAAGCTGTTCCCCCGCGCCAAACTGATCGCCGGCGATAAGAATTTCGAGCGCCTCGTCGCCAAGGTGATTGCTTTCGTCGAGAACCCGAAAGCCGGGCTGGACTTGCCTCTGGACATTCGCGGCACCGCCTTCCAGCACCGAGTCTGGGAGGCTTTGCGGCGTATCCCGACGGGTACCACGGCAAGCTACACGGAGATTGCGGAGAAGATCGGTGCGCCAGGCTCGGCGCGGGCCGTGGCACGCGCCTGCGCCTCGAACCGCATCGCGGTGGCCATTCCCTGCCATCGCGTGTTGCGGTCTGACGGTTCGCTGTCGGGTTATCGCGGAGGCATCTCGCGCAAGCGCTCCCTTCTCGCACGCGAGGGGGCACGATCCGAGGAAGACTAGCGCGACAGGTGCTTGGCGGCGAGATCGGCGAGATAAGTCTGCCAGCGCGTTTCCTGATTCTCCCCAAGCTCGCGCAGATAAGCCCACACAAAGAGGCCGGTGTCGTGGCCGTCGTCGAACACGACGCGCACGGCGTAATTGCCCACCGGCTCGAGCCGCATGATGCCGACATTCTTCTTGCCGGAAACGGTGACGCGCTGATCTTCGCTATGGCCCTGCACCTCGGCGCTCGGGGAGAGCACACGCAACAGCTCGGCGGGCAGCGCGAAGCTCGCCCCGTCGTCGAAGCTGACGGTGAGTACGCGCTTGTCTTTGTCGAGCTTGAGCTCGGTGGGCCAGGGCTCGGCCATGATTAGGCCTCAGCCGAGATCGATGTCGCCTTCGACCAAGTGGTCTAAGGGCGTGCCTTCGGCGGTGAGTACCATCTTCATCTTGAGCTTGCCCTTACCACCAAGCCCCTCCTCGCGCACCACCCGCTCAATGGCCTGCTGCGAGGTGACGCCCACCTCTTTCAGGAATTTGCGCATCGACATATTGAAGCGTTGCTCGTCCATGCTCGGCCTCCTTCGGTCCCCGGGCCCGTGATATAAAAAAGATGAAGCACCTATATATTAGAGATGAAAGCCCATGGCGGTCATTTTGCCCGGAAAGGGCCGTGGCAAGGCGAAAAGGCGGACGGTTCGTGCCAAGAAACGGAAAAAGGTGGTAAAGCCCCGCAGCGCGCCGGCCGCTTCCCTGGCGGATCCGCGCTACCGCAAGCGGGTGGTGAAAAGCGCCAAGGCCTATAGCCGCAAGGCCAAGGTTGAAGAAGACGAGGACTTGTAGATGGGTGAGAGCATGGCCCCGATGATCGACCGCTTCGGCCGGCATATCACCTATTTGCGTGTCTCGGTCACCGACCGCTGCGATTTCCGCTGCGTCTATTGCATGGCCGAGGACATGATCTTCCTGCCGCGGCAGAGCGTGCTGTCGCTCGAAGAGCTCGACCGGTTGGCCAGCGCCTTCGTCGCGCGTGGCGTACGCAAATTGAGATTGACCGGCGGCGAGCCGCTGGTCCGCCGCAACATCATGTCGCTGATCGGATCGCTGTCGCGGCATCTCGGCAACGGTCTCGACGAGCTGACGCTCACCAGCAATGGTAGTCAACTGCATCGTTGCGCCGACGCGCTCGCCGATTGCGGCGTCGCCCGCATCAATGTTTCGCTCGACACGCTCGATCCGGCTAAGTTCCGCGCCATCACCCGCTTCGGCGATATCGCCCAGGTGATACGCGGCATCGATGCCGCCGACCGCGCCGGGATCAAGATCAAGATCAACACCGTGGCGCTGCGAAACATCAACGAGGACGAGATCGCCGATCTCATCAGATGGAGCCACGGGCGCGGCTTTGATCTCACTTTGATCGAGACGATGCCCATGGGCGAGATCGATGCCGACCGCACCGATCAATATCTGCCGCTCTCGCTGGTGCGGGCACGGCTTAGCCAGCTCTTCACCATCGACGAGACAGACTACCGCACGGGCGGCCCGGCTCGTTACGTCACCATGCGGGAAACCGGCGGCAGGCTCGGCTTCATTACGCCGATGACGCATAATTTCTGTGAGTCCTGCAACCGGGTGCGGGTCACCTGCACCGGCACTCTCTATATGTGCCTCGGCCAGGAGGACACCGCCGATCTGCGCGCGCCGCTGCGGGCCAGCGCCTCCGATGATTATCTGCATGCCGCCATCGATGAAGCGATCGCGCGCAAGCCCAAGGGCCACGATTTCGTCATCGACCGTGACGAGAAGCCTTCGGTCGCGCGCTTTATGTCGGCAACCGGCGGCTAGACTTTTAGCTTTCCATGACGATGCTGGGTGCGGCGCGAGCTGTTCCCTTGTGGCGCTCAAGCTCGGCCCAGGCGCGCGCGGCGATATCACGATAAGCTCCTGCCGCCGCCGATGACGGGTCGGTGGCGACCACGGGTCGTCCCTCGTCCGACGTCTCGCGGATGGCCAGCGTCAGCGGTACCTCGCCGAGGAAGGGCACGCCGAGCCGCGACGCCTCGCTTCTCGCCCCGCCATGACCGAAAATATCGGAGCGCTCCCCGCAATGCGGGCAGACGAAGGTGCTCATATTCTCGACGAGGCCGAGCACCGGCACGTTCACTTTGCGGAACATGTTGAGCCCCTTGCGCGCGTCGATCAGCGCGAGGTCCTGCGGCGTGGAGACGATGACCGCGCCGGCGAGCGGCACCTGCTGCGCCATGGTGAGCTGCGCGTCGCCCGTGCCCGGCGGCATGTCGACCACCAGCACGTCGAGATCGCCCCAGGCCACGTCCTTCAGCATTTGCGACAGCGCCGACATCACCATCGGCCCGCGCCAGATCATCGGCGTCTCTTCATCGACGAGGAAGCCCATCGACATCACCTTCAGCCCGTAGGCCTGCATCGGTTCGAGCTTGTTGCCGCCAAGCGGCGTCGGCTGGCCCTTCAGCCCCAAAAGCCGCGGCATCGACGGGCCGTAGATGTCGGCGTCGAGAATGCCGACCTTGAGCCCCTGTTCCTTCAGCGCCAAAGCCAGATTGACCGCGGTGGTGGATTTGCCGACACCGCCTTTACCGGAGGCCACGGCAATAATGTGATCGACCCCAGGCACGCCCCCTGGACGGTGGCGCGCGTCGCGTGCCGCGCCGGGACGGGTGAAGGGCGAGCCTGAGTGGGGTGCGGCGTCCCTGCCATTGCCATTGCCACCGGTTCGCGCCGCACCCGGCGCGCGGTCGGCGGTCAAGGTCACGGTCACCTTATCGACGCCCGGCAAGGCTTCGACCGCCTTCTCGGCCGCCATCCGCAAGGCCTCGAGCTCGCCCGCACGTGCCGGATCGACGGAGATGGCGAAATAGACCTTGCCCTTGTGGATCACCACTTCGGACACCAGGCCGAGGGAGACGATGTCGCTCGCGAGGTCCGGGCCTTTGACGCGCTTAAGCGCCTCGAGCACGCGCTCTTTGGTGAGAAGCTCGGTCATGCTGCCGGTTATGTATTCCTGCTTTCGGCCAACACCAACCTCATTCGTCATTCCGGTGTGCCGGAGGGGGACGGAGGGCAACGCTTCCTTAACTTTGTTCCGGCTATTCATGGTGCGAGATGGGCCGAACGCCATACCGTCTGCCCGACATCCACTTCTGCTAAGCGAGGGGAGCACGCGAGCTGTGGCCGGTTCGGGAAGTCCAAGGGATTTGCCGCCGGACGAGCTCGACCGTCATCTCGACATGCTGTCGCGATTGGCCGTGGGCACTCACGCCAACCCCACCGTGACCCTGATCCTGCGTGCCGCCAACTCCGGCCCGGCCAAGGCGTTGATCGCCATGAAGGACGATCTCGCCGGCGCCGGCGTGAGCGCCAAGGCGATCCTCGCCAAGCTCGAGCCTGAGCAAGATCTCAGGCAGCTCTTCGCCAGCCTCTCGATGTTGGCGCCACACACACCGGCAACTGAGTTGCTCCGCTTCGCGCGCAATCCGCGCCTGCACGACGCCCATGAGCAGGCGGCCTATGGCGAGATGATGTGCTGGTCGGGCGACGCCATGCGCCGCGACGCCGAGCGCCGCAACGTGCTCACTCAATTTCACGAGGACGCCCCCGACCGAGCACGGCTCGCGCGCCTCGCCTTCACCGCGCTGTGGACGGCATCGGCGCCCGTGCCGGCGCGGCATCTCCGCGGCGACGTCACGCCGCTTCCCTTGGGCGAATATCAGCAGCCGCACGCGCCGCCGGTCGCGGTCTCGCCGCTTCTGCCAAGCCCGCAAGGCTGGCCGCTCATCCGCCATTAGGCGTCGCATAGTTGTCATCTTGAGATTGCCATAAAGCAATCCTTCGCTGGAAACGCCGGACTTCCCGGCATGCCATTCTTCCCGGCCTGCCAACGGCCAACCTAAAGGTGACGGACCCTCCCGATGCTCAGACTCTGCTTCCTCCTCCTACTGCTGTTCGGCACCGCAGCCGCAGCGCAAGAACCCAAAGCCGCCGCGGGAGAACCCACAGCCGCGGGAGAGCCCAAAGCCGCGGCGCAAGAGCCCAAAGGCCCTCCCCTGGCGGACCTGATGAAGCTGCAAAACTATCGCGAGGCTTGGGAGGCGATGCTCAGGGCGGAGACCCTACCGGTCCCGGATTGGGTCACGGGCTATGCGGCAACCTTGGACAGCCCCCCGATACCCTCATTCGGCGTTCTGGTCGGCAGCCAAGCTTACACCATGGCTTTTACCTGCAAGCCGAATGACTGCGAGAACCATCAGCTCTTCGTGCTGTTCGCGCCTGACGGCCGGCATGCCTGGGCGTTGTTGCTCACCGCCGGCGGCGAACCCCGCTGGCTGGGAAACCCCGATGACGATATCAAAGGCGCCATACGGAGCGGCATAGAGTAGCGCGTCATACCGGCGTAAGTCGAAACGACGCGGAACGAAGGACCTAATCGACCTTGATGTCGACGCCCTTTTTGTCCTCCCGGCCGAACTCGCCGGAGAAGCCGCCGTCGCGGTCCTTGGTGATGGTGCCGGAGAAGCCCGGCACGTTGATCCTCACCACCTCGCGCTGATGCTGCTGGTAGTAGATGTAGCCAAGCACGCCGAGAGCCACCACCGCCGCCCCGAGCAGAAAGGCGAGCAGCGTATTGTTGCGCTTGGTCTGGTTCGGTTCATCCGCCATGCCATCTCTCCACGCTAGTTAGCGCAAAAACCGACGCTATCCTTGCGCCTCGCCTCTTCTCTGGCAAGTCCTGCTTGACGAGGGTCAAGGCGGGGGATCAGGATTGGCCAGAAACAAGCAAAATAGCCAAGCCTCTAAGGGAGGATTCCATGCTGCACGAGGTCATCGAGACCCTGAAAGCGCGCGTGGCCTTGCGGTCCCGCTACGACAATTTTATCGGCGGGAAATGGGTGCCGCCGGTCGATGGCGCCTATTTCGACAATATCAGCCCGATCACCGGCAAGCCGGTCTGCCAGGTCGCCCGCTCGCAGGCCGCCGATATCGAGCTTGCGCTCGACGCCGCGCACAAGGCGAAGGACGCCTGGGGCAACACCGCGCCGGCCAAGCGCGCGGCGATCCTCAACAAGATCGCCGACCGCATCGACGAGAATCTGAAGGTGCTCGCCGCCGTCGAAACCATCGATAACGGCAAGCCGATCCGCGAGACGAGTTTCGCCGACATTCCGCTGGCGGCCGATCATTTCCGCTATTTCGCCGCGTGCCTGCGCGCGCAGGAAGGCTCGCTGTCGGAGATCGACGCCGACACCATCGCCTATCACTATCACGAGCCACTCGGGGTCGTGGCCCAGATCATCCCGTGGAACTTCCCCATCCTTATGGCGTCGTGGAAGATCGCGCCTGCACTTGCCGCCGGCAATTGCGTGGTGCTGAAGCCGGCCGAGCAGACGCCGATGTCGATCATGGTGCTGATGGACTTGGTCGGCGACATCCTGCCGCCCGGCGTGCTCAACGTGGTCAACGGCTTCGGCGTGGAGGCCGGCAAGCCGCTCGCCCAGAACAAGCGCATCGCCAAGGTGGCGTTCACCGGCGAGACCACTACGGGGCGTCTGATCATGCAATATGCGTCCGAGAACCTGATCCCCGTCACGCTCGAGCTCGGCGGCAAGTCGCCCAACATCTTCTTCGCCGACGTGATGGCCGAGGACGACGACTATCTCAACAAGGCTCTCGAGGGCTTCACCATGTTCGCGCTGAACCAGGGCGAGGTGTGCACCTGCCCGTCGCGCGCCCTGGTGCAGCGTTCGATCTACGACCGTTTCATGGAGAAGGCGATCGCGCGGGTGAACAAGATCAGGCAGGGCAATCCGCTCGAGCCCGCGACCATGGTCGGCGCGCAAGCCTCAAACGACCAGCTCGAGAAGATCCTGTCCTATATCGACATCGGCAAGAAGGAAGGCGCCAAGGTGCTGGCCGGCGGCGAGCGGCTCACCCTCGATGGCGACCTCGCCGAGGGCTATTACATGAAGCCCACGGTGTTCGAGGGCCACAACAAGATGCGCATCTTCCAGGAGGAAATTTTCGGCCCCGTGCTGTCGGTGACCACGTTCGAGGACGAGGAGGAGGCGCTCGCCATCGCCAATGACACGCTTTACGGGCTCGGCGCCGGCGTGTGGACCCGCGACATCAACCGCGCCTACCATTTCGGGCGCGGCATCCAGGCCGGACGGGTGTGGACCAATTGCTACCACCTCTACCCGGCGCATGCGGCCTTCGGCGGCTACAAGAAATCGGGCTTCGGGCGCGAGAACCACAAGATGATGCTCGACCATTACCAGCAGACCAAGAATGTGCTGGTGAGCTACAGCCCCAAGGCGCTCGGCTTTTTCTAGTCGAGGCTCAAAGCCCCCTCACACCCGGCGCACTCCAAGGAGTGCGCCGGCCTCTCCCCACCGGGGAGTGAAGCTTTCGCACGGCGGAAAGGGTGAGGAGAAACCGCTTTTGCGTTATGCTCTCAACATGGTTGAACGGGTGCTTGCCACCGATGCGACGCTCGAATTGATCGAGCGCCTAAGCGCCAAGCACGGGAAGCTGATGTTTCATCAGTCGGGTGGCTGCTGCGACGGCTCGGCGGCCATGTGCTATCCGAAAAACGAATTCCGCGTCGGCGGCAATGACGTGTTGCTCGGGGAGATCGGCGGCTGCCCGGTCTATATGGACGCCGACCAGTTCGATTATTGGAAGCACACTCAACTCATCATCGACGTGGTGCCGGGCCGCGGCTCGGGCTTCTCGCTGGAGGCGCCGGAAGGCGTGCGGTTTCTCACCCGCAGCCGCGTGTTCACCGACGCAGAGGTCGCCGCGCTCGCATCAGTCCCCGTCACTTGATCTCGACGCTGCCGACCATGCCTTTCTCGGTATGAGTTTTGCCGTCCTCGTCCTTGACGTGGCAATACAGTTCGGCGCTACCGACCGTCGCCACCGGCACGAACCACCATTCAGCCGTGCCCCCAGGAAAGACCTCGATCTCGCGGATGGCACCCTTGATCTCGCTGACGGCCGTGACGCCGTCGGGTCCCATCACCTCCACCTTGCGGGTGAACACGCGGTCGGCGAGGCCGGGCGAGGTGAAATAGTGCTTGGTCTTGCTCGGATTGTGCAGCACGAGGCGGTAGAGCTTGCCGGTCTCGAAGGTCATGCCGGCCGGCTCGAACACGCGTGCGTCATCGGCATTGCCGAGATTGACCCGCACGACAATGGGCTCCTGCCGGGTCAGATCGCCTTGGGCCCACGCGGTGTTGGCCGCGACGAGGCTTGCCAGACTGTAAACGGCTGTTAGTCGCATAGGTGGCCACTCGCTATGGGTGAATTTGCGTCAGTCTATTGCAAGTTCGCAGCAGGGACCACACCCGGCAGGGGCGATATCGCGGCCGCGTCACCGAAGCCAAGTCGTCATCGTCGTCGGCAAAAAATTGGAAGGACTTGCCGCAGGGCGCTTTCACGGTTGCACCAGCGCGCGACGTTGTTTTTCGTCCGCCCCTTCGCCTTTACGGCTGGCGGGGCGGTTCCACGAAAGGGTTGGTTTCGACCGCCTTGTTATTCTTAGCCACGCATTGCTCCAAACGGTCGAGCGCCACCGTACTCTTGTCGAGCGGCACGCGGATGGTCGCGCCGGCGGCGACGATGTTCAGGGCGTTCGCGCCGCGCAAACCGTTGTCGAATTTCTTGTCGACCACCGCGACCGACACGGAGTTCGATTCCGCCGCCACTTCGGTGTCCCAGCTTTGCGCGCCGAGGGTCATTTTCACCGGATAACTCTTGCCCCGGTCTAGCTTCCAGTTCGGCGATTCGAGGCTGAGCGTCAGTCCGTCGCCATTGCGGACGAAGGTCACTTCGACTTCGTCTTGCAGCGTGCGGCTGATTGAGCAGCGGTCGAACTTGTCGCCCTTGAAGGTCGCCTCGATTTCCCACGGACCGATATTCTCCGACTTGCTTTCCGCGACTTGCTGCGCATGCGCAACCGCGGGCAAGGATAATATAGCCATCCCGGCAAGCAGACTTATAAGTTGTAATGTTTTGGCGGGCATAAGCGGATCCCCGTTAGGACCAATGTCAACTAAACGCGCGCGAGGGAATGTGGGTTCCCGCCGTGAAAATTACGCGGTGGTCTCGGCGGCCGCTGGGGTTTCGTTGGCCGTCACCAGCTGACCGAGCATCGCCTTGGCGATCTCATGCTCGCCCATGATCACGAGACTCGCGCCATGCTTCAGGAGGTGCTCGTTCTCCGCTTCCGAATGGGCGCGGGCGATAATCGGCAGATTCGGATTTGACGCGCGCGCCTGCTGCACCACCTGCCCCCCCTCGAAAGCATCGGGAATGGCGACGAGGAGGCAGCGCGCCGCGCCGAGATTGGCCGCCGTCAGAACGTCGGGCGCGGCGGCATTGCCGCTAAAGGCCTCGATGCCCTGCTCCTTTAGCGCATTGACCGTGTCGTCGTTGTCCTCGATGACGAAGAACGGAATCTTTTGTTCGCGGAGCTTTTCGCTGACATGGCTGCCGACGCGGCCATGCCCGACCAGAACCACATGATCGGTGAGGCTTGTGGGCCGGATTGGCTCGCGCGGCGGCTCCTCTTCCTCTGCCGCAGCTTCAGCCTGGGCCTTCGCCGCCTCCGTGGCTTTTTCGCGCTTCATCAAGATATGGTCGAGCAAGCTGAACATGAACGGGTTCAGGATGATCGACAGGATAGCGCCGGCGAGAATGAGATCGCGCCCGTCGTCGGGCAGGACTTTCAGCGCGATGCCGAGATTGGCCAGAATGAAGGAGAACTCGCCGATCTGCGCCAGCGACGCCGAAATGGTCAGAGCGCTCGCCACTGAATAGCCGAACAGGCGCATGATGCCGTAGGCGGCCAGCGATTTGCCGACGATGATAATCAGAAGCGTGCCAAGCACGGCGATCGGCGCATCGATAAGAATGGAAGGATCGAACAGCATGCCGACTGAAACGAAGAACAGCACGGCGAAGGCGTCGCGCAGAGGAAGCGTCTCCTGCGCTGCCTGTTGGCTCAACGCCGACTCGCTCAAGATCATGCCGGCGAAGAAGGCGCCGAGTGCGAAGGACACGTCGAACAATTCGGCGGCGCCATAGGCCGCACCGAGGGCGATGGCAAAGACCGAGAGACGGAACAGCTCGCGGCTGCCGGTATGCGCCATGTAGTGCAGAATCCAGGGGATGACCCGCTTGCCCACGATCAGCATCACCGCGACGAAGCCCACGAGCTTGGCGATGGTGATACCGAACGCGGTGCCGACGGCCTGGAAATTCATGCGCGCCACGTCCTCGCCGGCAAAGATGGAGACGATGGGGGGCAGCAGGACGAGGGTCAGCACCATGACGATGTCCTCGACGATCAGCCAGCCGACCGCGATGCGTCCGCGTTCGGTCTCGATCAGCCTGCGTTCCTGCAAAGCGCGTAGCAGGACCACGGTGCTGGCAACCGACAGCGCCAATCCGAAGACCAAGCCCGCGCCCCACGACCAGCCTATCCAGTAAGCCAGCCCCATGCCGAGCAGAGTGGCGCAGGCGATCTGAACGACGGCGCCCGGAAGCGCGATTGCTTTGACCGACAGCAGATCTTCCAGGGAGAAGTGGAGGCCAACGCCGAACATCAGGAGAATGACGCCAAGCTCGGCAAGCTGAATGGCGAGGTCCTGGTCGGCCACGAAGCCCGGGGTAAACGGCCCAATGATGATACCCGCGAGCAGATAGCCCACCAAAGGCGGCAGCTTGAGGCGGTTGGCCACCGCGCCGAACACCCAGGCGAGCCCGATGGCGATAACAATGGTCGAGATCAGCGGGACGTCATGCGGCATGGGTCTGGGCTAGTCTCCCCTCGAAAGCCGCAGAAAGACCAATCTGAGCGACGTCGACTAAAGGCTTTGTCGATTTCAGCTTGGTGCGCTGCGCGTGTGCCAGCTTTTCCTACAGTCTCGGGCATGGCCTTGGCAATCTTGTGTCGCATTGAGACCAAGTCCTATAGTGCGGCGGCGGGTTCGGGATCGTTGCTGTGGGAGGACAGTTCATGCAGCACCACCACGCGGTCGCCCGGCTCGGGTGACGCGGGGCGATCGCGGTCGACATCAAGCCGCTCATGCGCTAGCGCCGCAGGCAGGAACTCCGTTGAACGCCGGACGTTACGCCGTCGGGCGCGTGAAGGAGTTCGACTATGGCACGCAAATATTCCAAGTCGGCGTCGAAGGACGTCGAGCGCGCGATGCGCAAACGCAAGCGCGGCACACTCAAGAGCGGCAGCGGCAAGACGGTGAAGAGCCGCAAGCAGGCAGTCGCCATCGGCCTTTCGGAAGCCCGCAAGAAGGGCAAGAAGGTGCCGAAGCAGAAAAAGGCGAGCTAGCGCGGGGCTGTAACCTCGTAGCCGAACTCGGCGGCTGAGGCCGTAAGCCAGCGCCAGAAACTGCCCGAGAGACTGCGGAAGATGGCGATGTCGTAGGCGGGCGTGTCGTCGACCTGCCACAGCTGCACGCCCATCAGCGAGATGACGCTGGTGGCCGCGCCGTTTTCCGGGAAGGCGCGTGGATCGAGGTCGATGGGAAGGCCCTTGGCGAGGGTGTCGCGGGCGCGTAGGCCGCCGATCCTTATGACGGTCCTGCCGTCGCTCTGATCCGACACCGAGGCAAGACCTTTGAGATGTTTCGCGAGATCGCGGGCGAGCGCGTAGTGCTTGAGGGACTCCGACACGGCAAGCCATTGGCCCGGCCCGATGCCCACGAAACTCACCGCTGGTCCCTGGACGATGATGGAGCGGTCGGGAAGATCGACGCCGTAAGCCTCACGCACTTTTTGCTTGAGGCCTTCGCCCTGTCCCTTGTGGGTAGCAACCGTCGCCAGACCGAGGCCAACGCGCTCGCTTAGATGCACGCCGGGCGTGCCGTCGGTCTTGCCGAAGCGTCCGGGCACCGCGAACCCAGCCAATCCCGAGACTGAGACAAGAGGACTAGACACGGAGACGCTCTCCTGGCGGATCGACAAAACAGGGGGGGCAGATCTCAGCCAGCACCTCCTCGCCACGCAACGGATCTGCGGCGCGGATGATTTCGCCGTGACGCTCGGGCCCGCGCGCCAGCAGGCCGAGCGCGAGCCAATGGCCACGCGACGGCGAATAGGCGATCGAGGTAACATAGCCCTGATCGTTCTTGGCGGTAGCCGCCGCGTCCCTCGGCACGAGATGGGCGCCGGCGCGGATGCGCGCTCCCTGCTCCACCGGGCGCAGGCCTACCAGAGTCGGACGGTCGGGATAGGTCAGCGCGGGACGCGCGGCCATGAAACGACCGATGAAGTCTTTCTTGGCCGAAAGCAGCTTACCCATTCCGAGATCGTGCGCCGTGGTTTGGCCGTTCAGCTCGCCGCCTGCGGGATGGCCCTTCTCGATGCGCAACACGCCGAGCGCCTCGGTGCCGTAGGGCGCGATACCGAAATCCGCGCCCGCCGCCATGATGGCGCGGATCAGCGCGTCGCCGAAACGCGCCGGCACGCCGATCTCGTAAGCGAGCTCGCCGGAAAAGGAGAGGCGGAACAGCCGGGCCTTCGTGCCGCCGCACACGCTGACCTCCCCCACGGCGAGATAGGGGAATGCCTCGTTGGAAATATCGTGCGCTGGATCGACCAGGCGCTCCAGCACGTCCCGCGCGCGGGGACCCGCGACCGCATATTGCGCCCATTGCTCGGTGACCGAGACCAACTGCACGTCGAGCGTAGGCCACAACACCTGCTGGCAGAACTCCAAATGCTGCATGACCTTGACCGCGTTCGCAGTCGTGGTGGTCATGAAATAATGATCGTCGGCGAGCCGGGCGGTGGTGCCGTCATCCAGCACGAAACCGTCCTCGCGCAACATCAATCCGTAACGCGCCTTGCCCACGGGCAGTGTGGAGAAGGTATTGGCATAGACGCGGTCGAGGAAGGCACCGGCATCTGTGCCCTGCACGTCGATCTTGCCGAGGGTCGACACGTCGCACACGCCGACCTGCGTGCGGACCGTCGCCACCTCGCGGTTGACCGCGTCCTGCGGCTCCTCCCCGGCCCGCGGATAATAAAGCGCGCGGAGCCACGGCCCGGTCTCCACGAACACCGCGCTTTGCTCCTTGGCCCAAGTATGTGACGGCGTGAGACGCGTGGGACGGAAATCGGGGCCGCGGTGATGTCCGGCCAGCGCGGCGATTGCGACCGGCGTAAACGGCGGGCGGAAGGTGGTGGTGCCGACCGCACCGACATAGCGCCCGGTGACGCCCGCGAGTACCGCCGCGCCGTTGAGATTACCGGTCTTGCCCTGGTCGGTCGCCATGCCGAGCGTGGTGTAGCGCTTGAGATGCTCAGGCATGCGGAAGCCTTCGCGCGCGGCGAGTTTCACGTCCGATACGGTCACGTCGTTCTGGAAATCGACGAACGCCTTACCGTGCCCTTTTTCCACCTGCCACACCGGGCTCGCCTCCCCGACCTCGTCCGAGGCCTTGGGCACGGCACGGGCTTTCGGCTTGAAGCCGCAGGCCTTGGCGGCTTCGGCGCCCGCGGCGCGGCCGCCTGTTAGGCAAGAAGCGAGGCCGAATTGTCCGGCAGCGGCACCGGCAACGCTCATCCCCGGTGGCAAAGCGCCCGGCACGAGCCCGGAAAGGCCCTGGTCCCACAACGGCTTGCCATTGAGATGAGTGGTGAGATGCACGCTCGGGTTCCAGCCGCCCGACATGGCGACCAGGTCGCAATCGATGCGATAGACCTCGCCATCCGATTTTCTGATATCGACGGCCTTCACTTCATGTCCGCCGCGCACTCGCTGGATCACCGCGCCATTGAAATAGGGCGCAAGCGCTTTCCCGGCAGCCTCCTTCGCCGCTGCGGACGGCATGGGCCGCGCATCGACCACTGCCGCCACGTCCACTCCGGCATCGGCGAGATCCGTGGCGGTGCGGAAGGCATCGTCATTGTCGGCGAAGATCACGGCGCGGCGCCCCGGCGCCACGCCGTAGCGGTTGACATAGCTGCGCACCGCATTGGCCAGCATGATGCCGGGCCGGTCGTTGTCGCCGAACACGATTCCACGCTCGATGGCCCCGGCGCAGATCACCGCGCGCTTGGCCACGATCTTCCATAGACGCTGGCGCGGCTTGTGCGCGGGCGGCGCGGGAACATGGTCGTTGACCGCTTCGAGTGCGGCATAGGTACCGCCGTCATAGACGCCGAATGCGCATGTGCGCGGCAGGACGCGGCAATTGGCGAGGCTCGCGAGCTCGGCCTCCACCGCCTTCACCCATTCCGTCGCCGGATGCCCGTTAATCTCGTACCGCTCGGAGAGTAGCCTCCCACCGAGGCGGAAATCTTCCTCGCACAGGATCACCCGCGCGCCGGAGCGGGCGGCAGAGAGGGCGGCCGCCAGTCCCGCGGGGCCTGAGCCAACCACCAACACGTCGCAGAAGGCATAAGCCTTCTCGTAATGGTCTGGGTCGGGCGCGTCGGCGGCACGGCCGAGGCCGGCGGCGCGGCGGATGGCCGGCTCATAGATTTTTTCCCAGAAAGAAGCCGGCCACATGAAGGTCTTGTAGTAGAAGCCCGCCCCGAAGATCGGCGCGAACAGCTGGTTCGCCGCCATCACATCGAATTTCAGCGACGGCCAGCGATTTTGGCTCGCCGCGTCGAGCCCGTCGTAAAGCTCGATGGTGGTGGCGCGGGTATTGGGCTCACGCCGCGCGCCGGTGCGAAGTTCCACTAGCGCGTTCGGCTCCTCGGAGCCCGCGGTGAGGATGCCGCGCGGGCGGTGATATTTGAACGAGCGCCCGATGAGCTTTTTGCCGTTGGCGAGCAGCGCGGAGGCGAGCGTGTCGCCTTGATGACCGGTCAGGGTCTCGCCATCGAAACTGAAGCGAACGGTCTTGGACCGGTCGATCAGTCCGCCGTCGCGCAGGCGATTGGGCTGGGAGGTCATGCCCCCTCACCCGCAAATTCGACACTAACGATCTCATGCGTGCGCGTGTCACGCGTCACCTTGAGCCAGGCATGGCAGCCGGCGCTATGATGCCAATGCTCCTGGTGCAGCCCGGCTGGGTTGTCGCGGAAATAGACGTAATCCACCCAGGCACCGGCCGCGCCGGGCTCCAAGCTCTCGGGCCGCGTCACCGTGGCGTCGCCGCGATAGGTGAACTCCTCAAGAGCCCGCTCGCCGCAATAGGGACATTTGATCCGCATTGCCTCGCCTCAATGTAAATTGGGCTGCGCGCCCATGCCCTTCTCGTCGATCACGCGGCCTGCCGCGAAACGGTCGAGACGGTAGGCGGCGGCGTAAGGGTGCGGCTCGTCGCGGGCGATGAGATGGGCGAAGCACCAGCCGGCCGCGGGCGTTGCCTTGAAGCCGCCATAGCACCAGCCGGCGTTGAGATAGAGGCCTCCGATCGGGGTCGTGTCGATGATCGGCGAGCCGTCCATGGTCATGTCGAGCAGGCCACCCCAGGAGCGCACGATGCGCAGACGCCCGATCGCCGGCATCAGCGCCATGCCGCCTTCGCACACGTCCTCGATCACCGGCATGTTGCCGCGCTGGGCGTAGGAATTGTAGCCCTCGATGTCGCCGCCGAACACGAGCCCGCCTTTATCCGACTGGCTGACATAGAAGTGACCCGCGCCGAAGGTCATCACCACGTCGATCAGCGGCTTGATGCTCTCGGTGACGAAGGCCTGCACCGAATGGCTCTCGATCGGCAGACGGAGGCCGGCAAGCGCGCCGACGCGCGATGAACTTCCGGCGACCGATAGCGCTACTTTCTTCGCGCCGATGAAACCCTTGGCTGTTTCCACGCCGAGCACGCGGTCGTTCTCGACGCGGATGCCGGTCACTTCGCAATTCTGGATGATGTCGACGCCGCGGTGGTCCGCGGCACGGGCATAGCCCCAGGCGACAGCATCATGCCGCACCGTGCCGCCGCGCGACTGGAACAGACCGCCGCGCACCGGAAAGCGCGCGTTATCGAAATCGACGAAAGGCACGAGCTTCTTGACCTGCTCGCGGTCGAGCAGATCAGCATCGACGCCGTGCAGCCGCATGGCGTTGCCTCGCCGCGCATAGGCGTCGCGCTGCGGGTCGGAGTGAAACACGTTCAGCACGCCGCGCTGACTGACCATGGTGTTGTAGTTGAGGTCCTGCTCCAGCCCCTCCCACAATTTCATCGACCATTCGTAGAAGGGCAGATTGCCGGGCAGCAGATAGTTTGAGCGGACGATGGTGGTGTTGCGCCCGACATTGCCGGAGCCGAGATAGGACTTCTCCAGCACGGCGACATTGGTGATGCCGTGTTCCTTGGCAAGATAATGCGCCGTGGCAAGCCCATGCCCACCGCCGCCGACGATCACTACGTCGTAGGCCGGCTTCGGCTCAGGCTCGCGCCACACCGGCTTCCAGTTGCGGTTACCGGTGACGGCATTGGCGAGCAGGCTTCCAAGCGAGTAGCGCATCGCGCAATTCTGCGCTTACGCCGGCGGCTTAGTTGACATTCCACGCCGCTTGCTTGACATTTTACGACATGGCTAAGGATCAGGTGTCATCAGCGCGCACGGTCGGCTTCCTGCTGGTGCCGGGCTTCGCGCTCATGTCCTACGCGGCGGCGATCGAGCCCCTGCGCGCCGCGAACCTGATCTCGGGCCGAGAGCTTTACCGCTGGTGGCACGCGGCACCCGGCGGCAAGCCGGTCATGGCGTCGAACGGCGTCGCCATCATCCCCGATTGCGGCACGAGCACCGAGCGTGGCGCCGACATGGTGTTGGTGTGCGCAGGTGGCAATCCCGCTCTGTTCGAGGACAAGAGCACCTTTGCCTGGCTCAGGCGGCTCGCGCGCAAAGGCGTCACCATCGGCGGCATTTCCGGCGGCCCTTACATCCTCGCCAAAGCGGGGCTGCTGGATGAGCGCCGGGCGACCTTGCATTGGGAACATCTGCCGGCCTTCCGCGAGGCCTTTCCTGGCGTCGAGGTGGTGCCGTCCCTGTTCGAGATCGACGGCAACCGCATCACCTGTTCGGGCGGCATCTCGGCGCTCGACATGATGGTGGCGTTGATCGAGCGCGATCACGGGCGCCAGCTCGCCGCCTCGGTGGGCGACTGGTTCCTGCACACGCATATCCGCGAGGGCTTCGGCCCGCAGCGCATGGATCTGCGCTACCGGCTGGGCATCGCAGACGAGAAGCTGATCGCCGTGCTGCGCGCCATGGAGAAGAGTTTGGAAACGCCGCTATCCCGGGCGGCACTGGCGCGAAGCGCCGGCATCTCGCTCCGCCAGCTTGAGCGGCTGTTCAAGAGCCATATCGGCCACGGCATCCACTCTCACTATCGCTGGCTCAGACTCGAACGTGCTCGCCAGCTATTGCGCGAGACCACCCTTCCGGTACTCGACGTGGCGCTCGACACCGGCTTTGCCTCGTCAAGTCAGTTCGCCCGCGCCTATGCGCGTGCCTTCGGCGAGCCGCCAAGCCGCACTCGCCTGCATGGCTGATCGTCCAAAGCGCCTCCGCGCCTGCTCCCCCCTTGAGAGGGCGCAGGCCGAGCAGTCATGGGGCGTGGTCGTGCGCTGCCGGATCGTGGTAGCTTGAGGACCACTTTGGTATGGAAGCGGAATGGCGACCACGAAACTCACATCCAAGCTGCTGAAGGCGAGGAGCAGCGCCAGGCGGCGCACGCGCGCGCCCCGCGCGAGCGCGAGCCATGGTGGCGCGGCGGCCAAGGGTGAGACCTACGCCACAGGTTCCAACGCGCCGACCACCGGCGAGCTTCAGCTCGAAGTGGTGATCGGGCGGAGGGTCAGGCTGCTGCGCCAGCGCCTGCAACTAACCGCGACGGAGCTCGCCACGGAAGCCGGATTGTCCCCCGGCATGTTGTCGAAGATCGAAAATGGCGGAACCTCGCCGTCGCTGTCGACCCTAAAGGCTCTGGCTCGCGCGCTCAACGTGCCGCTCACCAGCTTCTTCGCCGATTTCGAGGAGCGCCGCGACTGCTCCTATGTGCGCACGGGCCAGGGCGTGCTGATCGACCGGCGCGGCACCAAGTCAGGTCACCGCTACGAGCTGCTCGGGCACTCCATCTCGGGCGATATCGTGGTCGAGCCGTACCTGATCACGCTCAGCGAGGACGCCGTGCCCTACGCGCTGTTCCAGCATGACGGGGTGGAGTTCATCTACATGCTGACGGGCAAGGTGATCTACCGCCACGCCGACAAGCTCTATCCGATGTCGCCGGGAGACGCGCTGTTCTTCGACGCCGGGGCGCCGCACGGCCCCGAGGAGCTGATCGAGCGGCCGATGACCTATCTCTCCATAATCATCTACCCGCGCCCTTGATTTCCCAGCAGGAAACTTTATTTCACCTGGGTTGACGGGAGCCTTGGCGCCGTAGCATGGTGCGCGGCAGCAACCCAGGAGATTCTCCACCCATGTGCGGCATTGTCGGCCTGTTTATCAAGGACCCCAAACTCGAACCCGAACTCGGCAGAATGGCCGCGGGCATGCTTGCCACCATGTCCGATCGCGGGCCGGACAGCGCGGGCTTCGCCGTCTATGGCGAGGGGCAACGCGACCACAGCAAGCTCACGCTGCGCGGCAAATCCGCCGCTTCGATCAAAGAGACCGCCGCGCGGATCGGCCGCGACTTCGGCACCGCCAAGGTGACGCTGCACGACACCCATGCCGTGGTCGGCATCGACGACAAATCGCTGCCGCGCTTGCTCGACTGGCTGAAACGCGAATCACCGGCGACGGAACTGGTCGGCAGCGGCAAGCGCATGGCTCTCTTCAAAGAAGTAGGGAGGCCGGCGAACGTGGCCGAGCGCTTCGGGCTCGAAACCATGAGCGGCACGCACGCCATCGGCCATACCCGCATGGCCACGGAGTCGGCGGTGACGACCGACGGGGCGCACCCCTACTCGACTGGCTCGGACCAGTGCCTGGTGCATAACGGCTCTCTCTCCAATCACAACAATCTCCGCCGGGTGCTGGAGCGTGAAGGACTCAGATTCGAGACCGAGAACGACACCGAGGTGGCGGCCGGTTATCTCACCTGGCGCATGCGCGAGGGATTGTCGCTCGGCGACGCCCTCAAAGTGAGCCTCGACGACCTCGACGGTTTCTATACTTTCGTGGTCGGCACCGAGAACGGCTTCGGCGTGCTGCGCGACGGCATCGCCTGCAAGCCGGCGATCATGGCCGAGACAGACCAATATGTCGCGTTCGGTTCGGAATATCGCGTGCTGGCCGGCCTGCCCGGCATCGAGAAGGCGCGCATCTGGGAGCCCGAGCCGGCCACCGTTTATTTCTGGGAACGTTAGATATGCCGGAGGTCGATCTCGGCACCACACCGCTCAGGGAGCTGAACGCGGCGCTCCATCGCCTGGGCCCCGACACCAATGAGAGCCATTGGACCGTCGACCATCCGGCCGGTCGGCACGCCATCGCCGCCGGCCTTGCCGTGCCCATCACCGTCGAGATCAATGGGCCCGTCGGCTATTACTGCGCCGGCATGAACAAGCTCGCCACCGTGCTGATCCACGGCAGCGCCGGCGTGGGCGTGGCTGAGAACATGATGTCGGGCTTCGTCCATGTCGCGGGCGACGCGAGCCAATCGGCGGGTGCCACCGGCCGCGGCGGGTTGTTGCGCATCGACGGCAATGCCTCGTCGCGCTGCGGCATTTCCATGAAGGGCATCGACATCGTCGTGAAGGGCTCGGTCGGCCATATGAGCGCCTTCATGGCCCAGGCCGGTAATCTCGTGGTGTTCGGCGACGCGGGCGACGCGCTCGGCGATTCCATCTACGAGGCGCAGCTGTTCGTGCGCGGCAAGGTCAAGGGGCTCGGCGCCGACTGCATCGAGAAGGAGATGCGCGACGAGCACAAGCAAGCGCTGCATGAGGTGCTGGAGCGCGCCGGGTTCGACGGCGAGATCGATCCGGGCGAATTCAAGCGCTACGGCTCGGCACGGAAGCTCTACAATTTCAAGGTGGACAACGCGGGAGCCTATTGATGGATTGGACGCCTAGAACCGCACCGCGCGCTTCCGCAACCTTCGACGAGTTCAGCCTGTCGGAAATCCGCCGCGCCGCCGCCACTGGCATCTACGACATCCGCGGCGCCGGCGCCAAGCGCAAGGTCCCGCATTTCGACGACCTCCTGTTTCTCGGCGCCTCGGTGAGCCGCTATCCGCTCGAAGGCTATCGCGAGAAATGCGCGACCGATGTGTGGCTCGGCACCCGCTTCGCCGAGAAGCCGATCCACATCAAGATCCCGATCACCATCGCCGGCATGAGCTTCGGCTCACTTTCCGCCCAGGCCAAGGAGGCCTTGGGCCGCGGCGCCTCGCAGGTCGGCACTTCCACCACCACCGGCGACGGTGGCATGACCGAGGAAGAGCGGCATCACTCCACCCTCCTCGTCTATCAGCTGCTGCCGTCTCGCTACGGCATGAACCCCGACGATCTCCGCCGCGCCGACGCCATCGAGATCGTGGTCGGCCAGGGCGCCAAGCCCGGCGGCGGCGGCATGCTGCTCGGTCAGAAGATCTCCGACCGCGTTGCCGAGATGCGCACGCTGCCCACCGGCATCGACCAGCGCTCCGCCTGCCGCCATCCCGACTGGACCGGGCCTGACGACCTCGAGATCAAGATCGAGGAGCTGCGCGAGATCACCGACTGGCAGAAGCCGATCTATATCAAGGTCGGCGCCTCGCGGCCCTATTACGACACGGCGCTCGCGGTGAAGTCGGGCGCCGACGTGGTGGTGCTCGACGGCATGCAGGGCGGCACCGCGGCGACGCAGGAAGTATTCATCGAGCATGTGGGGCTTCCCATTCTCGGCGCCATCCGCCCGGCGGTGCAGGCGCTTCAGGAACTCGGTATGCACCGCAAGGTGCAGCTCATCGTGTCGGGCGGCATCAGGAATGGCGCCGACGTGGCCAAGGCGCTCGCGCTCGGCGCCGACGCCGTGTCGATCGGCACCGCGGCGCTCGTTGCGCTCGGCGACAACGACCCGGCGTTGGAAGAAGAATACCGCAAGCTGGGCACTACGGCCGGCTGCTACGACGACTGGCACGAGGGCCGCGATCCGGCCGGCATCACCACCCAGGACCCCGAGCTTGCCGCCCGTCTCGATCCCGCTCTCGCCGGCCGGCGGCTCGCCAATTACCTTTCGGTGATGACGCT
>DATMDY010000050.1:0-9548 GCA_035557335.1 Methyloceanibacter sp.
CTCAACGATGGCGCCGTGGCCCATGGCCGCTTCCGTGCCACGGCCCACACGGGCCGGAAGGCGAGTTTCGAGCTCGTTCTCCTGCCGCTGATCCATAACGGCACGACCGCCAACCGCCTGCTCGGGGCCATCACCGCCATCAAGCCGCCCTTCTGGCTCGGCGCCGACCCCTTGGAGCGCCATGAGCTGCTCGAGCTTCATCTGCATTGGCCCGACGAGGTCCCGGCCTTCATGGCCAATGGCGGGGCCGAGGTGGTGCGCCTCGTGCGAGGACGCTTTCGTGTCGTCGAAGGCGGGTTAAAAACACGCTTTGTTCCATGATCGCTAAAATTTTAGCGAACATCGGAACATTTCGGTGCGGATAAGGAATCCCTACCGAGATCGCTCCAAAGCGACCCCTTCTTTTATCGGGATCTCAAAATCTTTCTGAGACAGTGCGCCTCAATAATAGGGGGGTGCAATGAAACATTTTCTTCTGGGCTCGGCCTTTGTCATGTTCATCTCGTCTCTGCCGGCGGACGCGACCAATACGCAGACGATCAGCCTCAAGCCGGCGCCCGCGCATGCGCTGCAGAAGGTCGTGTTCATGGAGGCCTTCAGCGAGAGCCTGCCGCCGATCGGCTTCGTGACCTTCTGCCGCGAAAACAAGGGCGCGTGCCGTTCGTCCAAGCGCTACGCCGACCGTGTCCAGTTCAACCCCGCCAAGCTTCGCGAGCTTGAGCAGGTGAACAATGCCGTCAACGCCGCCGTCGCCCCGGTCACTGACCTCGAGCTGCACGGCAAGGTCGAGGTGTGGAGCTATCCCGTGAAGGGCAAAGGCGATTGCGAGGATTACGTGCTGCTCAAGCGTCACATCCTGATCGAGCGCGGCTGGCCGGAAAGCACGCTGCTGATCACGGTGGTCCGGGACGAGAACAACGAGGGCCACGCCGTGCTGACGGTGCGCACCGATGAGGGGGACTATGTCCTCGACAACAAGCGCGCCGAAATCATGCACTGGACCGACACGCCCTACACCTTCGTCAAGCGCCAGTCCGCGCGCAACCCACTTGTATGGATTTCGCTGTTGCCGCCGGAGCTCGTGCCGCAAGCTTCGATCTCCGCCTCCAACCGTTAGCAGGAGCCCATCTGGAACGCCAAAGGCCCGGTGACTTTGCCCCCCACCCCGACTAAACCGGGTCTTTCCTCGAGCCGGTCTCAAGCAGAGACCGGCTCCTTTTTTTACAGCTTCAGGGCCAGATCGAGCAGCAGCGCGCCGGAGAACAGGCTCCATAGCGCGGCAAGGGCGGCGGAAGCCCCGAACCAAGCCTTGGGGCGCGCCTCAAGCAGCATCCCACGCCAAGCATTGCGCATGAGGATGGCGGGCCCGGCCATCACGCGGAGAACGACGCCACCCAGCGAAGCGATGAGCGAGCGCGGCTCGATGCCGAACCTCAGCGGCTGGCCCGAGACCAGCTGGACGAAGCTCGACAGTGTGCCGGCGGCAACGAAGCCGACCGCCATGACATAGAGATAGATCGCCACGGATTTCATCGAAGCCCCCTCGCCGCCATGCTTTTGCGAGCACTTTAGCGGGGCGGGCCGGCCATTAACCTGAATTCTTAAGGAGTGGTTAATATCCGTCCCGGCGCGGCGCGGGGCTAGACCTTCAGGTCGTAATCGAGGATGGCCATCTGGAACTGGTAGGCGACCTCGCCCTCGTCGTCGTCTCGGAACAGGATGCCGATGAATTCTTCCCCGATAAAGACCTCGGCCGAATCTTCCTTGCGCGGCCGCTGCCGCACCTGGATGTCAGGCAGGCGGAACATCTTTTTCAGGTAATGTTCGAGCTTGAGGATTTCTTCCCGCGTCACAGCCCTTCTCCCAGAGCCCGCGCGCGCAGGCTTCCATGGCCGAGCCAACCGCTAACGGCTGCTCGCCTCTTCATCGTCCACGAAAACCTGGTCCATTGTGAGCGCCGGCTCCTCGCACACGGCAACACCGACATGGCGTGCCGGCACGCCGGCCACGGTCGTCCGTGCCGGTACGTCCTGAAGCACGACGCTTCCGGCCGCGATCCTGGCGCAGTCGCCCACCTTGATGTTGCCGAGGATCTTGGCGCCGGCGCCGATCATCACGCCACGCCCGATCTTGGGATGACGATCGCCTTTCTCGCTGCCCGAGCCGCCAAGGGTTACGCCGTGCAGCAAGGAGCAATTGTCGCCGATCGCCGCCGTCTCGCCGATCACGATGCCGGTGGCATGGTCGAACATGATGCCTTTGCCGATTTGAGCAGCCGGATGGATGTCGACCTGGAGGAAGCGTGAGGTCAGGCTTTGCAGATAGAGCGCCAGGTCCTTGCGGCCGGCGTTCCATAGCGAATGGGCGATGCGATAGGTCTCGAGCGCATGAAAGCCCTTGTAATAGAGCAGCGGTTCGATCAGCCGGCTGCAGGCCGGGTCGCGCTTGGCCACCGCCATGAGGTCGGCGCGAAACGTGTCACCGAGTTCGGGCTCGGCTTCGAGTACTTCGTGAAAGGTCCGGTGCAGCAGACCGGTGTCGAGCGCCGCATGCTGTAGCCGTCGCACCAGCCGATGGCAGATCGCATCTTCGAGACGCGTATGGCTCAGCACCGTCGCATAGACGAAGCCACCGAGCGCCGGCTCGGCCTTGTTGACTTCCTCGGCCTCGTGCCGGATCTGGCTCCAGACCGGATCGTAGCTCTTGATTTGCGGCTTGGCCGCCGCGGAGGACTTTTGCATCGTAACCTCGCTTCGCCCCCCGTAGCAGGATTGAGGGGCTTGAGTCTACCACGAGACCCGCACTGGCCTAAGGGCGCCGGGTTAAAAAATCGAGCACACCCTGCTTGAAACGTTCGTCTCCAACCGCCCGCATATGGTCTCGCCCGGGTATATTCAGAAATTGTGCATTGGGAATGAGCGACGCAAGGTCGGCGCCCGAGCCCCCGATCACGTCCTCGCTGCCAACCGCAACCAGTACCGGCGTGGCTATAGCGCCAAGCTGCTCTACCGTGATCTTCTCGCGCGGGCCGCGCATGCAGGCGGCCAGCGCCTTGAGGTCGCTCTTGGTCTGCTCGGCGAAGGCGCGGAAGCTGCGCGCGGTGTCGTTGGTGACGTCCTCGATGCGGGGCGCTTCGAGTGCGCGCGCCAGCGGGCCGGTCCCCACCATGCCGCGCACCATGTTGATGCCGAGCCCGGCGAAGACCACGCTTCGCACCCGTTCGGGATACTTAAAGACGAAAAACGCGGCGACCCGCGCGCCCATGGAATAACCGACAATGTCGACGCGGGCGACACCGAGATGTTCGAGCAGGCGGCGCGCGTCCTCGGCCATGACCGGCGCACCGTAAACTTCGGACGCATAGAGCTTCTCGCTCTGGCCGTGGCCGCGATGGTCGAAGGCGATGACCCGCCGACCTGCCTGCCTGAGCGTGCGCACCCATTGCGTATCGACCCAATTGGTGACGACTTTGGAGGCGAAGCCGTGCAGCAGGAGTACGGGTTCCCCCTCCCCCTCGTCGATATAAGCGAGGTCCACGCCGTCCGAATCGAAACGCTTCATTCCCATCTACCGCTCCGCCTCAAGGCTCACTATGCTTGCTGCCGCCCGCGCAACAATAGAGACGGTGTCATGGCGCAAACTCTGGTGCCTCATTTCGTGAACGACAAGGGCGTCGACCGGATCGTGATCGGCGTCAAGGAGTTCCAATGCATGGGCGCGGCCCCGCCGCACGATCACCCGCATGTCTATCTCGATATGGGGCACGATGAGCAGATCGTCTGCCCCTATTGTTCGACCCTGTTCGTGCATGACGCCGGCCTCGACGCCACTGAGAGCAAGCCACCCGGCTGCGTCTATGTGGCGACCGCGCCGCCTGGCGCCCCTGCGGCCTAACGTAGATTCATGACACAGCGCGGACGGCGCGTTCTCATCGCTGGCGGCGGCATAGGCGGGCTGGCAGCCGCCATCGCGCTTGGCTTGCGTGGCCGGGATGCCACCCTGCTCGAGCGCTCCACCTTCGGGGACGAGACGGGCGCCGGCATCCAGCTCGGGCCGAATGCCACGCGGGCGTTGCGATCGCTCGGTGTGCTGGAGGCCATCGAGCATGCCGCCTTCAAGCCGGAGGCGATCTGGCTGTTCGACGGCCTGTCCGGACGGCGGCTTGCATCAATACCGCTTGGGACACACGCCGAGACTCGCTACGGCGCCCCATATCTCACGCTGCATCGCGCCGACCTCCACGCCGCACTGCTTGCGGCTTGTCAAGCCTCCGGCTCAGTCGAGCTCAAGTCTGGTTTCGAGGTCACGACTATCCGGCAGCATGAGGGACATATCATTGCCGACAGCTTAGATGGCGGCGACATCGAAGGAGAAGCCCTGATTGGCGCCGACGGGCTGTGGTCGGCGGTACGCAAGTCGATCGATCCGCGGGCGCGATTGCGTTTTGCCGGGGCCACCGCCTCGCGCGCGCTTCTGCCGCGCGCCGGCCTGCCCGCCCCCTTCGATGCGCCGGTGGTCGGGCTCTGGCTCGGACCCAAAGCCCATCTCGTCCACTATCCCGTTCACAGCGGTAAAAACCTCAACATCGTGGCGGTGACCGAAGGCGGCATCGAAGAGCAAGGTTGGAGTCAGGCAAGCGACACGTCGGCCCTGCTTTCAAGTTTCGCCAACTGGTGCAAGGAATCGAAGTCGTTGCTGGATAAGGCCAGCGGCTGGCGTAGCTGGTCGCTCTATCGCCTTCCGCTCCTGCCACGGTGGAGCGAAGGGCGCATCGCGCTACTTGGCGACGCCGCCCATCCGGTGCAGCCGTTCCTCGCGCAAGGCGCGGCGCTCGCCATCGAGGACGCCCTGACGCTTGCGGCAGCCCTAGACGCGCAGTCCGACGATCCCTCGGCTGCCTTCCGCCATTACGAGATATTACGGCAGGCGCGCACGTCCCGTGTGCAGACCCTGTCGCAACGTTTAGGCCGGATCTATCACCTCGCCGGCCCCATGCGATTGGCGCGAAATTTCATTCTGGAACGGCGGGGTGAAGAGGCGGCCTTGTCGCGCTTCGACTGGCTCTACGGCTTTGGCGCGGCGCGCGACTGAGGCCAGAGCAGCACGGCCGCACCCCCGAGCGCCGATAAGAGCGAGCCGGCCAGAACGCCTAGCTTGACCATGGATTCTTGCGCGGCATTGTCAAAGGCGAGCAAACCGATGAACAGGCTCATGGTGAAGCCGATGCCGCAGAGAACCGCCACACCGTAAACCTGGCGCCATGACGCTCCACTCGGCAGCTGGGCGAGACCTCCTCGTCTCGCCAACAGGATCGCGAGCATGATGCCGATCTGCTTTCCGAAGAAAAGACCGGCGATGATGCCGAGCGGCAGGGGCTCGAGCAGGGTGTCGAAGCTCACATTGCCGAGTGGAACGCCCGCATTGGCAAAACCGAAGATCGGCAACACCACAAATGTAACCCAAGGCCCAAATCCGCGTTCTAGTTTATGCAAAGGCGAACCATTATCGTCCTGTTTGCCCTCCTCCGCTGTAATCGGAATGGTCATGGCCAGCACCACACCGGCCAGCGTGGCGTGAATGCCGGAGAACAGCATGCAGACCCACAGGATCGCGCCGAGCACGAGATAAGGCGTCAGTCGCGTCACGCCGTACCAGTTGAGCGCAAGCAGGATAGCTGCGGTCAGCGCGGCGAGCCCAAGCGCGAGCAGCGAAAAGTCGCTCCCGTAGAACACGGCAATGATCAGGATAGCGCCGAGATCGTCCATAATGGCGAGCGAAGTCAGGAAGACCTTCAGGGGATAAGACACACGCGAGCCGAACAGCGCGAGCACACCCAGGGCGAAAGCAATGTCGGTGGCGGTGGGGATGGCCCAGCCGTGTAAATTCTCCGGTGTATGCCAATTGATTGCCACGAAGACCAAAGCCGGCACAACCATGCCGCCGATCGCGGCGATCATCGGCAGCGCGCGGCGCGGCCAGCTGTCGAGCTCGCCCCCGACCATTTCACGCTTGATCTCGAGCCCGACTACCAGAAAGAACAGGGCCATCAGCCCGTCATTGATCCAGTGCAGGAGATCAAGTCCGCCGACTTTCGTATGGAAGAGCTGATCGTAGGTGGGGGCCAAGGCCGAATTGGCCAGGACCATGCCGAGCGCCGCGGCGGCCATGAGCACCAGTCCGCCGGAGATCTGCGACTCGGCGAACCGGTTGAAGCTTTCACGTGCGCGCTTGGTGACGGATGGCATGTGGAGCGGCCTTACGGCCGTTCCTATACCGCCCCCGTTAAGCAAAGGCCAACGACACCGGACCCTTTCTCAACGTTTGTCATGCCTGCGACAGCAGGCATCCAGTCCCCTGCTTAGTTTCTATGGGCACCGGGGTTACTGGATTGCCCGGTCAAGCCGGGCAATGACAAGAGATGTGTTAATGCCCGGTCGGGTCACCGCGCCGGCTCGTCTCGTAGAGGAACCAGACGCGCTTCTCGGCCTGGTCGATCCACACCTCGATCAGGCTGGCGGTGGCCACGTCGTTCTCCTCGTCGCAGAGCGTGTGCGCCTCGCGCAAGCTTCCGATCAGTGCCTGATTGTCCTCGCGGAGCTCGGCCAGCATGTCCTGCGGATCGACGAAGTCGGCGTCGTTGTCGGGAATGCGCTGCAACCTCGCAATATTGCCGACGGAATGCAGGGTGACGCCGCCGATTTTCCGCACACGTTCCGCAATTTCGTCGGTAATGCCGAAAAGCTCGCCGGCTTGCTCGTCGAATAATAGGTGATAATCGCGGAAATGCGGCCCGCTCACATGCCAATGGAAGTTCTTGGTTTTCAGGTAGAGGGCGAACACGTCGGCGAGCAAAGCGTTGAGCGCGCCGGCGATGTCGCGTGTGGCGTTGGAGCCGAGATCGGTCGGCGTGGCGAGCTTCGCCTGGCGCCGCTCCTTGAGGGTTGCGTCCTTGCTCATGGGTGTCTCCTTAGCGTATCCGCACTAATATAAGCCCGAATTGGCGCAGTGTTATTGACGGCGCTCAATTGTCGCTGACGGGCTGGAAATCGGCCCTTTCTCCGCTATCCTGCGCCCTGCATCCAAGGAGAGACCATGTTCATCGCCATGAACCGGTTCAAGGTCAGGAAGGGCTCGGAGCGCGACTTCGAGCAGGTCTGGCTCAACCGCGAAAGCCACCTCGACGAGGTCCCGGGCTTCCTGACCTTCCATCTGCTGAAAGGACCGGAAAAGGACGACCATGTTCTGTATGCATCACACAGCACTTGGCGCTCCGAAGCGGATTTCGTGAACTGGACCAAGTCGGAAGCCTTCCGCAAGGCGCATGCCGGCGCCGGCGCCAACAAGCCGCTCTATTTCGGCCATCCCGAGTTCGAGGGCTTCGCCGTCCTGCAGGAGGTGAAGGCCTAGGCGCCACGGCCACCGCCGCCGAATAGGCGCCCGTGACGCCACTCTTAAATCCGCCAATCCCGTCAGTTGACGCGGGCGACCTGCACCAGATTGTCGGAGAAGGTCGGCGCCCGGCCGAGCCCGCAATGCGCATCCGAGGAGATCGAGTTCACCGACCCGTCCGAGCGGTTGAGACTCCGCCAATAGCCGAGCGTCGCCACGACGATACCCGCGTTGACGTCGTCGGTGACCTTGGCCACGCCTTCGAAATCACCGCGGTCGTTGAACACGCGCACCGGATCGCCCTCGCGAATGCTCCGTGACGCAGCATCCTTGGGGCTGATCAGCACGAACTGCTCGCCCTGCCCTTTGATCTTGTGCTTCTCGTTGGCGTAGCAGGAGTTGAGGAAGCCGTGGCTCTTGGGCGAGATGATGTTGAGCGGGTAATGCTCGGCGCGCTCAGGGTTGGTCTCCGGTGCCTCGCGGTTTGGAACATAACCCGGCAGCGGATCGACCGGCGAATCATCCTGATCGCCCTCGTACATGGCGCGGAACGGCCCGGCGACGAAATTCTTGGCGTCGTGCAGGAGAAACTCGACCTTGCCTGACGGCGTCGGAAACTTGCCGTCCCTGTGCGGCACGCGCGTGTCGGCGGAGCCGACGTCGATCTTAAAGTAGCCGTACGTCTTGAAATGCTCCATGTCGACGCCGCTCATCTTGGGGTCGTCCCAATTGATGAAGTGGGCGGCGAGTTCGCTGTCGGTCATTTTGAACACGGCATCGTCGAAGCCCATCTCCTTGGCGAGCAGGCGCCACATCTCCGAGGTCGGCTTGCATTCGCCGGGCGGATCGACGGCCTTCTGGTTGTAGGTGAAATAGAAATGGCCCCAGGACCACATCATGTCCTCGGCCTCGCCCGCCATGGCGGCGGGCAGCACGATGTCGGCGTATTTCGCCGTGTCGGTGAGGAAGTGTTCGGCGACCACGGTGAACAGGTCTTCGCGTTGCAGGCCTTTGACGATCTTGTTGGTCTCGGGCGCCTGGCTCACCGGGTTGGTGCAGAACACGAACAGACTCTTGAGCGGCGGATCGAGTTGCATTTCGCCGGTCAGCGCCGCGCCGAGCTTCAGATTGTTGATCGCCCGCGTGCCCGGTTTGATCCAGTCGCCGCGCGACACCTTCATCCAATCCACGGGGAAGTCCCATAGCGGCATTTGCAGGAGCCCGCCGCCGACATGACGCCATGAACCGACAAGCGCGGGGAGCACGCAGACGGCGCGGATGGTCTGTCCACCGCCGGCGTGACGTTCGAGCGCCACGCCGATGCGGATCACCGATGGTTGGATGGTGGCGAACTCTTGCGCGAACTTAGTGACGTCGGAAGCCTTAACGCCGGTGATCTTCTCCACGTAGTCGGGCGTGAACTCCGCCGCGCGCGCCTTTAGCTCCTCGAAGCCGTAAGTGTGCTGCGCGACATAGTCTCGATCGATTAGCCCCTGCTCTATGAGCGCGTTGATGATGCCCATCGCCAAGGCGCCGTCGGTTCCTGGTCGCGGGCAAATGTGCCAGTCGGCAGCCTTGGCCGTGCGCGAGCGGAAGGTATCGATCACCACGACCTTGGCGCCGCGCTTCTGCGCTTCGAGCACGAACGGCCAATGGTGCAGATTGGTCGAGATCGAGTTGCAGGCCCAGATCACGATGTATTTCGAATGCACGAAGCTCTCGGGATCGACGCCGCCGGTCGGGCCGACAGTGAGCAGCCAGGCGGTCGAAGAGCCCGAAGCGCAGAAGGTCTTCTCGTTCACCGTCGAGCCGAGACGGTTGAAGAACGGATCGCCGGAATTGATGCCCTGCACCAAACCCATATTGCCGAGATAGGAATAGGGCATGATCGCCTGGCTGCCATAGGTCGCGATGATCTCGCGCCAGCGCCTGCCGATTTCGGCGATCGCCTCGTCCCAGGAGATGCGCGCGAATTGCCTAGACCCTTTCGGACCTATGCGGCGCAGCGGATAAAGCAACCGGTCGGGATTGGCGTGATGGTCGTGAAAATCCTTGAGTTTCACGCACAGACCGCCGCGGGTCATCGGGTGCTCTTTGTTGCCCCTGACCTCGACCAGCCTGCCGTCCTCGACCTCGTAGATCATGGCGCAGGTGTCCGG
>DATMDY010000051.1:0-3952 GCA_035557335.1 Methyloceanibacter sp.
CGGCTGGTGGCGTCGGGCTTGATGATCGAGAGCGTGCGTTCGATGCCCATGAGAATAAATTCCTCTAGTCTTTTTAAAGTTGCGGGGCTTATAGCTGCCGCGCATGACAGCTACAAGGCGAGCGAAGTGAAGATTGAATTAATTTGGAGGATGAAGAGATGCTCTATGCCACTCTCAAAGTGCTCCTGACGAGCGTCCTAGTCGTCGCAGTGTCGGAGACGGCGAAGCGGAGCAGTCTGTTCGGCGCGGTGCTTGCCTCTGTTCCCCTCGTCTCGGTGCTCGCCATGATCTGGCTCTATATCGACACGCGCGACGTGGAGAAGATCGCAGGCCTTGCCACCGGCATTTTCTGGCTGGTGCTGCCCTCGCTCGTGCTGTTCGTGGCACTGCCGCTCTTGCTGCGAAACGGCGTCGACTTCTATGCGAGTCTCGCTCTGTCAATCGCGCTCACCGTCACCGCCTATTTCGCCATGATCTACGCGTTGCGCCTGGCCGGCATCGAATTGTGAGCTTCAGGCTTTCTTTTGCCAGCGGCCGCTCTCGTCCTGCTGCCAATAGCTGACGTCGTGACCTTTTTCTTTCGCCGACTGCCAATCCGCCCTTGCGCGGGCGACGGCGTCCGCGTCGCGTCCGTCGAACATATAGACGACGCGCACATAGTCCGACGCGTCCGCAAGCTCGGCGCCGTCTACCAGGAAGCGCACTTGCGCCGCATTGGGATTGTCCTCTCCCACCGTCAGGTAGATGGGATGCGCCTCCGGCGAGCCGTCGCGTGTCGTGCCGTGCGGCAGAAAACTTTCCTCGTGATAGGTCCAGAGCCGCGTGCTAAGCGCCTCGACCCGCTCCTCGCTCGCCGCCTGAACCGCGGCGCGCCAGCCGCGTTCGAGCGAGCGCTCGAGCAATGTCGGCAAGACCTCGTCGAGCGACCGCTGATCGAGATGATAGAAATAGATTTCGGTCGCGCTGCTCATCGGATCAGGAGTCCTTGGCGTAGGGATTGGCCCCTTTGCGCAAGTTAAGCCTGATCGGCACGCCTGGCATGTCGAAAGTCTCGCGCAAGGAATTCACCAGATAGCGCGAATAGGAATCGGGCAGTTCCTTCGGCCGCGAGCAGAAAAGGGCGAAGGTAGGAGGCCGCGCGTTGGCCTGGGTGATGTATCTGAGCTTGATGCGCCGCCCCGTCACGGCGGGAGGCGGATGCGCCTCGACCGCTTCATGCAGCCATTGATTGAGGGCATGAGTCGGCATTCTGCGATTCCACAGTTCGTCGGCGGCGAACACGGCCTGCATTAGCTCGTCGAGACCTTTATCGGTGAGGGCCGAGATCGGCACCAGCGCCACGCCCTTCACCTGCGGCAACAAACGGAGGCAGGCTTCGCGCAGTTCCTTGAGGCGCTTGTCGCGTGCGCGCACCAGGTCCCATTTATTGACGGCGATGACGAGCGCGCGTCCTTCCTCTTCGATCAGCTCGGCGATCTGAAGGTCCTGCTTCTCGAACGGCCGCTCCGCGTCGAGCAGAAGGACGACCACTTCGGCGAAGCGGATCGCCTTCAGCGCATCGCCCACGGAGAGCTTCTCGGCCCGGCCCTCGACCCGCATCTTGCGCCTGAGCCCCGCGGTGTCGAACAGCCGCAGGGAGCGGCCCTCCCACTCGATCGCCGCAGCGATCGCGTCGCGCGTGATCCCGGCTTCGGGTCCGGTGATCATGCGTTCCTCGCCGAGCAGCGCGTTGACAAGGGTGGACTTGCCGACATTCGGCCGGCCGACAATGGCGATGCGCAAGGGGTGCGGGGCCACGTCCTCGAGTTCCTCGGACACGATCCCGGCATCGCCGCTCAGTTCCTGGCGGGCCTGCTCGATGGTCTCGATGAGTTCGCCGATGCCAAGCCCATGCTCGGCGGAGATGGCCAAAGGCTCGCCAAGGCCGAGCGAATAGGCTTCGTAGAAACTGGCCTCCGCCGCGCGGCCTTCGGACTTGTTCACGGCAAGAACCACTTTCTTGCCGGATTTACGCGCGAGATCGGCGAAGGTTTCATCGGCGCCGGTCACGCCGACCCGCACATCCATGAGAAACAGCACGAGATCGGCTTGCTCGATGGCGGCCTCGGTCTGCTGGCGCATGCGCGCCGTGAGTCCGTCATCGCCCGGTTCGAGCCCGGCGGTGTCGATGAAGGTGACGGGGCTTCCCCCAAGTTCGGTCTCGGCCTCGCGCCGGTCGCGCGTCAGCCCCGGCTGGTCGTCGACCAAAGCCAGCCGCCTGCCCACCAGCCGGTTGAACAGCGTGGACTTGCCGACATTCGGCCGTCCGATGATGGCGACAGTGAAGGTCATCGTTTCCGTAGGTGCAGCGGTTGGTGAGGGGGCTAGCGCCGCTCCCGCGACGGCTAATTGAGAGCGATCAGGTCGGCGTCGTCGGTCAAGATATACATCCGGCCGCCGGCCACAACGGGGGTCACGAACACATCGGTGTCAAGATCGACATTGCTGATAACTTGTCCGGTCCTGGCATCGACCCCGACCAGCAGTCCCTCACCGGAGACCAGCCACAGCTTGCCGCCGGCAAGCACCGGCCCGTTCCAGTGCGGGCTTTTCGGCAGCTCAGCCGCCCAGCGCACCTCACCGTCATTGCGGGACAGCGCCAAGAGCTTGCCCGAGGTATCGACCACGAACACGGCATCGCCCGCGACCCAGGGCATCTGGGTGCTGGCGACATTGCGTGTCCATATCCGCGCGCCCGAGGATTCCGAGGTGGCGATCATCCTGCCGCCATGACTGACCGCGAACACGACGCCGCGGTCGATCACCGGCCGCGCTGGATCGCCGAGAATCCCGGCAGCCGAAGTATCGCTGGTTCGCGTCAGCGATTCGCGCCAAGACGCCTCGCCGCTGCCGGCCTCGAACGCGGCGATGTCCCCGGCCGGGAATGGCGCAATCACGAAGCCGCCGCCGACCGCCGGACTCACATTGCTGAGCAAGGTTGCGGTCTGCGGCAAGCCCCGCGCACGCCACAGATTTTCGCCGTCGGCGGCGCTTAGGGCATGCAAGGTGTTGTCCGTGGACACGAAATAGACCTTGCCGCCCACCGCCGTCGGCGAATTGCGAATGGGTTGCCCCATGGTCTTGGTCCACAGCACCGCGCCATTGCCCGGATCGAGGCCGACCACCGTGCCGTAGCCGGTGGTGGCGATCAGGCGGCCGCCGTCGAATGCAAGCCCGCCGCCGAAGCCTTCGTTCCTTTTCTCGTTCTCCGGGGTGACGTTGACCGACCAGACCTTGGCGCCGCTCGCCGCAGCGAAAGCCGAAACGTTGCCGCCTGCGTCGAGCGTGTAGATCTTCCCGCCGGCGACCAGCGGTACCGCGCTCAAGCGGCCGCGGGATGACGACCCAGTGCCCGCACTGGCCGTCCATACCTTCTGCAAGGAATCGCCTAGAGCGAGATGGCCGAGATTATTGGTTGGGACCCCGCCCGGCTGCGCCCAGACGGCATTGACATGCGGTGACGGGAGCGAGACCGGCCGGAGCACCACGCCAGGCTGAATCGACGAGTTCGGGTCGGTGATGACGGCGACGCGCTCGCCCGGAAGCGGCACTTCCTTTTCCGAGAAGGGATTTTTGATATTGGAGATGGCGGACATACCGCCGCACCCGCCGAGAGTCGTAGCGATGACCGCAACGATCCCCACGCTTACCAGACCATATATTTCCCGTTTCAGACTTCGGCCCAATTCGAGCCACCCCTTAAGCTTGGCGCGCGTTAGTTCGCCGCGGCGCCTTGCGGCTGCGCACCCACGATGAGCGCGAGCATCATCTCGGCGCGTTCCCGCAAATTCGGTGGGGTTCCCGGATCGCCGAGCAGCGCGGTGAACTGCCTCTCCGCCTCGCGCATGTCGTTCAGGCGATAGGCCGAGAGACCGAGCAGCTCACGCGCGGAAAATCTCCAGGCGCTATTGGA
>DATMDY010000052.1:0-10735 GCA_035557335.1 Methyloceanibacter sp.
GCTGATCTAGCTGAGAAATATGCCACAGAACGCAATCGGGCCGAGGCTGCCAACCGCGCCAAGTCCGAGTTCCTCGCCAATATCAGCCACGAGCTGCGAACGCCTCTGAACGCGGTGATCGGCTTTTCCGAGGTGATGCAGCAGGCGCTGTTCGGCCCCCTGGGTCATCCCAAATATCAGGAATATTCGCGCGACATCTACGCGAGCGGCGCCTATCTGCTCGAAGTGATCAACGACATTCTCGACATGTCGAAGATCGAGGCCGGCCGCATGAGCCTCGACATCGGCAAGGTGGACGTGGGCGACATCGTCGCCGACAGCATGAAGGTGGTGAGCCAAGCCGCAGCCGAGCGTGGCATCACCCTTGAACGGCATGGGCCGGCGCATCTGACCTTGGAAGCCGACCGCCGCGCGATCAAACAAGTGTGCCTCAATCTACTGTCCAATGCCGTCAAGTTCACCCGCGACGGCGGGGGCGTGGACGTGCATCTGTCGCGCGTGCGCGGCCAGGTGAAGATCGCCATCAAGGACAGCGGCATCGGCATTCCCGAAGCCGACATCGCCAAGCTCGGGCGGCCCTTCGAGCAGGTTGAGAACCAGTTCTCCAAGAGTCATCAGGGAAGCGGACTGGGGCTCGCCATCAGCCGCGCCTTGGTCGAGCTGCATGGCGGCAGCTTGAAGATCACCAGCCGCGAGGGCCAAGGCACCACCGTCACCTGCCTGCTGCCTCTGCATGCCGTCGTCGACGAAGCGCCCCTCGCCCGCTCCGCCTGATCTGCATCCCCCAGCCCGTCATACCGGCGAAAGCCGGTAGCTATACGCGGATACATAGATTGTGTATTTTGTGGGTATTGCCTATATTACATTCATTGGTAATCATTGAGGCTTGAGCATGGACACCAAAACCCCACCAGCCGGCGTGCCCGCTTCCGAATTTGTTCGCAATTTCGGACGTTACCGCATGCTGGCACAGCGACACGCCGTGGCAGTGACTAGTCACGGCGAGATCACCGGCTATTTCATCGCGCCACAGGAATATCGGGAGTATGAGCGCATGAAATCTACGCGGCAAAGCTTCGCTACAGCCGAATTAAGCGAGGAGAAGGTCGATGCGATTGCCAAGGCGCGCATGCATTCTCGCCACAAGCATCTAGATGCTCTCTTGAAAACCAAATAGCTGAATGATGATCCCGTGCCCCGAGCCGGGTCTGGTGATCAATTACGCTTATCTTTGGCATCATGAGCATGAGTCAGGACAGGAAGAAGGGCGCAAGGACCGGCCGAGCGTCATTGTGCTCTGTGTAGAAGACGATCAGGATGGCGCAACTGTTGTCACCGTTCTACCCATAACCCACCGGAAGCCAACGAGCTCCGATTGGGCAGTCGAGATACCCTCAACCGTGAAGCAGCATCTCGGTCTAGACGATGCACCTTCTTGGATCGTCGTGGCCGAAGGCAATGAGTTTGTCTGGCCCGGCTACGATCTAAGGCAACGTCCAGACCGGAGCTTCACCTTTAGCTTTCTTCCACCGCGCTTGTTCAAGCAAGTCCAAGAGGCTTTCGTCGCATTGCATCGAGCGGCCAAGGCTCGCACGACTTCACGCGATTGACCTTAAGCCACGAGGCGGTCGAAGGCCGCGTGCACCGCGGCGAGCGTCTCCATCAGCGTGGCTTCGAGCGTGGGGAAGTCGGGCATGTCCGCGGCACGCGCCAGCAGGTCCTTGAGCGCGCGCGGCGCCTCGTCGGCGACGAACGGCTTGTCGAGACAGAGCCGCAACACCTGGGTGAGCGTGTGATAGAGCCGCGCCGCCGGGATGAGAATGTCGGCGTCGCCGGGGCTGAGCACACTGGCTTGGGCAAGCCCGGTCAGCGCCGCTTCGGTATTCTGGTCGAGCACGCCCGGATGCTCGGCGGCGCTCGTGATCTCCAGGAACTGCGTCAGGAACTCGAGATCGACCAGGCCGCCGCGCACCTGTTTCAGATCCCAGATGTCGGTCGTGCCCTTCTCCTCCTCGATCTTCGCCCGCATGGTCTTGACCTCGGTGGCCACGGCGGCGCGGTCGCGCGGACGGGACAAGCCTTCATGGATCGTTTCGTTGATGCGCTCGCGCAAGGCCGGTGGGCCTGAGATCACGCGCGCCCGGGTGAGCGCCAGATGCTCCCAGGCCCAGGCCGAGCCCTTTTGATAATCGATGAAGCTCGAAAGCCTGGTGGCGACCGGCCCCTGATTGCCGGAGGGGCGAAGCCGCATGTCCACCTGATACAGCGAGCCTTCGGCGGTTTGCGCCGACAGCGCGGCGATCAGGCGCTGGGTGAAGCGCGAGTAATATTGCTGGCCTGGCAGGCTGCGCGGCCCGTCGGACTGCGCCGTATCGCCCTCGTAATCGTAGACCACGATGAGATCGAGATCGGAGGATGCCGTCATTTCGCGCCCGCCGAGCTTGCCCATGGCGATCACCGCCGCATGGCCGCCCGGCATGCGTCCATGCTGGCGCACGAGCTCGGCCTCGACGCGTTCGGCCAGAACCGCGATCAGCGTCTCGGCGAGGCCCGCATAGGCCGCTCCCGCCTGCCGTGCCGAAATCGTGCCGGAGATCACGCGCACGCCGATGAGGAAGCCTTGCTCGCGGCCGACGATGCGCGCCCTGTCGAGCGCCTCTTGATAATCGTAAGCCTCGGCGATGGCGTTCTCCACCAGCTCACGCCGCCGCTCGGGCGTCGGCACCGCGCCGAAGAAACCGGGATCGAGCACGGCATCGAGCAGCCACGGCCTTCGGCCTATGATCTCGGCGAGTCGCGGCGCCGTCCCCATGATGTCGGCGATCAGCCTCAGCAGGCTCGGATTGGCGGCCAGCAGGGAAAAGAGTTGAAGCCCCGCGGGCATGTTGGCGATCGCCTTGTCGAAGGTGGCGAGCGCCAGATCGGGGTCGTCGGTACGGCCGAACGCGTCCAGCAGCGAGGGGAGGAATTCGGTCAGCCGCTCACGCGCCTGCGCGCTGCGTGTCGCGCCATAGCGGCCCGATTGCCAGGCGCGGATCGCCTCGACCGCGGCTTTGGGATTGCGGAAGCCAAGCCGCTCGAGGCTGGCAAGCGTGGCCGGATCGGCCTCGTCGGCCGCGATCACCAGATTTGGCGCGGCGCTCGACGGCTCGGGCAGTTTCTCGAACAGGCCCTCGTAATGGGCTTCGACGCATTTGAAGCGCTCGATCAGAGCGTCGCCGAACGCATTGGTATCGGCGAAGCCGCAAAGCCTGGCGACGCGGTCAAGCTCCTGACTGTCGGCGGGAATGATATGGGTCTGCTGATCGCCCACCATCTGCAGACGGTTCTCGATCCGCCGCAGAAAGTAATAGGTATCGGTTAGTTTATCGGCGGCGTCGCGCGAGATCCAGCCGCCCTCGGCCAGCCGATTCAGCGTCTCGACGGTGCCGCGTGTGCGGATTGCCTTGTGGCGCCCGCCGGCAATGAGCTGCTGAGTCTGGGCAAAGAACTCGATGTCGCGGATGCCCCCGCGCCCGAGCTTGATGTCCTGGCCCTCCACGGCGATGGCGCCATGCCCCTTATAGGCATGCACCCGGCGCTTCATGGCGTGGATGTCGGCGATCGCCGCGTAGTCGAGATATTTGCGCCAGATAAAGGGCGCGAGATGCCACAGGAACTCCTCGCCGGCCTCGATATCGCCGGCGGCCACCCGCGCCTTGATCAGCGCCGCGCGCTCCCAGTTCTGGCCGAAGCTCTCGTAGTAAGTGAGGCCTGCGTCGGTGGAGAGCGCGATCTGCGTCGCGCCCGGATCGGGACGGAGCCTAAGATCGGTGCGGAACACGTAGCCGTCCGCCGTATACTCCTGCATCAGGCGCACCAGTTCGCGGGTGAGCTTCACGAAGAAGGAGGAAGGTTCGAGGTCGGGCGCGAGTCCGGCGCGCTCGGCGTCGTAGAACACGATGAGATCGATATCGCTGGAATAATTGAGCTCGTGCGCGCCGAGCTTGCCCATGGCGATGATGAAATAGCCTGGGGCCGGCGATGAATTATCGGGGGGGAAGATTTGGCCGGCTTCGCGCGCCTTGCGGAATAGAAACGAAGTGGCTTCTTGGAGGACCGCGTCGCCCGCATCGCTCATGGCCCTGAGCACGGCCACTGTCGGCCAGACGCCGCCGAGATCGGCAAGCCCGGCCAGCAGGGCGACGCGCTGCTTGAACCGCCGCAACAGCGCCATGACCTCCTTGACCGATGGCGCTTCGGCAGTCGCCTCCGCAAGAGCCACACGCGCCTCGGTCAGATGGGTGTCGGGGTCGCGCCGCAAACAGTCGGCGAGCATCTGGGGATCGCGCCGCGCCAGCGAGGCCAAGTAAGGGGAGCAGGAGAAGGTCGCTTCCAGCAGCGCCCTGACCTTCGGCGCCGCCATGAGCACCGCCAGATCGGGAACCTCCGCCTTGGCCAGCGTGTCGAGCACGTCGGCGCCGCGCGCCGCGTCATAGATCAGGGGGAGTTCGGTGATGCGCTCGTAGAACGCCATCAGGCGGATCTGGTCTCTGCTCCCGGGGAAACCGTGGACACGGCCCCATTGACATGGGTCTCGCCCCCGATCGGCAGAGCGAGGATGACTCTGAGCCCGGGCGCGTTGTCCTCGAGCTTCAGGGCGCCACCATGCAGCCTCGCCACCGCCGCGACAAGGCTCAAGCCAAGCCCGCTGCCAGGCTCGCATCGGCTCTCTTCGAGCCGCACGAAGCGGTTGAGCACACGCTCGCGTTCGGCTTCGGGAACGCCGGGTCCACGGTCGGTGACCACGATCTCCGCCATCCCCTCTTTGGCGCTGACTGACACCTCGACCTCCGGCTTGGCGCCGTCGTTCTCTTGAGCGGCAGCCGGCGCGCCGTATTTGATGGCGTTGTCGATGAGGTTGGCGATGGCCTGGCCCAGCAATTGCCGGTCGGCGCGGATGACGAGGGGCGGCGCGGTATCGGCCTTCAGCAAAATCCCGCGCTCCTCGGCCACCGGCTCGTAAAGCTCGGCCACGTCGCGCACCAATTCCGATACGTCGAGCTGTTCCCGGTTCTCGCCGCCGGCGCCGGCTTCCAGCCGCGCGATGGAGAGCAGGGCATTGAACGTCTTGATCAGCCCGTCTGCTTCCTCGATGGTGCGCTCAAGCGCCTCGCGATAGACGGGCTCGCCGTGCGGCTCGCGCAGCGCCTCCTCGACGCGATTGCGCAGCCGGTTCAGCGGAGTCTTGAGGTCGTGCGCGATATTGTCGGAGACCTCGCGCAATCCCGCCATGAGCTGCTCGATGCGAGCCAGCATGAGATTGAGGCTCTCCGACAGCCGGTCGAGCTCGTCGCCCGAGCCGTGGACCGGCAGACGTCCGGTCAGGTCGCCTTCCATGATGGTGCGGCTCGTGGCGGAGACGGCATCGATGCGCGTGAGCAGCTTGCGGCTCACCCAATATCCGCCCCCGATGCTGACCAGCGCCATCAGCCCGAGACCCCACAACATCGCCCGGCGGATGGAGCGCGCGAAATCCCGGCGATCTTCGATGTCACGGCCGACGATCAGACGATAGCCGGCAGGCAGGCGAAAGACATTAGCGAAAGCAAGCCGGCGTTCGGTGCCTCCCGGCGCCGGTCGCCTATAGACGAACTCGACCGGCCCCAGACTATTCCACAGCTCGGGCGACACGGCGGTGAGATTGCCGGCGAGGCGATTGCCGTCCTTGTCGGCAACGAGATAGAGGCTGCTGCCGGGTGTCTGGCTGCGGGCGGCGACGGTGCGGACCAGCTGATCGAGGCCGCCGGCTTTGTATTGCTCGGCAAGGCCGGTGAGCTCGGCGTCGATGGTCTGGTTGAGCTGACGCGACAGGAGGACTGTCGTGTTCCAGTAAATATAGAAGATGACAAGGATCGCGGCCGCGCTGAACAGCGCAAGATAGGTCAGCGAGAGGCGAAACGTGGTGGTCCGGAAGAGCTTAGTGAGCGCTGTCACGGATGGTGTAGCCGGCGCCGCGGACCGTGTGCAGAAGGGGATTGCCGAAATTCTTGTCGATCTTGGACCGAAGTCGCGAGATATGTACGTCGATGACATTGGTTTGCGGGTCGAAATGATAGTCCCATACGTTTTCCAGTAGCATGGTGCGCGTCACCACCTGACCCGCATGCTTCATCAGATATTCCAGCAGGCGAAACTCACGTGGCTGCAACATAATGGCTTCGCCCGCTCGCGTCACCTTGTGCGATAGGCGGTCGAGCACGAGGTCGCCGACCACGAAACGGGTGCTCCCCTCCTCGGGCGAGCTGCGCCGGGCGAGCGCCTCGATGCGGGCGAGCAATTCGCTGAAGGCATAGGGTTTGGTGAGATAGTCGTCGCCGCCGGCGCGCAGGCCCTTGACCCGGTCGTCGACCTCGCCGAGCGCCGAGAGGATCAGCGCCGGGGTCCTGATTTCCTCGGTTCGCAGTGCCTTGATGACGGCGAGGCCGTCGCATTTCGGCAGCATGCGGTCGACGATGAGCACATCATAGGCGTTGGCCCTGGCCAGCTCGAGGCCGGATTGGCCGTCGCCCGCATATTCGGCGACATGGCCGGATTCCTTGAGGGCCCGCTTGAGGAAGCTCGCGGTCTCCTGATCGTCCTCGATCACCAGCACGCGCATGGTTGGAATTCTCCGGGAGAGCCGCGAGGCGAAAGGGGTGGGCGGCGCGGCGGGGGGTCCGCGCCGCCCTCCGGCGTAGAAGGCCGTTAAGCCGCCTTCTTCAGGGAAAGCGCCACGAAGCGCGTCTGATCGCCGGACTTAACCTGCATCAGCACCTTGACCGTGTCCTTGTCCGTCTTGGCGCTGTTCATCGCCTGCTTGACGCCCTCGGCCACGTCGCCAGGCGCAGACACGGTGACGCCGGCCACTTGCAGAATGACGTCGCCGGGCTTCAGGCCTTTCTCGGCAGCATCGCTTTCCGGATCGACCTCGGTGATGACCACGCCCTCTTCACCGGCGCCGGGGAACTTAGCCGCCGGGGCCAGCGACAGGCCGAGGTCCTTCATCTGCTCACCCGTGTCGGCCGGCTTGTCCTCTTCCAGAGCGGCAAGCTTCTTGGCCGTCGGGAAGGCGCCGAGCTTCATGCCGACTTCGCGCGTGTCGCCGTAGCGCATGATCGAGAGCTTGACATCCGTGTTCGGCTGCAGCTCGGCGATCTTGCGGGCGAGGTCGCGTGAATCGTCGATCTTGTCGCCGTTCACCTCGACGATGACGTCGCCAGCCTTGATGTCCTCCTTGGCCGCGGGGCCGTCCTCGGTCACCTTGGTGACCATGGCGCCCTTGGCCTCAGGCAGGCCGATCGAGTCGGCGATGTCGTCGCTCACATTCTGGATGACGACGCCGAGCCAGCCGCGGTCGACGCTGCCATGCGTCTTGAGCTGCTCGACCACGTCCTGCACGAGCCCCGCCGGCACGGCGAAGGCGATGCCGACATTGCCGCCGGAGGGCGAGAAGATGGCGGTGTTCATGCCGATGACCTTGCCTTCGAGATCGAAGCTCGGACCGCCGGAATTGCCGCGGTTCACCGCCGCGTCGATCTGGAGATAGTCGTAAGGCCCGGAGCCGATGTCGCGGTTATGCGCCGAGATGATGCCGGCCGTCACCGTGCCGCCGAGGCCGAACGGATTGCCGACGGCGAGCACCCAATCACCCACGCGGGGCGTCTTGGACGAGAACTCGACATAGGGGAATTGCTTGCCGTTGGGCGTGACCTTGAGCAGCGCCACGTCGGTGCGCGGGTCGGAGCCGACCATGGTGGCCGAAAACTTCTCGTTGTCGCCAAGCGTCACGGTGATGTCGTCGGCATCCTCGACCACGTGGTTGTTGGTCACGAGGAAGCCGTCGGGCGAGATGAAGAAGCCCGAGCCCTGGGCCAGGCTCGGATTCGGCTTGGACGGGCCCTGCTGGGGCATACCCTTGCGGAACTGCTTGAAGAACTCGTAGAGCGGATTGTCCTCGGGGATATTCGGCATGCCCGGCGGCATGCCAGGAATTTGCGGCATGTCGCCGCCGTCAGCCATCTTGACGTCGCCCTTGACGTTGATGCTGACCACGGCGGGGCTGACCTTCTCCACCAGATCGGCGAAGCTCAAAGGCGCGCGGCCAAAGGGCGTCTCGATGGTCTGGCTCGTGCCGACGGCCGGGGTGGTCTGGGCGATAGCGAAGGGCATGCTGTTGCCGAGCACCAACCCTAATGCGCCCGTGGCGATCAGGGCGGCAGCGGCGAGGAGCACGGGCTTGCGGGTCAGTTTCCGCTTCTCGGCGCTCTCATTCGCGGCAGGGCTCTGGTCAAGTGTCATAAGTCACCTCTCTCCTGAATCGAAAGAAACCCGTTGATCGTGCCTGGCGCCGGAGCGAGGCATCTGAGGACCACATATAGGCGTTTGCGAATTACGCCGCTGTTTCGGCGGTATTAAATTTCCGTAAGGTTTTCTCCGGAAAACCGCCGCCGACGGGCGCTATTTTACCAGACGTGGCGCCCCTTGGCTTCAACTCTCGTCGAGGAGACGTTTCAACCGTTGCTCCTCGTCGCGGCTGAGCGGCTCAGGCCCAAGGGCTGCTTTCCGCCGCCGATAGGTAATCACGATAAGGCCGAGCGCCAAGAGCAGGACCACGGGCGTGGCAAACCACAAAATCCAGGTATGCGGCGCGATGCGGGGCTTGAGCAGCACGAACTCGCCATAGCGGTCCACCACGAAATCGATGATCTCCTTGTCGCTGTCGCCGGCCTTCAGCCGCTCGCGGACCAGGACCCGCAAATCCTTGGCCAAGGGCGCATCGGAATCGTCGATCGACTGGTTCTGGCAGACGAGACAGCGCAGGCCCTCCGACAACGTTCTGGCGCGGGCTTCGAGCACCGGATCTTGCAGCACCTCGTCAGGCTGCACCGCTTGTGTGGGGCTCGCGGCGATGAGACAGATCGCCAGCGACCAGAATAAGAGAGAGAGGCCGCGCCGCGCCGGCATGGTCATTCCCCGGCCGGGACGGAGGCGATCTTGGCGTCAGCCCGCTTGGGTGCGCCGACCCGCAAGCGCCCGTCCGTGAGCGACACGGCGCCGCCGATGAACATGATCACGGCGCCGAACCAGATCAGGATCAGCGCGTAATGCCCAGTCTCAGCGATCATCCCATGCTCGCCTTCTAATTCACTCTGCCTTGATCAGGGGAGACGGCTTGAGCGTCGTCGCGCCACACGCCCTGCTCTTTCAGTTTCTTGGCCACTTCCGGCGGCATGTAGTTCTCGTCGTGCTTAGCGAGCACGCTGTCGGCATGGAACGTGCCGTTGGGTTCGAGTGAGCCTTCGGCCACCACGCCCTGCCCCTCGCGGAACAGATCGGGCAGCACGCCGGTAAAGGTCACGGGCAGCGTCTTTGCCTTGTCGGTGACGGCGAAGCGGATGGTGGTCCCCTCCCCGCGCACCACGCTGCCCATCTCAACGAGTCCACCGAGCCGGAAGCGCTGGCCCGGCGCGATCTGCATCGCCGCGACCTCGCTCGGGGTATAGAAGAAGACAATCGAGTCCCGCATGGCGAACAGCACCAGCGCCACGGCCACACCAAGCACGGCAAGGCACATGCCGATCAGGACGCCTCTGCGCTGCTTCCTGGTCATGATTTCAGTCCAAGCTCTGCCGCGAGCGCATCGAGCTGCTCGATGGCTGGCGTGTTGCCGCTGAACTGGCTCTTGGCGCGCGCCAGCGCCTTCGCCGCGTCCTCCTTACGGTCGAGCACGCTATAGGCCCTGACCAGTTTGAGCCAGCCGGGAAGATCGTCGCCTTCTTGCGCCAAGCGTGTCGCGAGACCCTGCACCATCTGCTCGACCATCGCCTGACGTTCAGCCGGGGCCATGCGCTCTATAGCGGCAATGTCGGCTTGGCTTGGACCGGGATCGGCGCGCGGCGCGCCGTCAAGATGCGCTTCGGCCGCTTCGATGCGTTTCTCCACCATCTCCCGCCAGGCGGAATCCTCGCGCTTGTCCCGAAGCGCGCGCCACTCCTCGACGGCCGCCGCATAATGTCCGTCCTGCTCCTTGGCAATGGCAATGAGGATGCGCGGCTCGAGCAGCGTGTGATCGAGCGCCAGCGCCTGTTCGAACGCCTTGCGAGCTTCCTCCGTCACCACCCCGTCGTTTTTCAGCACCAGCGCCTGTCCCTGGCCCGAGAGGCGCTGAGCCGAGGGGCCGAGCAGGCGGATGGCCTGCGCGTAGGCCTGCGCCGCATCGCCAAAGCGGCGCCAGCCCATATAGACCGGGGCGATCACTTCCCATCCCTCGCCCTCCTCCGGATGCTCGCGAAGCCGCGCCTCGACGCGCGCCACGAGCGCGGCGAGATTCTGCTCGTTGGCGGGATCTTGAAGCCGGACGGCAAGGGGCTGGTCGGGGAGGCGCGGGGATCCGTAGGCGAGATAGAGAGTGAGCGCCGCCACCGGCAGCATCACGGCCACGACGATCATGGCCGCTTTGACGGGAAAGCCGCCATTGGTGCTGTCGGGCGCGGATTCCTTGCCGTCGGCGGCGATCAGGCGGCGGGCGATCTCGATTCGCGCCGCTTCCGCCTCGGCCTCGCCGATCAGCCCGCGCGCCCGGTCGCTTTCCACCTCTGTGAGCTGGTCGCGGTAGACGGCGGCATTGAACGCATCACGCGCCGGATCGTTGCCGCGCCCGCCGGCAAGCGGCCGCAGCAGCCCGTACAGCACGGCCGCGGTGAGGCAAGCGAGG
>DATMDY010000053.1:0-4573 GCA_035557335.1 Methyloceanibacter sp.
CAGGAGATGAGCAGGGTCTGGACGAAATTGTCTTGCGTGGTATCGACATAGCGCCCGTCGAGCTGCTCCTTGTCGGAGAAGGCGACGGCATGGACGAGGAAATCGATTGTCCCCCATTCCTTGGCGAGCGCCGCGAACACCGCCTCGACGCTTGCCTCGTCGGTGACATCGCAAGGCAGCACGAGCTTCGAGCCGATCTCCTGCGCCAGAGGCTCGACTCGCTTCTTCAGCGCTTCGCCCTGATAGGTCAGCGCGACGGCGGCGCCCTGGTCGGTCACGGCCTTGGTGATGCCCCAGGCGATCGAGCGGTTGTTGGCGACGCCGAACACGACGCCGCGCTTCCCTGCCATCAATCTGGCTGCTTCAGCCATTGCCCGCTCTTTGTACGAAAGCCCGCGTCTTATACACCGGGAGCGCTGCCCGGTAAGGCTTTTCGCCCGATACGGTTGAGGCCAAACCGCGCGGCAGCAGCCTAGCCGGATAACGACCAGAAGCCGTCGCTCTCGCGGCAGCCGATGCCCTCGATCTGCCGCTCATAGCTGCCGAGCGCGAGCCAATAGACTACGCGGCGGCAGAGACGCCCCTGGCCGTCGCGGAAGGCCGAGACCGGCGTGATCTTGCCCTTGAGCTCCCGAGCCGGCCGCTGCCACACAAAGGGCGCGCCGTCACCGGCCTCGGTGAGCGCGAGCTGCAAGGCCCGCATCGCCGTCCGCCGGTCGCTAGGCTCAAGGCGTGCTTTCAGTTCCGCGAGGCTCGGTGTCTCGGAAGTTTGGGCCATGAGAGGAAGAGAGGCGGGCGGCAATAAGGAAAACAGGAGAGCGCCCGCCCCAATGATGATAGGAGCGTTCCAATGGAACGTACGCATAACCACCCGTCCCCCACGCCGACGCGGAATCGATATCCCCCCGCGCCACTATCAACACGGGCCATCCTGCCCTATCAGGGTGAGGAAAGCGTAAACGCCCCTGCCGGATGAGCCTGTGACCATGGCCGATCGATCCCACCCGTCATCGCCCGCGGAAATGGCGGATTTCACCGTGGCCGCCGAGCCTTTCGCCCTGTTCCAGGCCTGGCTCGCGGAAGCCGAGCAGAGCGAGCCCAACGACCCCGAGGCCATGGCGCTCGCCACGGTCGACGCCGAGGGCTTGCCCAATGTGCGGATGATTCTTTTGAAAGGGAGCGGCGAGCGCGGCTTCGTGTTCTACACCAATTGCGAAAGCGCCAAGGGGCTCGAGCTTGCCGTCAACCCGAAGGCGGCGCTGCTGTTCCATTGGAAGAGCCTCGGGCGCCAGGTCCGCATACGCGGGCCGATCGAGCCCGCGACCGAAACGGAAGCCGATGCCTATTTCGCCACGCGCCACAAGGAGAGCCGCATCGGCGCCTGGGCATCGAGCCAGTCCCGGCCGCTTCAAAGCCGCGCGGTGCTTGAGCAAGGCGTGCAGCATTTCGCCAAGAGATTCGGCGCGGGCGATGTGCCACGTCCCGCCTATTGGTGCGGCTATCGTCTCGTGCCGCTCGAGGTCGAGTTTTGGATGAACGGTCCTTTCCGGCTGCATGACCGGATGGTGTTTCGCCGCTCATCACCCCAGGCCCTTTGGACCAAGACCCGCCTCTATCCATGATGAACCAGGGACTTCCACACCACAAACCTGCCACGGCTTGGTTTTAGTCTCTCACTCGGATAGGGGAGCGGCGAAGCACGACAGGCCGATGGTGAGAGCCGGGACGACGATGCGGAGAGTGGCGCTGTGACCACGCAATACTGGAGTACGCGCTACGCCAAGGCGCGCTATCCGATCCACGAAGCTTGGGAGGCCACCTGGGCGCGGCGCATCGCGCTGTTCTTCGTGCAGCTCCTGATTCTGACTGTGCTGTTGCACCGCTTCGCCACGCTCGGCACGCCCGCGGCGATGAACCTGATCGGGGTGTCCTTGGTGGGAATGCTCATCGCCATCGCCATCGCCGTCTTCTCGCTGGTGCGCATCTGGTTCGGCGGGCAGACCGGCGCAGGCCAGGCGGTTGCCGCCATCTTCATCGCGATCCTCGGGCTCGCGGTACCGCTCTATTATCTCCATCATGTCGTCACCCTGCCGGCGTTGACGGAGGTCGAGACCACGCCGGGAGAGCCTCTCAACTTCAAGGTGCTCAACACCGCCCGGCCTGCTGACGCCAATCCGATCGCCGCTCCTGACGGCTCCCACGCCGAGGAGCAGGAAGAAGCCTATCCGGATATCGCGCCGGTGGCGCTCGAACGCGCGGCGCCTTCGGTGTTCAGCCTGGTGCAGGAAGCGATCGAGCGGCTTGGCTGGACCATCGTGCTAAGCGAACCTCCAGGCGAGACCGGCATCGGCGTCATCGAAGCCACCGACCGCACCCTGATCATGGGCTACACCGACGATGTCATCGTGCAGGTGAAGGGCGACGACGCCCATGCCGTGATCGACGTGCGCTCGGTGTCGCGCTACGGCTTCCACGATCTCGGCGCCAACGCCGCGCGCATCCGAACGCTGTTCGCGGAGATCTCGGAAACGCTGGAGAAGGGGGAGAAGACGGCGTTGGAGCAGGCGGCTCCCAAGAAAGAAGAGCCGGAAGCGAAGAAGCCGGCACCCAAGAAGCGCGTTACGAAGAAACGCGTACGTAAACAGCCTCCAACCAATCGCCAGCCTCAAGCCGATCGCCCGCGCTTTCAGCTCTTACCAGGTTTCGGGCGGTGAGATGTTCGAGATGCGCGCGGACCGACAACGCCGCCGCCTCTTTCAACTCGGTATCGAGCGTGCCGTAGAGCCTGCCGACGATCCCCGGGATGGTGCTCACGCCGTCGTCGAGGCAGGCGAGGATGGTCTGCTCGCGCCATTTGCGGTGGGTGATATAGGCTCTGACCACCCGTTGCGGCGTCTGGATGCGGCCGCCATGCCCAGGCAGGAACAGTTTGTCGTGACGTGCCATCAGCCTTTCCAGGGAGGCGATGAAGTCGGCCAGGTTGCCTTCGGGGGGCGCGATCACCGTGGTGTTCCAGCCCATCACGTGATCGCCGGTGAACATTGTGCGCCTGCCGACCAGAGCGAAGCAGAGATGGTCCGGCGCGTGACCGGGCATATGCAGCACGTCGAGAGCGAAGCCTTTGCCTTTGACGGTGTCGCCATCCCTCACCACGCGGTCAGGCACGAAAGACGGATCGACGAAGGCGTCGCCTAGACCGGGCGCGCCGGCGCCGCGCGCCGTGCCGGTCGGCCCGTAAGCGACGATCTCCCCGCCAAGCATCGCCTGCAACGGCTTCGCGCCGTCGCAATGATCGTGATGGCTGTGCGTGACGAGGATGTGCGTGAGGCGCTCGCCCTTGATTGCGCCTGCGATCGCCTTCAGATGATCTTCGTCGGCGGGACCCGGATCGACGACCGCGACCTGTCCGCTGCCGACCACATAAGTGTTGGTGCCGAGGAAAGTATAAGGGCCCGGATTATTGGCGACGATGCGCCGGACATCGGGCGCGACTTTCTGAGCCACGCCGTAGTCGACGTCAACGCTGCGATTGAAGGCAAGCTCCGCCGACATGGTCCTGACTGTTGTTGGTGTTCTTCTATTAACCGCGCCGTAGTCTAGCGGAGCGCAAGTATGGCGGCAGCGCCGCCTTCCCGGCAGTGTTAATGTCCCATCGCTTTTTGCGCAAAATAAGACTTGTGGCCGTGGAGCATGGCTGGCAAAGCCTTGATCGCTTTGCGGAAAATCGGATGGGTCAAACGCCGTCCAGGTCCAAAGGTTTTAAGCGCGCGCTTATGACGCGGAAGGAGTGAACGCATGAAAACGCAATACGCCGTGGGGTTGGGAATGCTCGTGGGCCTGGCGTTTGGCGCAATCGCCGTTCAGGGGCTTCACGCCACGACGAAGCCGCGCGTCTACCACATCGCTGAGATCGACGTGACCGATCACGACGGCTACCTGAAGGAATACGCCCCGAAAGCCCAAGCGTCGATCAAGGCGCAGGGCGGCCGCATTGTGGCTGCGGGGGAGAAGGTCACCCCGATCGAAGGCGCACCGCCGAAAGGGCGCGTCGCCATCGTGGTGTGGGACAGCCTCGACCAGCTTAAAGCCTGGGTCAAATCCGCTCAGTTCAAGGAGGACCGGAAGATCGGCGATAAATACGCAACCTTCCGCATGTTCGCCGTCGAGGGCTTGCCGCAATAAGCCTGTGTAACGGGCAAGGGTACATCCCCGCGGACATTGACCTTAGCTTGGAATAGTTCTAATCTACCTTCGTTGAGATGAGAGCGTGCCAAGGCCGAATCGGCCTCGGGATTAAAACCCAGCACGAGGAGGTTTCCATGACCACCTGCGCCTGCGGCAATTGCCAATTCTTCGACACTCAGACCAAAGCGGCTTCTACTTTGCGGAAAGATACATCCGGGCTGTGCCGCTACAATCCGCCGATGCCGCTATCCGATGGGCAAAGCATGTGGCCGGTCGTCGCCAATAAGGATTGGTGCGGGCATTTCGCGGCCACGGTCGAACGCTTCATGACCGCCGCCGAATAGTGTCGGCTGCGTCGGGATTGATGGTCGGAGTGGCAGGATTTGAA
>DATMDY010000054.1:0-27915 GCA_035557335.1 Methyloceanibacter sp.
TCTGCCTGCTCGGCCGTGTCGTAGACGTAGCCGGAATTGAGAAAGATGGCCTCGGACGTCTCGCCGAACTGACTGCGCAGCGTGCCGGCATGTACCAGCTCCGTCGCCGCGTGCCAGGGAATGCGGCGGTCTTTGCCTTCCCCCTTTGCCATGGTCGTACTCCTTGAACGCACCTAGCGACCGGGCATTAAAAAACCCGGACTTTGGCTGCCGCCAGAAGACCGGGATTGGCTGAAGCGCCTCGCGCGGCCTTTTAGCGACTTGTTTAACGTGGCTGCAAGCCGGCCGGCCAAATCACCACGAGGGCCATTAATCGCGCCGCAAGCGCCTCACGTCAAGCCTCTCGGACTGATCACCCCTTGTGAATCCGGGGGAGAAGGCCGACTCTTACGTGACCAGGTGCCCCCGCCATGCCAAGAACACCCTCATGCCACCCGCCGAGCCGCAAGCCGCAGAGCCGCAGGACGAGCTCTTCGCCGGCCTGCCCAAGAAGCCGCAAATGACCGTCCCGGCCGAAGCCACACGGAGCATCTTCGCCCGTACCGGCATCCTGCCGAGCCAAGCCATCCGAGCAATGATCGCCGGCGGCGAGATCTTCGGCGCGCCGGAGATCGAAGCGAACCAGATTCAGCCGGCGAGTCTCGATCTCAGGCTCGGCAAGGTCGCCTATCGCATCCGCGCGAGCTTCCTGCCCGGTCCGAACGCTACGGTGCGCGACAAGCTCGGCGCGCTCAAGTTCCATGAGATCGACCTCACCAAGGGCGCGGTGTTGGAAGCAGGCTGCGTCTATCTCGTGCCGTTAATCGAGCAGCTCAAGCTGCGCTCGACCATCGCCGGGTTCGCCAATCCGAAAAGCTCGACCGGACGGCTCGACGTGTTCACGAGGCTGATCGCCGACTACCAGGGGTCATTCGACGCGGTCGAGGAAGGCTATTCGGGGCCGCTTTTCGCCGAGATCTGCCCGCGCACCTTCTCCATCAAGGTCCGCTACGGCTCGCGCCTCAACCAGATCAGATTCCGCCGCCGCGTCGGCCAGCAGCTCGATGCCGGCGAGCAGCCGGGCCGCGTCGGCGATCGGCGCTTGCGCGAAATCCATTCAGATGTGGGGCTGGTCGAGGGGGATGCCGCCATTGATGAAGGACTGAGGCTACGCATCAGTCTCGCGCCCATTCCGCCCACGGGGCTGATCGGCTATCGCGCTCGCCGCTTTGCCGGGGTGATCGATGTCGACGCGGTCGGCGCCTATGAGCCCGAGCAGTACTGGGAGGCGGTGCGTCTCGGCGAGGACAACCGCCTCGTGCTCGACCCGCATGAGTTCTACATCCTGGCGTCCAAGGAGAGCGTGTCGGTGCCCCCGGCCTATGTCGCCGAGATGGCGCCGTTCGATCCATTGATCGGCGAGTACCGCGTGCACTACGCGGGCTTCTTCGATCCGGGCTTCGGCTACACGCCGGGCGGCGCGCCAGGTGCCAAGGCGGTGCTCGAAGTGCGCAGCCTCGATATTCCCTTCATCCTGGAAGACGGCCAGATCGTCGGACGGCTGGTGTTCGACAAGCTCACCGATATCCCCGATCAGATCTACGGCCAGGGCATCGGCTCGCATTACCAGGCGCAAGGCCTGAAGCTCTCCAAGCACTTCAAGCAGGACTAGAGGCGTCCGCCTTCCGCCGCAGCCACGCCTCGTGCTAAGGTTTTTGAACGGCGCGGGTGTAGCTCAGTGGTAGAGCAGTAGCTTCCCAAGCTACGGGTCGTGGGTTCGATCCCCATCGCCCGCTCCAATTTTCAATGACCTAGCAGACTTAATTTGCACGGGGATGTGCGGTGAGCCTCGCAGGGGTGCAGCCGACCTCGCTACGGTGCTTTGTCAGCGGGGGCTTGCTCGTTCTCGCCGATTGAACCCGCCGGGAAGGCCTTGCCGCCCATGACAGTCCCAAGCACCTTGATATCTTTCAGCTCATCGGGCGAGGTGACGTCGAGCGGATTGCGGTCGAGGACGGTGAAGTCGGCGAGCTTGCCGGTCTTGATCGAGCCCTTCTTGTCATCCTGCCCAAGCAGGTAGGCCGCGCCGAGGGTCACCGCATGCAATGCTTGCGGAACGGTGATACGTTCGGCCTCGCCCAGCACGCGCCCGGACATGGTCTTGCGCGCCGTCGCCGTCCACATGCTGAACAGCGGATTGACCGGGGTCACCGACGCATCCGAATGCATGCTGAAGGGAATGCCTAGACGCTGCGCGCTTCCCGCAGGATTCATGTCCTCCGCCCGGTCAGGTCCCACGAATGTTGAGTAGTGCAGGTCGCCCCAGTAATAAATGTGGTTGGTGAACAGATTGGTGGCGACGCCGAGCGCCTTCATTCTGAGCAGCTGACTTTGCGTCACATATTGATTGTGCTCGAGCCGATTCCTGGTTGGCGGTTGCGGGTATTTGCGCTGAGCTTCGGTCAGGGCGTTGAGCGCCATTTCAGTGGCTTCATCGGCGTTGGTGTGGATCACCGCCTGGAAACCGCGCTTGTGGACCTCGGTGACCCCCTTGGTCAGATCGTCTTGCGAGATGTTGGCGATCCCGTTGGCAAAGGTCTTGTAGTAACCGGGCCACTGAAAGAGGCCGGTATAGCCTTGGATCGATCCATCGACGACGAACTTGACGCCGCCGAAGCTGAGACGGTCGTTATCGGCCTTGTGCCATTCGGTAAGGGTATCGAGTCCGCCCTTGGCCACGACCTCCGGACTTTCGAAGACCTGGATGATCGGATTGAGAACGATGCGCACCGGGAAGTTCGGATCGGCGGCAACGGTCTGATAGGCTTGGTAACCACCTGGAAGGCTGCCGAAGGAGAGATCGGCGAAGGTCGTCACGCCGACGCGATGTGCGAGCTGGGCAGCGCCCCATGTCGCCTTGAGCAAGGTCTTGGCATCCAGCGGCGGGAGTTTCGAGGCGAAAGCAAGAGCCGCCTTGATCTCCTCGATTTCGCCGGTCGGCTTCCCGTCCTTCTTGATGATCCCGACGACATCGGTGTCGTCGCCGATGCCGGCGATCTCGAACGCCTTGCTGTTGGCGTAGTAGATATGCATCGACAGGTTCTCGACGAAGATCGGATGGCCGTTGGAGATCGGATCGAGGTCGGCGCGGGTGAGCGGTGAGTCGGCATAGAACTCCGGCTGATACCCCCAGCCCACCAGCCAGCTTCCATCGTTCGGCAGTTTGGCAGCCGCCTCCTTGAGCCGGTCGAGGACCGCCTGCTTGGTCTCCAAACCCTTCACGAGAGTGCCGTCGGGCGCCATCCGATCGAACCGTCCCACATACACGCCGAGCCAAAGCACGCCGGTAATCTGCGGGTGCATGTGCGCTTCGATGAGGCCGGGGATGATCACCGCATCCTGAAAGCGCGGGTCGATCTCGACCTGCTCGTTGGTGACCCAGCCCTTGACCTCGTCCAGGGTGCCGGCGCCAAGAATCTTGCCGTCCATCACCGCCACGGCCTCGGCGGTCGGCGTGCCGGGATCGAGTGTCACAATGGTCTTTGCCGTGTAGATGGTGATCTTGTTTTCGGTTGGCTGCGCTGGCGCCGTAGCCGGCGCGGGAACAGGGGCGTCGATGCCGTGCGGCTCACGTGCAAGTTCGTGATTGTCGGCGAGTGCCAAATTCGGCACCGCGATGAAAACCGCGGCAAGCAAAAATCGGTGTATCATTTGCATGTGGTGCCCCTTGAGCCTTAATCACGATTCCCGGGTATATCCCGAACCGGCGGGGATGGTCGCCCTTTTCCGGGCCCCCCGCAACCAGACGCAGCACAAGTCGAGCTTTGCCGCCGGCCAGTCGAGTTGCGTCAGGGCCCGGACGAGACCAGGCAACATATGCGCCTCGCGATAAAGCGGCACGAGGACGGTGTAGATCGGCAGCTCGCTGTCGGCCACGCGCGGGACTGCCGGATTATTGCTGTCCGCATACGCGCGCATGAGGCCGGGCAGCGCAAGGAGGCGTAGCGCGATCACCGGCACGAACAGCAGCGCGAGTGAAAGTGTCAGAACCCATATCGTCTCGATCGGAGCGAGCAGAATCGCGCCAAGGATCGCGAGGGCGCCGAGCGCAAGCGACCGGCGCTGCCACAGCGCGGGGCGTGTTCGTGCGCTCCGTTCCGGAAAGCGCCCGGCCAGCCCTTCGACCGCGTCATGCATAAAGGCCTGCGCGAAGTGGTGGCAAATGGCGCGCCTCACCGCATGCGGAGGTATCTAAGCAGGCCATGGGCGAGGCATTGTCGCGGGCTCATGCTCGTGGCCGGGGGCGCCACCTCCGAGGGCGGAAGGTCCGCCTTGAAGGTTGTGCCGCAGGCTTCCGCCAAGGCGCGGTAATAGTCGTCAGCTTTGAGCCAGCCCGTGGCGATCAGCACCTCATGGGGATGGACGCCCCATTTTGTGGCCGTGGCGGTTGCCTGCGCCAAAAAGGCGGCATTGACGAAGCGTCCGAGCAGGAAGTGATATTCCGTCTGGGAAAGCGCCTGGGATTTGGTGTCCAGGCGCGCGAGCCGACCCGCGAGCCGGCTAGTGTCCGATACAAGCGACACGGGAACCCCCCCGAAACACCCCCTCTTACTATTTGCAATTTTAAGAAGAGACGCAATATTGATCCGCATCCGGAGTTGTATTTGTCGAGCACAATGAAGGATTGCTAGACTTACTTCTTGCAACCATGTGTTGCAGCGCCCGCTAGCGAGGCGCCTGAAGCTGCGCTAAGAGAAGCGCGTGTCAGCACGCATCACTCATATCAATTATTGGCTTGCGGCGCTCGGTTTGAGCCTTGTCTGGCTATTGCCGGAGCCCGTCTTGGCACAGGCGCAGACGCAAACGCAGATCAGGCGGGAGATCGTCCCCGATGCCTGGCAGGGCGACGTGCAGCGCCCCAGGCCCGACATGAAGGGAGTCGAGACGCTGCGCTTCGTCACAGACAGCGACTATCCGCCCTTCCATTATTACGACGAGGTCGGCGCGCTCACCGGGTTCAATGTCGATCTGGCCAAGGCTATTTGCGAGACGCTCGAAGTTCAGTGCGAGGTCAGGGATATCGAGTGGAGCGAGCTCCTCCCGAGCCTCGACAGAGGCGAGGCCGACGCCGCCATCGCCTCCATCCGCATCACCGCCGAGGCGCTGAACAAGGCTGACTTTACCTCGCGCTATTACGCCACGCCCGCGCGTTTCGTGGCGCGCAAGGATGTCGAGCTCAGGGACATTCGCCCCGAGACCGTGGAAGGCGTGAAGATCGGCGTGGCGAAAGGCACCGGCCACGAGGTCTATCTGAAAAAATTCTTCCCTGACGCGGCGATCGCTACTTTCGATACGGCAGAGGATGCGCAAAAGGCGTTGATGGGCGGCGCCGTCGACTTCATCTTCGGCGACGGGATCGGTCTCACTTTCTGGATCAACGGCGTGACCAGCGAGAACTGCTGCGAATTCCGCGGTGGCCCATATCTAGATGTCAAGTTTTTCGGGGAGGGAGTTGGCATCGCCGTGAAGCGGGGCAACCGCCGGCTCTCCGAGATCCTCAATTACGGCTTGGAGCAGGTGCATGCGAGCGGCCGCTACGAAGAGCTGTTCCTCCGCTACTTCCCCATGAGCTTCTTCTAAAACCGGCTAGCCTGCCGTCAGCTCGCCGGCGAGAGCCTTGGCGATCAGAGCACGGGTCTCGCTGATGCCGTAAAGCTCGACGAAAGAGCCGAAGCGCGGGCCTTGCGTCTGGCCGAGCAGCACCTCGTACAGCGTGGCGAACCAATCGCGCAGCGGCTCGAAGCCGTGCTCCTTGCCGACGGCATAGACCTCCGTCTGAATTTCCTCGGCCAGCACTGCTTTCGGCAGTTTGCCGAGCCGTTTGTCGAGATCCACGAGTGCCGCCCGCTCTTTTTCCGTCGGCGCGCGGTAGCGCTTGGCCGGCTTCACCAGGTCATGGAAATAGCGGATGGCGTAGCCGACCAGCTCGTCGAGCAGCGGATGCTCCTGCGGTGTCGCATCGGGCGCGTAACGGCGGATGAAGCCCCACAACACCTCGCGATCCTCCGAGTTCGAGGCCGAGGCAAGGTTCAACAGCAACGCGAAACTGATGGGCAGTTCGGCCTCGGGCGGCGTGCCCTGATGGATATGCCAGACCGGGTTCATTAGCTTCGCTGCCTGTTCCTCCTTCGGATAGGCGGCGAGATGGCCGACATATTCGTCGACCGCGCGGGGGATCACGTCGAAATAGAGACGCTTCGCCTTGCGCGGGCTCTGATACATATAGAGCGAGAGGCTTTCCGGCGACGCGTAAGCGAGCCACTCCTCGATGGTCAGCCCGTTGCCGCGCGACTTCGAGATCTTCTCACCCTTCTCGTCGAGGAACAGCTCATAGATGAAGCCTTCCGGCTGCTGCGCGCCAAGGATGCGGCAGATATGTCCGGACAACCGCACCGAGTCGATCAAATCCTTGCCTGCCATTTCGTAATCGACGCCGAGCGCCGCCCAGCGCATGGCCCAATCGGCCTTCCATTGCAGCTTGCAATGGCCGCGCGTGACGGGAATCTGAACGAGCTTGCCGCTGTCGGGATCCTTGTAACGGATAGACCCCGCGGCAACGTCGCGATCGACGATCGGCACTTGCAGCACGCAGCCGGTGGTCGGCGAGATGGGCAGGAAGGGGCTGTAGGTGGCGCGCCGCTCCGGGCCGAGTGTCGGCAGGATCACGTCGCGGATCGCGTCATAGTTCTCCAGCACTTTGAGCAGCGTCATGTCGAAGCGCCCCGAAACGTAGCACTCCGTGGCCGAGAGGAATTCGTAGTCGAAGCCGAACGTGTCGAGGAAGGCCCTGAGCCGGGCATTGTTGTGGTGGCCGAAGCTTTGGTGGGTGCCGAACGGATCTGGGACCTGGGTGAGCGGCTTGCCCAGATGCTCGGCCACCATCTCCTTGTTGGGGATGTTGTCGGGTACCTTGCGCAAGCCGTCCATGTCGTCGGAGAAGCAGATGAGCCGCGTCGGCACTTTGTCCTCGGTGAGCACGCGGAAGGCGTGGCGCACCATGGTGGTGCGCACCACCTCGCCGAAGGTGCCGATATGGGGAAGGCCAGAGGGCCCGTAACCGGTCTCGAAAATGATGGCGCCGGTCGGCTTCGGGATACGCTTCAGCCGGCTCAGGACCTTGCGCGCCTCCTCGAAGGGCCACGCCTTGCTCACATGCGCGTGCGCCAAGAGTTCCGAGTCTATCTCGATCTTCGGAGCAGCCTTTTTGGCGCTGGGAGAACTGGCCATGGTCGGGTTCGGATGGTGTCTATCGCTTTGAAGGGATTTGTCGCCCGACAAATTTCACAGTTTTCTAAACGGCGCCACTATTTCCGGGCGTTTGGCGAGGTGAAACGGCGCTTGCCGGGCCTGCGCCAATTGCCTACGGTCCCCGCCGTTTCGGGGTAAACGAGAGGGACGCCGCGCCATGGCTGAGACGTTGGACCATCACACCGCGCTGATCTATGCGATGGTCACGGTGTCGGCCGTGGACCGCATCATGACCGACGCCGAGCTCGCCCGCATCGGCGAGATTGTCTCCAATCTGCCAGTCTTCGCCGATTACGACCAGGACAAGCTGGTCAAGACCGCCGAGGCTTGCGGCGAGATTCTAGGAGAGGATGGCGGCCTAGAACGCGCGCTTGGCCTGATCCGCGGCGGCTTGCCGAAGAAGCTCCATGAGACGGCGTATGCCGTGGCGCTGGAGGTGGCGGCGGCCGATCTCCGCGTGCGGCCCGAAGAGGCACGCTTCATCGACATGCTGCGCGACAGCCTCGACCTAGACAGACTGACCGCGGTGGCCATCGAGCGCGGCATCAGGGCCCGCAACCAGGTCCTTTAAGCGCTCAGGGAACAGAGACCCCCTCTCGGCCGTTTCTGGTAGACTAGGCGCCGAGCCGGACGGGCGCGTTCTGTCACACGAAGGAGTCTATCATGGTGAATCTGGGCAAGGTTGAGCGCAAGGCCGCGAAGTTCGTCAAAGACGTCAAGGACCTCGACATTGACGATGTCTACGACGAGCTCGACGGCCTGCGCGCCTATGTCAACGACCTGTCGCGCAGCGTGGGCAAGAGCGCGAAAAGCGGATACAGGCAGGCCCGTCACGTCGCTTCCGATGCCGCGCATGAGGCCGAGGAGGCCATCAGGGACAATCTTGCTGCCTCGCTCATACTCGCCGCCGGCCTCGGCGTGATCGTCGGCTATCTGATGGGCCGCAGCAGCGATTAGTTCAACTCCACGATCGGTATCCTCTCTCCCAACAGGGGGAGAGGTGCGCTAATGCGCAAGCTTCGCGGCGCCTGTGTAGAGCGCGCCGCCGATCACGCAAGGTATGGCGATCTGCGCCTGGCCGAGCGCCGTCGCCGCCACGCAGCCCGTGGCGATGGCGATCGAGCCCGCGGTCACACCCTTGGTCGTGCCTGTCATGTCGCTGGTCATCTTTTGCCGCGTCGCATCCTCGATGGCGCCGAACTGATCCTTGCGGATCTTCTCGGATTCGAAAGCCTCGGCGGCCTCGATCACGTCCTCCAGCGGCTTGGAGATCTCCTCGGGCTGACTAGCCTGCTCGGCACGATAGAGAGCGAGCAGCTCGCGATCGCGCTCGGCGTAAGAAGCGAGCGTCCATTTGGCGGTGCCGCCGGTGGTGATCTTTTCCACCGCGCTTGGGTCGTTACCCCAGCCTGAGAAAATCTTGCGCCAGGAAAATCCTGAATCCGACTTGTTCTTCGACCAGCGCAAGGCATCCATGATGCGCAGCACCGGCTGATGCTGGCCGGTGGCGACGTAATAGCCCCACAGCGCGTAGATGCCCGGCGAGCCGCCAGTATCCAGCGGCAGCTGCATCAAGATCGGGCGTTTGCCGTTGAGGAAGTCGTCGATGAGCGGACGCCTTAGCGGCATGCGTGAGGAATTCTTCTCAAGCAGCTCGCGCCAGTCCGGCCTGCCCGAATAGGCGATGGCCCTAATGATCACCGCCTGCTCCTTGTCGGGCATGGGGAACATCTGGGCGATGAGTTTCGGGCCGTCCTTCGGATTGTTGCCGAGCACCCCGGCGATGAAGCCGATGCAGAACCACTGCTTCTCCTCCTCGCTGAACAAACCGAACTCGAACATGGCATGGACCGCAGCGGGGACCTGAGACGCTCTTGGGTGCTTGCGGTAGTTCGACATCCAATCGAGCAGGCGCTCGGGCGTGGAGAAAGCGTGCGGCGCAGGCGATGCAGACGGCGGTCCGGGTGCCGCTTCCTGCACGACCGGCGCATAGTCGCGCATGGGATGAGGCTCGGTCATCTCAACCGGCTGGGGCACTACGACTGTAGGCAGCGGATCGGATCGCGTCTCTCGCGCCGGTGTGGGCGCGGTGGGCACAGGCTCCAATTGCGGTGGCGCTAAAAGCTGCGGGGTCGATTGTTTCGGCACCGAGAGAGTGCGCGACGGCGCTACCGGCGACGTGCCGGTTTGGGCGTCAGCAGAAAACGACAAGCCGAGTACGCCGCAGGAAGCGAGCGCAATGAGCGCAAATATACGCATGTCATCAGCTTCCTCCCCCCGGCCCCAGAGTGCTGACGATTACACAAACATGGTTAATGCCCGCCGGCTCCCTTGGCCCGCGGGAAACACCATAATTCTCAGATATTTCGTGGCTTTTATAGGGCCGAAGCCCGGTTAACCATAGGGAAAGGTTGGAAACTACTGAAGGCCGCTAGGAAGCGGCCTTCAGGCTGGCGAGATCGATCACGAAACGGTAGCGCACGTCGTTCTTGAGCATGCGCTCGTAAGCCTCGTTGACGCCCTGGATGGGGATGACTTCCACATCCGCGGCAATGCCGTTTGCCGCACAGAAATCGAGCATCTCCTGGGTCTCGCGAATCCCTCCGATCAGCGAACCGGCCAGTCTCTTGCGCTTCATGATGACGGCGCCGGCCGAGAGCGGCGTCGGCTCCGGAACGCCAACCAGCACCATGATGCCGTCGCGGCGGAGCAGGCCTAGATAAGCGTTGTAGTCGTGCGTGGCCGACACGGTATCCAAGATGAAGTCGAAACGGCCGGCATTCTCCTTGAACGTCGCCTCGTCCTTGGTCACGAGGAAATCGTCGGCGCCGAGCTTGAGCGCGTCGTCGCGCTTGCCGGGCGAATGACTGAGCACGGTGACATGCGCGCCCATGGCGTGGCCGAACTTCACCGCCATATGGCCGAGACCGCCGAGACCCACAACGCCGAGCTTGTCGCCTTCCTTCAAGCCGTAATGCCTGAGCGGGGAATAGGTGGTGATGCCGGCGCACAGCAAAGGCGCCGCCCGCTCGAGCGGAACGCCCTTGGGGATATTCAGCACGTAATTCTCGTCGACGGTGATCTGGGTGGAATAGCCGCCATAGGTCGGCGTCTTGCCGTCGCGCTCATAGCCGTTATAGGTGAGCGTCATGCCCGGCTCGCAATATTGCTCCTCGCCGGCACGGCAGGCCTCGCAGCGCCGGCAGGAATCGACGAAGCAGCCGACGCCGACGATATGGCCGGGCTTCCATTTCTTGACATGGTCGCCGACCTTGATCACCCGGCCGATGATCTCGTGGCCCGGCACCATGGGGAAGATGGAACCGCCCCATTCGTCGCGGGCCTGGTGAATGTCGGAATGGCAGACGCCGCAATAGAGAATGTCGATCAGGACATCGTGCGGGCCGGGCTCGCGGCGCTCGATTGACCATGGCGCCAGGGCCGCTTTGGCCGTCTGGGCGGCATAGGCTGGGGTCTTGAGCGTGTTTTGGGACTGAACAACCGTATCCATCATCTCTCCGCCTCCTGGGTGTACAGGCCTAACGCGCGGGTCCGTGATTTGGATGCTAGCATCTGGATGCGGTGGCATGATGACGCAATTTGGTGGGGGTTTCGCCACTGGCTACGACCCCTTGCGGGCTGACCGATGGCGCGTAACCGGGTAGAGTTATCGATCATCTTTGGCTGGAGGAGGGGCGTTCCATGGCCGCGAGCACGACACCCGCGAAAAGCCGCACGGCGACCGCGAAGAAGGCGCGTTGCGACGCATTGAGTGAAATCCTGGAGCAGAGTTGGTGGGCGGTGGGCCTGCGCGGCATATTGGGTATCATCTTCGGCTTGATCTGCCTGCTGAACCCCACGCTCGCCGTCGAAGTGTTCGTCATCTTGTTCGCGGCCTATATGCTGGTCGACGGCGCCTTCACCATCGCCTCGGGCGTCAAGGCGGCGGCTGGCGGAGAGCGCTGGGGCCTCCTCATCCTGCAAGGCCTGGTCAGCATCGCCGCCGGCGTGGTCGCCGTGGTCTGGCCCGTCATCACCCTGGTGGCGCTGGTGTGGATCATCGCCATCTGGGCGATCGTTTCGGGCGCATTGCTGCTGGCGGCGGCCTTCTCCCTCAACATCGAGCACGGCCGTTGGTGGCTCGCGCTTGGCGGCATCGCCTCCCTCGTGTTCGGCATCTTGTTGGTGATCCAACCCTTTATCGGCGCGGTGGTGCTGACGCTGTGGATCGGAGCCTATGCGTTGGTGTTCGGCGTGTTCCTGCTGGTGCTCGCCTTCCAGCTTTATTGGCGGAAGGAGGAGCGGGAGGTCGCCTCCGCGAAAAAGGCTTAAGCGTCTCATCGTGGTAAAGCTTCCCACCGTAACCCTACCCTCCGGCGAGACCGTGCCGCAGCTCGGCCAGGGCACATGGCGCATGGGCGAGAGCGAGCGCGTGCGAAAAGAAGAAGTCGCGGCACTCCGCCTTGGCCTCGATCTCGGCATGACCCTGATCGACACCGCCGAGATGTATGCCGACGGCACCGCCGAGGAGATCGTGGCCGAGGCTATCGAAGGGCGCCGCGACGGGGTGTTCCTGGTGAGCAAGGTGCTACCGGAACACTCGAGCCGCGCCGGCACCATCAAAGCCTGCGAACGCAGCCTGAAGCGGCTCAACACCGACCGGATCGACCTGTATTTGTTGCACTGGCGCGGGCATCCGGCCCTTGCCGAGACACTCGATGCCTTCCTCGCCCTGCAAGATGCAGGATTGATCCGCTACTTCGGCGTCAGCAATTTCGATGTCGACGATATGGAGGAGCTGTTCGCGCTCGAGGGCGGGGCGGACTGCGCCACCAACCAGGTGCTTTACAATCTCAAGCGACGCGGCATCGAAGCCGGCCTCTTGCCATGGTGCCGCGAGCGCTCCGTGCCGATCATGGCCTATTCGCCAATCGAGCAGGGACGTCTGTTGCGCGACCCTGCGCTGACCTCGATCGCCGCCCGCCACGACGCCACTCAGGCGCAGATCGCTCTCGCCTGGGTGCTGCGGCACAAGGACGTGATGGTGATACCCAAGGCGAAGAGCGAAGCGCATGTGCGCCAGAACCGCGCGGCGCTCGACATCAAGCTGACTGGCGAAGAACATGCCGAGCTGGACCGCGCCTTCCCGCCGCCGACAAGTCCCATTCCTCTCGAAATACTGTGACAGTTGGGCGGCGGCTGTCATCAGGACGTCATGCAATTTCGCTGTTGAAGGCAGCAAGCGCGCATCGCGCCTTGAGTCGCAATTGCCTCTGCGGAATTCATGGCCTGGATCTATCTCGGCGCCGCCATCCTGCTCGAAGTCGCCGGCATCACCTCGATGAAGCTGAGCCGCGGCTTCTCCGAGCCGCTACCGTCGATCGCCGTCCCCGTTTTCTATGTCTTATCGGCGCTCGCGGTGATCCTGGCGCTGAAGCGGCTTGATCTATCCACAACCTATGCCATCTGGTCCGGTGTCGGCACGGCGCTCGCGGCGATGATCGGCGTGGCTTATTTTCGCGAGCCGATCACGATGCTCAAGATCGTCTCGGTGGCCCTGATCATAGTCGGCGTGATCGGCCTGTCGCTTCCCGCCAAGCCATCGAGCTAACTATTGGCTCGCCCAGACGATGCGCGCCATCCAATCGATGCGGTTCATGGGAAAGACGAGATTGGCATGGGCCGGGTTGAACGAGGCGAGTTCCACTGTTTTCGCCGTGCGCCTGACCAGGATCTTGGCCATCACCTCTCCGTCGGTGGTGCGCAGCACGACACGGTCGCCTTTGCGCGGCGCGGCGTTCGGTGAAACGATGAGAATATCGCCGTCACGATAAAGCGGCTGCATGCTGTCGCCGGTCACTTCGAGCGCATAGGCGTTATCGTCATCGACGCGCGGAAAGCGGATCTGGTCCCAGCCCACACCGACGGGGAAGCCACCATCGTCGAAGAAGCCGCCGGCGCCAGCCTGGGTCAGTCCGATCAGGGGGATGGGCTGCGCGGTGCCGCGGCGTCCACGCGGCTCGGTGATGACCAGCGCGGTGAAATCCTCGACGGTGGCGCCGGTCGCCTCGAGCACCTTGGCGATGCTTTCCGTGGTCGGCCAGCGCAAGCGTCCCTCGCCGGTGACCCGCTTTGACTTGTTGAAGGCGGTGGCATCGAGTCCGGCGCGCTTGGCAAGGCCGGAGGAGGACAACCCATAGCGGCGCGCCAGCGCGTCGAGGGCGGACCAAACTCTGCCGTGAGTCAGCCTAGGTATGGGCTGCCTCCGAAACAGCGGCGGGGATCAGGAAAGTCCCGCCGAATCGGTAGGGAATTTATACCCACTCTAGGAATTATGCCTCATTTTCCATCCTTGTCCACCCAGTTTGAATCCTGGAACGGTAACGTACCAAGTTGATGTTATGGATGTGCTTTTAGCCTCTACCGCCCTTCATTGCGTGCTCGCAGCACCCATATGGAGAGCATCAGGGTCAGCGGTGGAGGATCCCAATGGACTATCTCGTCGAGGCGAAAAAGTTCATTCAACGCGCCCATGACGCCTACAATTCCGAAGTCAAAGACCAGCATCTGGCGATGGCCGATTGGTGCCTATCCCAGGCCATCCAGGAACGGGACGGAGTAAACGGGCAACCGCCCGCAAAAAAGACGGGCTGAGGGCTTACCTATATGGCTGCGAGGCCCTTGCGCAGTCGTCAATCATAATGGGGATCACCTCGATTACCCGGCTCTGGTCGGCATCTCGATCATGAGCTCATCCGTATGGACCGTCCTCCCTCATCGTGGGCCTGAAAGTCGCGGCCGGTGCCGTCCTTGTTGGAGCACCGGCGCGCGGCTAGTCTCTACCGATAAATGACAGACCCCGTCTATAAGATCATGACCGAGGCCGATTTCGAGGCAGCCATGCGCGAGGGGCGCTTCCACGGTTCGGCTGACGATCTTCGCGACGGCTTCATCCATCTCTCCGGGGCGCATCAGGTCGCGGGCACACTTGCCGCCCATTTCGCCGGACAGGTCGATCTGGTGCTGCTCGCCTTGGACGCGGTGCGTCTCGGCGGCGATCTCAAATGGGAGGAGTCGCGAGGCGGGGCGCTATTCCCCCATCTCTACGCGCCGCTCGATCTGACCGCGATGCTTTGGGCCGAACCGTTGCCGCTCGATGCCGAAGGACGCCATATTCTCCCCGAAGCGGTGGAGATCGCGGCGTGAATTCGTTGTTCAATCTAGGGCAGGCATTCCTGCACTCGCTCGAACCAGAGCGCGCCCATGATCTCGCCATCAAGGGACTGGAGTTTGGACTCTATCCGCACGCTTCAGGATCCGACGATCCGCGGTTGGCGCAGACCCTGTTCGGTCTCGACTTTCCCAATCCCCTCGGCATGGCAGCCGGCTTCGACAAGAACGCGCGGGTGCCGCAGTCTCTTCTGGATATGGGCTTTGGTTTCGTGGAGGTCGGCACGCTCACACCGCGCCCCCAGGCCGGCAATGAGAAGCCCCGCCTCTTTCGTTCGACCACCGAGCGCGCCATCATCAACCGGCTCGGCTTCAACAATGAGGGACTATCCGCGGCGCTCCGGCGGCTGCAACACCGTCCGAACGGGATTGTCGGCGTCAATATCGGGGCAGGGCGCGACAGCGAGGATCGCATCGCCGACTATGTCGAGGGCATCGAACGGCTGGCGCCGGTAGCGAGCTATTTCACCGTCAACATCTCCTCACCCAACACGCCTGGCCTGCGCGATCTCCAGAGCCCGCAAGAACTCAACTCTCTACTCAAGCGGGTGCAGGCGTCACGCGCCGCTTTGCCGTCGCCTCCGCCACTTCTAATCAAGCTCGCGCCGGATCTTGCCGAGGCCGATGTGGCGCTCGCCGTGGGAGTCATCATGGCGCACGATGTCGACGGCATCGTCGTGTCCAACACCACTCTCGCCCGCGACGGCTTGCACGACGTGGACTTCGCCATGGAAAAAGGCGGCCTTTCGGGGCGCCCGCTCTTCGCGCGCTCGACCCGCATGCTCGCGCGCGTCTACCGGCTGACCGAAGGCAAGCTGCCGCTGATCGGGGTCGGCGGCATCGATTCAGGCGAGACGGCGCTGGCCAAGATCGAGGCTGGCGCCTCGCTCATTCAGGTCTATACCGGGTTCGTGTTCGTAGGACCGCCGCTGATCGGCCAAATCAAGCAGAAGCTTATCGAGGCCATGGAGCGTGCCCGCGTCGACAGCCTCACGCCGTTGATCGGCTCGCGCGCCTTGGACCGGGCGGCCTTACGCTAGGCTTCGCGCTTCCCCGAGTTGGGATCGAGCAGCGCCGTGCCGCTCTCGCGCCCGAGCATCTTGAACGCGCGCACGAAGAGCCACACCGGGAACACGATGACTGCGCCGAGCAGGAAGTAGCGGAGCGCCCTTTCCACCGCGGCGAAGCCCATGTCGTAGATGCGGGCCAGCAGCCGCCTTATGCTGTCGATGATGTCGAAGGGGCTGAAGCCGAGCGCGGCCAGGATCACGCCGACGATCAAGGACAGGATCACCAGCCTGACCAGCACCAGGGCCGGATTACCGCCAAAGAACCGTTCCATGTCCGCTGTCCCTTTCGTTTGGCGCCGCGTATGCCTGCCTTAAAGTAACCAAAGCTTCGGCTCGAACTACGGCAGAATTGGTGCGAAGGGCGGGCGAGGTCAAGAGGACGTGGCAGGCGTGAGCGCAAAGACGAGGGTCTTGGTAAAGGCGCCGGATGCCGTCCCGGCGCAAACGGCGCTGCCCGAGCTGTTTGCCGGCTGGTTCCGCGCGCGGGGCTGGCGTCCGCATGCCCACCAGCTTGCGTTGCTCGAAACGGCGGGTGAGGGCCGCGATGCGCTGCTGATCGCCCCGACCGGTGGCGGCAAGACCCTGGCCGGCTTCCTGCCGAGCCTGGTCGATCTTGCCGCGCGCGGTAGGCAGCTCAAACCGGCATCGGCGATCCACACTTTATATGTGTCGCCGCTGAAGGCGCTCGCCACCGACATCGCCCGCAACCTGGCCACGCCGGTCGAGGAAATGGTGCTGCCCATCAAGCTCGAAACGCGCACCGGCGACACGCCGCCCTCGCGCCGTGCCCGTCAGCGCGTGCTGCCGCCCGACATTTTGCTGACCACGCCGGAGCAGATCGCGCTGATGCTGTCGCATAGGAGCGCGCCAGAACTGTTCGGCTCGCTCAGATACGTGATTTTGGACGAGCTGCATGCGCTGGCCTCGAGCAAGCGCGGCGATCTCTTGGCGCTCGATTTGGCACGGCTCCGCACCTACGCGCCGGACCTCACCGCCATAGGACTGTCGGCGACTGTGGCGCGGCCTTACGAGCTTGCCGCTTTCCTTGTGCCTCATGACGGCCAGTCCGCCACGCGACTTGCCGAGATCGTCACGGCGCAAGGCGGCGCCAAGGCCGATATCACCATCCTCAAATCGAAGGCCGAGCTGCCTTGGGCCGGCCATTCGGCACGCTACGCGCTGCCCGAGATCTACGAGGCGATCAAGGCCCATCGCATGGCCCTGATGTTCGTCAACACGCGTTCGCAGGCCGAAATGCTGTTCCACGAGCTGTGGCGCTACAACGACGAGAACCTGCCGATCGCGCTGCATCACGGCTCGCTCGACGTGGCGCAGCGGCGCAAGGTCGAGGCGGCCATGGTCGCGGGCAAGCTTCGTGCCGTGGTCTGCACTTCCACCCTCGACCTCGGCATCGATTGGGGCGACGTTGATCTCGTCGTCAATATCGGCGCGCCCAAGGGTGCGAGCCGTCTCGCCCAGCGCATCGGCCGCGCCAATCACCGGCTCGACGAGCCGAGCAAGGCGCTGCTGGTGCCGGCCAATCGCTTCGAGGTGGTCGAGTGCCAGGCGGCGCTCGAAGCCGCCGAAGAAGGCGCGCAGGACACGCCGCCGTCACGGCCCGGCGCGCTCGACGTGCTCGCCCAGCATGTTCTCGGCATGGCTTGCGCCGCGCCGTTCGATCCCGATCGGCTCTATCATGAAGTGACCAGCGCCTCGCCCTATCAGGGCCTCACCCGCGCGGGCTTCGACAAGATCGTGCAATTCGTCGCCACCGGCGGCTATGCGCTCGCCACGTATGAGCGCTACGCCAAGCTGAAGCGCACGCCCGAAGGGCTCATGCGCATCGCCCATCCCCGCGTCGCCCAGCAATACCGGCTCAATGTCGGCACCATCGTTGAAGCGCCGATGGTGCGCGTGCGCCTTGCCCGCCTCAAGGGTGGCGCGCTCAAACCGAGGAACGTGCTGGCTGGTGGCCGTGTGCTCGGCGAGGTCGAGGAATATTTCATTGAGCAGCTCACGCCCGGCGACAGTTTCGTGTTCGCCGGCCAGGTGCTGCGCTTCGAGGGCTTGCGCGAGAACGACGCCATCGTCACCCGCGCGAACGCCACCGAGCCCAAAGTGCCGGCCTATGATGGTGGCAAATTCCCGCTATCGACCTATCTCGCCGACCGGGTGCGTCACCTGCTAGCGCAGCCGGGCACTTGGGCGCGCTTCCCCGACCAGGTGTCCGATTGGCTCCGCCTGCAAGCCGAGTTCTCGGTGGTGCCGGGGCCTGACGAAATCCTGGTCGAGACCTACCCGCGCGGCAAGCGTCATTATCTCGTCTGCTATCCGTTCGAAGGGCGGCTCGCGCATCAAAGTCTCGGCATGTTGCTCACGCGCCGGCTGGAGCGGGCGGGCTCCGCTCCGCTCGGCTTCGTCGCCAACGAATACGCCCTCGCGATCTGGGGTCTCAACGACATGGGCGCGATGGTCAAGGCCGGCAGACTCGATCTCGCGAAGCTCTTCGATGAGGACATGCTGGGCGACGATCTCGATGCCTGGCTCGCCGAGTCGAGCCTGATGAAGCGCTCCTTCCGCGTCTGCGCCATCATTTCCGGGCTGATCGAGCGCCGTCATCCGGGGCAGGAGAAGACCGGGCGGCAGATGACCGTCTCTTCCGACCTCATCTATGATGTGCTGCGACAGCACGAGCCCGACCATATCTTGTTGCAGGCGGCGTTTGCCGATGCCGCCACCGGTCTGATCGATGTCGGTCGCCTGAATGATTTCTTGAAACGAATTCGTGGACGAATCAGGCATATTGGTCTCAGTCGAGTCTCGCCGCTTGCCGTGCCTGTAATGCTTGAGATCGGACGCGAGAGCGTCCCCGGCGAAGCGAGCGAGACTTTGTTGCGCGAGACGGTCGAGGAACTCATCGCGGAGGCTTTAGGGGGAAATGCCGCAGGCCAGACTTGACCTCATGCCCGAGAGCGCGCCGACGCTCAGGGCTCGCCTTTCCGTCTGCGGTCATGAGTTGACGCCACTCGCCGCCGGCGCGCTCTATTGGGAGGCGGAGGACACGCTTCTCGTCGCCGACCTGCATCTGGAGAAAGGCGCCGCCTTCGCCGCGCTCGGCATGCTGCTGCCGCCTTACGACACTCGTACCACGCTGCAACGCCTGAGCAAGGTCATCGGCGCGGTCGATCCGGCCCGCGTCGTGGCGCTCGGCGATAGTTTTCATCGCAGCCATCTGGCCGACAGCGTGGCGGAGGAGGACTCAGCCCTTCTGACCAGCCTGCAACAGGGCCGCGAATGGTACTGGATCTGCGGCAATCACGATCAGCATCTGCCTGCATCGATCGGTGGCACGATCTGCGCCACGCTGACCATCCGCGGTATCACCCTCAGGCATGAACCCTCGGAGAATGGGTCTAGAGAGATCGCCGGTCATCTGCACCCGGTCGCGCGCATCGCCAGGCGCGGCGCGGTGCTTCGCCGCCGCTGCTTCGCCACCGATGGCCACAGGCTGGTGATGCCGGCTTTCGGGGCTTACGCCGGCGGATTGAACGTTCTGGACGAGGCCTTCGACACGCTCTTCGTCAAGCACCGGCTCGAAGCCTGGATGATGGGGCGCGCCGACGTCTATCCCGTGCTCGGCAGCCTGCTTTTGCCCGATTGATCCTAGTCGCGGCGGAAGGCGAACCAGCCGGCGAGCCCGGCAAGTACGGCGAGTATCACCGCCAGCAGCCCATAGATGAACGGGTGTTGGAACGCGAGCAGGTAGAGCACCCGCTCGAAACCGACCTTGCTCACCGCGAGCGTGCTCTGTTTCTTGCTGAGAAGCACGCCGTCACGGAAGAGATAGACGTCCGACGTGTACCGGCCGATGGGAACGTTCACCGGCAGGTCGACGGTGGCTCGGAACAGGCTGCGGCCGATGAAGCTCACCCCGTCGTCATGCTCCTGGAACAGCCCTTCCTCCTTCCGCAGCCGGATCATGGCCGAGCGATGGCTTTCCTCCTGCGGATCGCCAAGCGTATATCGTCCAAAGTCCACATTGTTCAGGCCGATGCCGAGCTCTTTGAGCATTTTGTCCGACGCAATGGCCCGGAACGGGCGCGAGGAGAGCACGGCATAGAAGCCGGGCGGCGAGGCGAAGATCTTGCCGGGGCCGTTTACCCAGATGCCGGCGACCCGATGCTTCTGCCTGACGACGATCGGCTCGCCCGGCCCGCGAATGACCACGATCACGTCGTAACCGCTCTGGTCGGGGTGCGCATGGCTGAAATCGACGCTGCCGAAGATGAGAATCTCGATGCCGGTGAAGTCGGACTGAATGGAGATTTCGCGCGTGGAGATGTCCGCCTGCACCTCTTCCGGATGCGGTGACCCCGCCACGGCCGCCGTGAGCGGCAAGGCAAACAGAATGGCGACAAGTGTGGTTCTCATCAGGCCCCCGATAACGGCACGAGGGAGTAAAGCTCTGCCGGCTTGAGCACGAGATCGAGGAGCAGGCGGAGCGCGACCGCGAGCACCACCACGGCCAGCATGGCGCGCAATTGCTCGCCCTTGAATCGATGCCCCGCTCTCACCCCGAATTGACCGCCGATGACGCCGCCAGCAACCAATATGAAGGCGAGGAGCAGGTCGAGCGTGTGATTGAGCGTTGCGTGCAGCAGGGTGACGATAGCGGTGACGAAGATGATCTGAAAGATCGAGGTGCCGATCACGATGTTGGTCGGCATACGCAAGAGATAGATCATTGCCGGCACCATGATGAAGCCGCCGCCTACGCCGAGAAACGAGGCGAGCAGGCCGGCCACGGCGCCGATCACCAGCGGAGGGATGGCGCTAATATAGAGGCGCGATTGCGGAAAGCGCATTTTGAACGGCAGGCCGTGAATCCAATTGTGTTGCCCAGACCGCGGCGGAGTGGATTTTCCGGCCCTTCTTTTGCGGATGACACGGAGGCTCTCCCACAGCATCAGCGTGCCGATGACGCCGAGAAAGGCCACGTAAGTGAGCGAGATGATGAGCCCGGACTGCCCGATCTGCCGAAGCAACCCGAGGAGGAGCACGCCGGCCAGCGCGCCCACCACGCCTCCGGCGATCAGCACGAAGCCCATACGGACATCGACATTGCCGCGCCGCCATTGCGCCAGCGTGCCCGACACCGAGGTGCCGACGATCTGGTTGGCGCCGGTGGCCACGGCGATCGCCGGTGGGATGCCCGAGAACATCAGAAGTGGGGTGAGCAGGAAGCCGCCGCCGACCCCGAACATGCCCGACAGGAAGCCGACCGCAGCGCCAAGCCCCAGCATCACCAGAAGGTTCACCGAAATCTCGGCAATGGGCAGATAGACCTGGAACATCACGTGGGGCTTGTTTGACGTGGCCTAGGCGCGAAACTGTTCGCAGCACGTTAGCCCGTCAAGGTAGAAATCAGAACTCAGCCTTCTGATTTACGATTTCTGATCTCTGGTCCCTGAAGTCAGCCGGTCAGGCGTTCGAGCGTGGTGACGAGCGGGACGGAAACCTCGCCCGTCTCTTCGAGGCCCTGGCGGCGCTCGAAGCTCTTGATCGCGGCGCGTGTGCGCAGGCCCATGACGCCATCGGGTGCGCCGGTGTCGTAGCCGAGCTGGTTGAGCAGGGCCTGGGCGCGGATGACGAGTTCGGCGTTCGGTGCTGGCGAAGGTGCGTTCCACTCGGCGTTGCCTGGCGCCTCGTTGGCCTCGGCATTCATTTCCTTGGCCTGCCAGGTCTTCACCGCCTGCACGGCTTGGGTCAGCGCTCCCACATCGAGCTCGGCCTCGAGCCGGTCGCGCTGCTTGGCGGATTCGGCATCGCCGCTCAAAGCAGCCAGCGCGAACCATTTATAGGCTTCGGCAAGGTCCTCCGACCTTCCCAGGCCGTGCTCATAGAGGATGCCGAGATTGAACTGGCTGTCGGTGAAGCCGTAAGCGGCCGCCTCTTCATGCCATCTCGCCGCTTCCGCGTAGTCAGCCAGGTCGTCCTCGCCCCCGCTCGCACCGATGGCGAGATTGTGCATGGCCTTGACGTTGCCCTTCTCCGCCGCCGCCGCATACCAGGACCGGGCGCGGCCCACATCCTTGTCCACGCCCTGTCCGCGCTCATAGAGGATGCCGAGCCGATATTGCGCCGGGGCAAATCCGGCGCTCGCGGCGCGTTCGAGCCAGCGGCGGGATTCGCTCATGTCACGCGCCGTGCCTTTGCCTTGTGCGTAGCGAAGTGCGATCGAATATTGCGCCTTGGCGTCGCCCGCGGCCGCGGCTTGACGCAAGGCAAGGGGGCCAAGTGTCTCTGGCGGCAGAGGGAGCGTAGCAGGCATGGCCTTCGCGGCGTCCATGGCCTGATCGCCGAGGCTCGCACCATCGAAAGTGAAGGTCACGCCTGGTAGCGCCACCATGTTGGGCTTCAACGCGGCGAATTGCGGGTCCAGCGAAGGCTCGCCGCCCGGCTCGGCCGAGACAAGCTGTGTGGACTTGGCGATGTCGGTGACGCCGCTCGCGTCGCCCACGCGGCTGGGGACCTTGTCCGCCGGGTTCTTCTCGGCGGGCAGCGGCGTCCATGAATCGGGCCGCTCGAGTTCGAGGATCGCCGCGCCGGATTCAGTTTGCGGCAAAGTTTCCTTCTTCACCCGCGGCGCAGGCGTTTCAGATCCGGCAGCGGCCGGCGCCGGAACGGTCCGGTCCACGGCCGGAGGGACGGTCTCGGACTCGGCCTTCAGTCTGAGGCGCTCATAGAGAAGCACGGCGGCGCTAAGCGTGAGCAGGATGGCTGCGGCGACGATGAGCAGCGTGCGCTTGCGGTGCGGCCCCGTCTCGATATCCGAGGTCAGGCGACCAATTGTGTCGTTTGCCGTCTGGTCACCGCGAAGCGTAGCGGCACGGGTCCGGCGCGCCGCGGTCACGAGATCCTCTTGTGTCTCCGCTACTGAGTCAAATGTCGGGATTTCGGCCGCGTCGAGATCGGCAGATTGTTCTTCGCTATGACTTCGCTTGGCGCGGCCGAAGGACGGCGCGGGATCAGCCGGCTTGTCCTTGGGAACGACGATGGTGCCGCCATTGGCGTCGCCCTTGACGCTGCATGTTTCGACCGAGGATTTCGGCTGGCGTGTCGCAAGTTTGGGCGAAAGCGGGGCGGGTTGCTCGTCCGTCGCGCGGGATCGCTCGACAAACGCCGAGCGTGATTTAACGGGCTGAGAAGAAGTGCTGCTCTCGACCTGCTCGGCGAGGCGCCGCAACGAATCCTGCACGGCTTGCAACTTGCTCGCCAGCTGTTCGTTGCTATGCTTGTTCTTGTCGCCCATTGCCGCGATGTCGCGCTGCATGGCGTCGAGGCGCCCGGTCGTGCCCGGCGCTTCCTCCTTGACGACGCGGCGTGCGGCATCCGCCGCCGCCTTCTGCGCAATTTCCTTTAGCTGAGCGAGGTCGAGCGGTGCAGGCTCGGGCCGGGCGGCTTTCGCGTCGAAACGCTCGATCAGCTTGAGCAATTGGCTTTCGATCACGCCGACCTTGGCAAGCTGCCGTTCGGCGCGGACAAGCTGGCGCCCCATCTCGGAAAGCTGACGTTCGACCTGCTGAAGATTTTCGCGCTGAGGGACCTGCCTGAGCGCCTGACTGAGCTGGCTGCCAATATCGTCAAGACGCGTGTTCAGGGCTTCGATCGCCGCGGCCGGCATCGCGTTGCCGATCGAGCGCTCGAGCCGTTGCGCCGTCTCCACCAGGCGTTTGTCGAGATCGCGTTCCTCGTGATAGGCGGCGCTGCGCGCGGCAGTGGCCATGCCCTCGGACAACGTTCGCCCCAACCGCTCGAAATCGTCGAGCGGGGCTGCCGATTCCTGGTCAAGCCGGCGCCCCAGCCGGTTGATCTGGTTGTGCAGGCGTTCCAGCGTCTCGGCATCGTCGGGCGCACCGGCGCGCACGGCCCCGGCGGTCTGCGACAGCCGGTCGAGGCGCCTATGCAGATCGTCCAGCGCATCGCCGTAGCGGCGCTCGCTCTCGGCCACCCGTTCCACCAGCTTGAGAAGAAGGCTTTCGACGCCGCGCTGGTCCAGGGGGGCGTCGGGGTAGCGCGCGCCGGCGCTCCTGCCAGCCGCTCCCGTTTGCCAACTTGCTTCCGAGGCCATACCGTTCCCCTTGGGAAGCGCGGCGCCGCCTGTTCCGCGTCCGATAGGTAAGGGGACCGGTCCTTGGAGACACGCGACGCAGCGGTCGAAATCTACGGTGGCAAGTCAGGGTAAATTTTGCGTTAAGCCGCGCCCCGGAGTGGCACAGGACATGATGCAAGCGAGCCACATGCTGACTGTCGAGACGCGAGGGCCGGGCTTCACCGAGATCACGCGCGAGCTTGCCCACTGGCTCTCGAGCATCGCCGCCCAAGACGGGCTGCTCACCGTGTTCGTGCGTCACACCTCGGCATCACTCGTCATCCAGGAGAATGCCGATCCCAACGTGCAGCGCGATCTGATGGATGCGCTCGAGCTGCTCGCTCCAGAGGATCGGGATTACGCCCATGCAGAGGAAGGGCCCGACGACATGCCGAGCCACATCAAGGCGATGCTGACCGCCGTGAGCCTCGGCATCCCGGTCAAGGGCGGCAAGCTGGTGCTCGGCACTTGGCAGGGCATGTTCCTGATCGAGCATCGCACAGCATCGCACCGGCGCAATATCGCGCTCAGCTTTATCGGCGAAGCGGCAAAGGCCTAACGGCTAGGGGCAAAGCGCTCGGTCGCGGCCACCAGCTCATGCACGATGCCGGCCTCGGTCATGGCGTGACCGGCATCGGGGACAATGCGCAAATCGGCTTCCGGCCAGTTGCGGGCGAGGTCGTAGGCGATCTTCACCGGCGTCACAACGTCGTAGCGGCCATGAACGATCACGCCTTGTATGTCACGCAGGCGATGAGCACCCGCGATCAGCTGGTCGTCGGTGGAGAAGAACCCGCCATTGATAAAGTAGTGGCACTCGATGCGCGCGAAGGCGAGCGCGTAATGGTCCTCGGAGAAACGGCGCACGCGGTCCAGGTCGGGCAATAGCGATAGGGTCTTGCCTTCCCAGGCGCTCCAGGCGCGCGCCGCCTCGATCTGCGCATCCGCGTCGGGGCTGACGAGACGCTTGTGATAGGCGGCGATCATATCGCCGCGTTCGGCCTCGGGGATGATGCCGGCATAGGCTTCGAACGCGTCGGGATAGATCCAGCTGCAACCTTCCTGATAGAACCATTCGATCTCCGAGCGCCTGAGCGTGAAGATGCCTCTTAGCACCAGCTCGCTCACCCGTTCGGGGTAAGTCTCGGCATAGGCGAGCGCGAGCGTCGAGCCCCACGAGCCGCCGAACACCTGCCAGCGCTCGATGCCGAGATGGATGCGCAGGCGCTCGATATCGTCGACCAAATCCCATGTGGTGTTCTCTTCGAGCGAGGCATGAGGAGTTGAGCGTCCACAGCCCCGCTGGTCGAACAGCACGATGCGGTAGGCGCTGGGATCGTGATAGCGCCGCATCAAGGCATTGATGCCGCCGCCCGGACCGCCATGCAGCAGCACGACCGGCTTTCCCGACGGCGAGCCGCATTCCTCGAAATAAATTTCGTGCAGGTCCGAGACTTTGAGCCTGCCGGTTCGGTAGGGGACGATCTCGGGGTAGAGCGTGAGCCGGCTCTGGTTCGGCGTTTGCTGCTGATCCATGATTTCCCCGCTGCCGCTTTATTGACCGCCTGTGCTTGCGTTGGCGGCCGAAGCGGCGGCGCGCGCTTTTGCCCGGTCGTAGATGGCCTCGCCCTCCGGGTTGCGCATCTCCTGCCAATAGGCCGTGGCGGCGGCAGGCGGCTTGATTCCGTACAGACTGGCGGTAATTCCCGCCACTAACCCGGCAATGACGCCGATTAAACCGACAATCGCCAGATAAATTCCGGTATCCGGGCCGAACATCGCCCCAAGGAAAATGACCGAAAACCCGGTGCACATGGACGCGAACGCGCCCCATTCGGAGCCGCGGGGCCACCAAATGGCGAGCATCAGAACCGGAAAAAAGGTAGCCGCAGCAAAGGCTAAGGCGGTCAGGGCGGCGCGCAGCGGATCGATATCCGCGACAATGAGGAAGAGGGCAGCGGCGATGGCCGAGCCGGCAATGGCGCCCCAGGCAGCGGCAAGTCGTGGATGCTCCGCCGCGCCCCGGTCGAGCACACGGTAGACATCCTCGGCCATGCTGCCGGCCAGGGTGAAGAGATGTGAGCCGGCGGCCGCGAGTGCCACGGCCATGCCTGACGCGGCCATGAGCACGGTCAAGACATAAGGCAGCCCCGCCAATGTCGGCAGCGTCAGCGCGATGCCGTCGCGGGTGAACAGAATCTCCGCCGCGCCGATGCCGCCATCGCCATTGGCGTCGCTCGCCTGAAGCAGCTGTCGGCCGCTCAACCCGGTGAGCCAGTCCGGCAAGGACGCCGTCGCCGCCGGGGCAAGACCGATGTCCTGAAAGAGGAGCAGCTTGACGAAGACCGCCATGGCTGGCGCCGTGAGCGCGAACAGCGCCACCAGCAGCAGGGCCCAGGCCGTCGAGCGCCGCTGCTCGACGACCGACCGCGTCACGCCGCTGCGCACAAGCAGGCTCGGAAGGGCGGCGGTGCCGAGCATGAGACAAAGGAACAGCACGACAAAGTCAAACTCACCAAAAATGCCGAAAGGCTGGAAGAAAGGCTTGAGCACCTTCTGGGGCGCCGTGGGTGGCAGGTCGGTCTCGACTTCTTCCGGCTGCACCGGCGACAAGCCGGCCGTAATCTCGGCATTCTGCAGCGAAGGGATCAACTCACCATAGGTGAATTGCGGCGTCGGCAGGCTGGTGAGCAGGACCGACACGGTGACCAACGGTACCGCGAGCCCGACGGCGCCGACAATGAACTGCGCGCTCCCCGCCCAGGTCAGCGCTCGCATGCCTCCAAGCATGCCGATGGCGGCGACGAGCGCGGCGACCAGAAACACCGCCAGCGAAAAGGTGAGGGGCAGGAAGAGCGAAGCGATCAACGCCGCGATCTTGATCTCGGCGGCCAGCAAAAGCGCCATGGGCGGAATCTGCATCACACTTGCCGCGATGCGGAGTCTGCGCGAACGGAAGCGCTGGCCGAGAAAGCCCGGCAGCGTATAGGCGCCGGCCTTGCGCAGATACGGCACGAACAGGACGGCGCCGGCGAGGATGCCGCATGTCAAGCCGAGGCCGATCGCCAGGGCGTCGAAACCGAGAAAGAATACCGCACCGGTATAAGCGAGGAAGCCCACGCCGCCGACCGCCGTGGCCGCAAGGACGAAACCGTTGAACACCGCGGGGACTCGGCGTCCCGATGTGAAGAAATCTTCGGTATTGCGCGTCCTCGATCCAACGGCGATGACGATATAGAGGAGTAGGGGCGTTACGATCATGAATTGGGCGATGACGACCTCGCGCCAGCCGAGCTGCTCGAACATGGCGAGCAGGACGATAAGCGACACGAAGGCGCTGGTGACGATGCCGTAATAGGCGCCAAGATGCGGGTGCGGCGCGCGCAGACGCGAGAGAGAGTTCATCGTCTATTCAGGCTCCTCGTTCTCGCTCCGCGTCCGGTCGATGCGCTCCTGTGTCCGGACGTACCAGAAACCCGACACGACGATGAAGATCAGCACGCCTTGGGCCAGAAGATAGAAGCCCAGCGGAAAATGCAGGAACCAATACTGATTGAGCGAGGCCGCATTGACGACGGCCAAAATCACAGCGAACAGGACGGCAAGCAGGGTCGCGCCGGCCAGAATCAGCGTCCTTAGCTGATGTCGGTCGCGCCCGGCATGGTCGCCCGCGGGAGTTTCGGTCGTCACGGCTCCTCCCCCTCGGTAAAGCCGGTCAAGCAGTTACCAGCAAGTGGCCCGCTTGCAAACCGGGCTCTACTCTATTGGCGCCCGAACGTGGCAGGGTAGTGACTTGGCTTGGCGCAACGGCAAGGAGGCAACAGCGATGCTGCAGGAATTCAAGGAATTCGCGCTTAGGGGCAATATGGTCGACATGGCGGTCGGCATCATCATCGGCGCGGCCTTCTCCACCATCGTCCGGTCGCTGGTCGACGACATCATCATGCCGCCGATCGGCGTGCTCACCGGGGGTGTCGATTTTTCCAACCTGTTCGTCACGCTGAGCGGGGCCAATTACGATTCACTAGCTCAGGCGAAAGAAGCCGGTGCGCCGACGATCAATATTGGGGTGTTCATCAACAATTTGATCAGCTTCGTGATCGTCGCCGTGGTCCTGTTCATGGTCATCAAGGCCATGAACCAGCTCCGCCGCAAGCAGGATGAGCAGGACTCGCC
>DATMDY010000055.1:0-35258 GCA_035557335.1 Methyloceanibacter sp.
GCATCATGCGCCGCGCCATGCGGCATGCGCATCTGCTCGGTAGCAAGGAGCCGCTGCTCTACCGGCTGGTGCCGGCGCTGATCGAGCAAATGGGCCGCGCCTATCACGAGCTTCCGCGCGGCGAGGCGCTGATCGAGGAGACGCTCAAGCTCGAGGAGACACGCTTCCGCGAAACCCTGGAACGCGGACTGCGCCTGCTCGACGATGCGACCAAGGGCTTGAAGCGTGGCGCCACGCTGCCCGGCGAGGTCGCCTTCAAGCTCTACGACACTTACGGCTTCCCCTACGATCTCACCGAGGACGCGCTCAAGGCGCGCGGAGTCAGTGTGGATGCGAAGGGCTTCGCCGCCGCCATGGAGCGGCAACGTGCCGAGGCGCGGAAATCCTGGGCGGGCTCGGGCGAAGCCGTGACCGAGCAGCTCTGGTTCGAGCTGAAGGAAGAGCTCGGCGTTACCGAGTTCCTCGGCTACGAGACGGAGGCCGGGTCTGGCGAGATCCTGGCGCTGGTCAAGGACGGCAAGCGCGTCGACACGTTGAAAACCGGCGAACGCGGCATCGTCATCGTCAACCAGACGCCGTTCTATGCCGAGTCGGGCGGCCAGGTGGGCGACCGCGGCTTGCTCGCGGGTTCGGATGGCGTGCGCTTCACCGTCGGCGATACGCAGAAGAAGCTGCACGGCCTCTTCCTGCACGACGGCAAGGTCGAGAGCGGCACCCTCAAGGTCGGCGACACCGTATCGCTGGAAGTCGATCATGCGTGGCGCACCCCGACGCGCGCGCATCATTCTGCCACCCACCTCCTGCATGAGGCGTTGCGTCAGGTTCTCGGCTCGCATGTGGCGCAGAAGGGCTCTCTGGTCGAGCCGGGGCGCCTGCGCTTCGACTTCTCGCATCAAAAGCCCATGACGCATGAGGAGATCCGCGCGGTCGAGGATTTGACCAACGCCATGATCCTGCAAAATTCAGCCGTCGAAACGCATCTGATGACGCCGGAGGCGGCCATAGAGCAGGGGGCGCTGGCGCTGTTCGGCGAGAAATATGGCGATGAAGTCCGCGTGGTCAGCATGGGCGTGAGCGAGGCGAGCGACAAAGCGGGCCACGCCTATTCCATCGAGCTTTGCGGCGGCACGCATGTGCGGCGCACCGGCGATATCGGCCTCCTCAAGATCGTGGGCGAAAGCGCCGTGGCCGCGGGCGTCCGCCGCATCGGGGCGCTGACCGCGGAAGCGGCGCTTGCTTACCTCACCGCCCAGGACGAGAAAATCCGCGAGGCGGCCGAGCTGTTGAAGGTCTCCCCTGACGAGGTGATCCCCCGTCTCGCCGCGGTCATCGACGAGCGCCGCAAGCTCGAACGCCAGCTGGCCGAGGTTAAGCGCGATCTTGCCCTCGGGCCGAGCGCTGGCGGCGACGGCGGCGCGTCAGCCGTGCGCGAGCTTGGGCAAGTCAAGCTGATGGCACGAACCGTTCACGGCGTGGCGCCGAAGGATCTGCGCAGCCTGGTGGATGAAGCGAAGCGGCAATTGGGCTCGGGCATCATCGCCATTGTCGGCGTGAGCGAGGACGGCAAGGCCGGGTTGGTGGTCGGCGTCACCCAAGACCTCACGTCGACTTACCATGCCGTGGAGCTTGCCCGGGTCGGCGCCGAGGCGCTTGGCGGCAAGGGCGGCGGCGGCCGTCCCGATCTCGCGCAAGCCGGCGGACCCGACGGTGCCAAAGCCGACCAGGCGCTCGAAGCCATCGCCGCAAAGATCGCGGCGGCTGGCGGCAAGGACACCAAGCCCCAGGCGAAGCGCGCCTAACCAGGAATCAGTGACCAGAAGCCACCGTGGCTGCTTTCTGATTTCCGATGTCTGACTTCTGACCCCTGTCAGCGCGGTCGGCCATCGCTTTGCGCAAGTTTTCGCCTATCTTGTCGATGAAGGCGCTGGTCGTGAGCCAGTTCTGCTCGGCACCGACCAGCAGCGCCAAGTCCTTGGTCATGCAACCCGTCTCGATGGTACCGACCACCACCTCTTCCAGCGTCTCGGCGAAACCGAGCAGCTCGGCATTGCCGTCGAGCTTGGCGCGATGCTTCAGCGCACCAGTCCAGGCGAAGATCGAGGCGGTGGAATTGGTCGAGGTGGCGCGCCCCTGCTGATGCTGGCGGAAATGGCGGGTCACCGTGCCGTGCGCGGCCTCGGCCAGCACCGTCTTGCCGTCGGGCGTCATCAACACGCTGGTCATGAGCCCCAGCGAGCCGAAGCCTTGCGCCACGATGTCGGACTGCACGTCGCCATCGTAATTCTTGCACGCCCACACATAGCCGCCGGACCATTTCAGCGCCGCGGCGACCATGTCGTCGATCAAGCGGTGCTCGTATGTGAGCCCGCGCTCGGCGAATGTGGATTTGAACTCCTTGTCGAATATCTCGGCAAACAGATCCTTGAAACGCCCGTCATAGGCTTTGAGGATGGTGTTCTTGGTCGAGAGATAGACCGGCATGTCGCGGTGAAGCGCGTAATTGAACGTGGCGCGGGCGAAGTCGCAGATCGAATCGTCGAGATTGAACATGGCGAGCGCCACGCCCGAGCCTTGAAAATCGTGCACCGTGTGCTCGATCGCCGTGCCGTCCTCGCCTGAGAAGGCGATGGTGAGTTTGCCCTTGCCGGGCACGCGGAAATCGACGGCGCGGTAGACGTCGCCATAAGCATGGCGCCCGATGACGATCGGCTTGGTCCAGCCGGGTACCAGCCGCGGCACGTTGTTGCAGAGGATCGGCTCGCGGAAAATCACCCCGCCCAGGATGTTACGTATGGTGCCGTTCGGCGACTTCCACATCTGCTTGAGGCCGAACTCCTTCACCCGCACCTCGTCCGGCGTGATGGTGGCGCATTTCACGCCGACGCCGCAGGCCTGGATGGCGCGAGCGGCGTCGATGGTGATCTGGTCGTCGGTTGCGTCGCGGCGCTCGATGCTGAGATCGAAATAAAGCAGGGGCAGATCGAGAAAGGGGAGAATCAGCTTTTCCTTGATCAGATGCCAGATGACGCGAGTCATCTCGTCCCCGTCGAGGTCGGCGACCGGGTTTTTCACCTTGATCTTGTCCACGCGCAAATCTCCGGTGCGGGAAGAGAGACGAGAGAGCGGGCTGCCCGACGGCGCCCATTGCAGCCAACGGTTCCCTATAGCATCGTGCCGCCATGAAAGTAAAAGGCGAGGGCAGTGCTCGTAAACGCGCCAAAGGCGCGCCAGTGGCCGCGGCAACGGTGCAGCCGGCGATCGTCCTGGTCAGGCCGCAGCTCGGCGAGAATATCGGTTTCGCCGCTCGCGCCATGGCCAATTTCGGGCTAACCGATTTGCGGCTGGTGGCGCCGCGGGATGGCTGGCCGAACGACAAGGCGCACGCGGCCGCGGCCGGCGCTGCCTTCCTCATCGACCAGGCCAAGATTTATGCAAGCATCGAGGACGCCGTCGGCGAGCTCAATTTCGTGCTGGCCGCGACCGCGCGCCCGCGCGAGATGGTGAAGACGGTGCTTGCGCCAGAGAGCGCCGCGCGCGAGCTGAGGCGTAGGAGCCGCGCCGCAGAACGCAGCGGCATCCTGTTCGGGCCTGAGCGCAGCGGCCTCGACAATGACGACATCGCCCTTGCCGACGCCATCCTCACCGCGCCGGTCAATCCAGAATTCGCTTCGCTCAGCCTGCCCCAGGCAGTGCTGCTGTTCGGCTATGAATGGCTCAAGGCCGAGCAGGCGCCATCTCTCGGCCGCGCCACCACCTTCGACGGTCCGGCCAAAGAGGGCATCGCCTTTCCGGATACGCGCCCGGCGACGCGGACGGAGCTGTTCGCGCTCTTCGAGCATCTCGAAGCCGAGCTGGACCGGTCCGGTTTTTTGCGTCCGCCGGAGAAGCGCCCCTCCATGACGCGCAACATTCGCAACATGTTCCACCGCATGGGCGTGACCGATCAGGATGTGCGCACGTGGCGCGGGATCGTTGCCGCTCTCGCCCGCATTCCGAAAAAGCGAGACGATATGGGGTCATAGTTCCGCCCCGTTTCTCCTATTGCGATGGGGGCTGAGAATGCTAGCTTCCGCCACGGGAAGGGAGGGGGGCTGCCGATGCAGATTGCGTGGTTTTACCGGAGTGGGATTGCCGTCGCGGCGGTCACGGTCCTGCTTGTGGGGACATCGCTCCAGGCTGCCGAGAGCGCCGGCGCTTCGGCAGAGCTCGACAAGCGCACCAAACCCGCCGCTGTCCCCGACAGTCAATCTGGCGGCTTAAGCGACAGCGCCGTGCGTGTGTTGATGACCTATGCCTTCTCGATCATTCCCGGGGAAGTCAGAGCGCCGGACGGGCAGCAGATAAAGGTCGACAAATCCAATCCGAACAAATTTCTCATTCCCATTGACGATGCACGCCGGGTGATCCGCGCCGCCACGCGCTCGGCCTATGCCGAGATCTGTCAACTGCCCGACCTCAAGCAGTCGAATTATCAGACATTGATGCGCGGCGAAGAGGCGAGGAAGGTGTGGACCCAGGATCAGATACTGATGATCGAAGCCTTGCACACGTTCTCGGCGTCTTATTTCGCCGGTGGGCTGAAGCTTACCGTGACGGAGGTCGATGAGGACCCGGCCGGTCCGGCGAGCCGCGCCACCGCGGTTTCCAAGAGCGATGTGCCGGCAGAAGCGCCCGAGCCAAGCGGCGCCGAGACGGAGATCATTGCCGCACCCACCCCGAAATGCCCGCCCGAGCAGAAGCAGAGGGTGACCGACGCTATCAACGCCTATGTCCAGGCGGCCCAGGCAGCGCAAGCACCAGCGCCCAAGCCCGCCGAGTAGGCCGTAAGCGCGCGTTGGCCCCAATTGACACTTTCCGCCATTCGCGTGTAACAGAACGGGCGAAGCCTAAGCCTTTGGGCTTCGGGAATGCTGGAGAAGACCCCGGCGTCCTAGTCTGCCATCACACCTCAAGGGTTTCGCGAAAGGCGCGGGGAAGACCGCCCGCGAGCTTGATTTGACTTTGGAGTCCGGAGCATGACGAAACGCATTCACGCCAAGCACAAGATCGACCGGAGGCTTGGCGAGAACATCTGGGGCCGCCCAAAGAGCCCCTATAACAAACGGGAATATGGCCCGGGCGAGCATGGGCAAAGGCGGCGCGGCAAGCTTTCCGACTACGGCCAGCAGCTCCGCGCCAAGCAGAAGCTCAAAGGCTATTACGGCAACATCACCGAGAAGCAGTTCAAGGCGATCTATCGCGAGGCCGCCAGATTGCGCGGCGATACCTCCGAGAAGCTGATCGGCTTGCTCGAGCGGCGCCTCGACGCCATCGTCTATCGCGCCAAGTTCGTGCCCACCGTATTCGCCGCGCGGCAATTCGTGAGCCACGGCCATGTGAAGGTCAATGGCAGGCGCGTTACCGTGCCGAGCTATCGCTGCCGCGAGGGCGACGTGATCGAGGTGCGTGACAAGGTCAAGGACGCTGGCCTGGTGCTCGAAGCGGTGCAGAGCCCCGAGCGGGACGTGCCAGATTATATCGAGGCCGACCACAACAAGATGACGGCGAAGCTCACGCGGATCCCGACCCTCACCGACGTGCCTTACCCGGTGATGATGGAACCGAACCTCGTCATCGAGTTCTATTCGCGCTAGGCGGTTTGCGTCTGCGCGTTGTGGGCGACGCCCTTGGCGGTGAGCAACTCCTGTAGCTCGCCCGCCTGGAACATCTCGCGCACGATATCGCAGCCGCCGATGAACTCGCCCTTGACGAAAAGCTGCGGGATGGTCGGCCAATTCGAATAGGCCTTGATGCCGTCGCGCACGCTCATGTCCTCGAGCACGTTGATGTCCTTGAAGTCGACGCCGAGATGGCCGAGGATCTGCGCGATCTGCATGGAGAAGCCGCATTGGGGCATGGTCTTGGTGCCCTTCATGAACAGCACCACCTCGTTGCCGGCGATCTGCTTGCCGATCCAGTCCTGAATATCCTGCTCGCTCATCGTCGATCCTTATCTTGCCGCAAGGCAGCTTGCTGCCAAGCGTAGCTATGGCGCCGTGGTCTTCAATGCAAGGGCGTGCAGCGTGCCGCCCATATGGCCCTTGAGCGCCTCGTAGACCATCTGGTGCTGTTGCACGCGGGTCTTGCCGCGGAACGCCTCGGACACGATGCTCGCGGCATAATGGTCGCCATCGCCGGCAAGGTCCTCGATGCGGACTTCGGCATCGGGGAAGCTTTCCTTGATCAGCCGCGCGATCTCGTCAGCCGCCATGGTCATGGGATCTGCTCCTGATTTCCCGCGATCTTAGCCGTGCGCCATGAAGCGCGGCAACCAATCCTCATGGACGGTGCGCAAGGTGCCGAGCGGCAAGGGGGCTTCGCCTTGAAGCGCAATCGCCTCGCCGCCGACCCGGCCGAGCAGCCTGATCGGCACTTCGGCCAAAGCGGCAGCCTTATGGATGGCGTCGGCATTATCCGGCGCCGCCGCGATCACGTAGCGTGCCTGGTCCTCGCCGAACCACAGAGCATGCGCCGGCAGATGATCGGGCGCGGCTTCCAGCGTCACGCCCGTGCTGCCCGCCAGCGCCATTTCGGCGATGGCAACCAGAAGGCCACCGTCCGAGACGTCATGCACCGCCGATACGGCACCCTCTCTGATCAGGGCCCTGACCAGGTTGCCGGTGCGCCGTTCGGCATCGAGATCGACGGGGGGAGGCGCGCCGTCGCTCCCGTCGAGCACGATCTGCATAAAGAGCGATTGGCCGAGATGGCCACCCTCGGCGCCGAGCAGCAGGAGAAGATCGCCGTCGCGCTCGAGCGCGATGGTCGCCATCCGCGCAATGTCTGGGATGAGTCCCACGCCGCCGATCGCCGGCGTGGGCGGAATGGCAACGCCGTTGGTCTCGTTATAGAGCGACACATTGCCCGACACGACGGGGAAGGCGAGCGCCGTGCAGGCTTCCGCCATGCCTTCCACCGCGCCCACGAACTCGCCCATGATCTCGGGCCGCTCGGGATTGCCGAAATTCATGCAGTCGGTGATGGCAAGCGGGTCGGCGCCCACGGCGGTCAGATTGCGCCAGCATTCCGCCACCGCCTGCTTGGCGCCCTCGCGCGGATCGGCGGCGCAATAGCGGGGCGTCACGTCGCAGGAGATGGCAAGGCCTTTCTGCGTGCCATGCACCCGCACCACGGCGGCGTCGCCGCCTGGGCGCTGCACCGTGTCGGTCATGACCATGTGGTCGTATTGCTCGAAGATCCAGCGGCGCGATGACAAATGAGGGGAGCCCAGCATGGTCTCCAGCGCGCCGAGAATCGAGTTGGGCGCCGGTACGTCATGCGGATCGATAGCGGCTGGCGGCTTCTTCCGGGTGAAGGGCCGCTCATAGACCGGCGCGGCCTGACCCAGAGCGGCGAGCGGAATGTCGGCCTCGACCGCTCCGGCATGGCGCACCACGAGGCGTCCGCTGTCGGTGGTGTAGCCGATCACCGCGAAATCGAGCCCCCATTTCTTGAACACGCGCTCGGCGACCAGCTCGACGCCGGGCTTCAGCACCATGAGCATGCGCTCCTGGCTCTCGGACAGCATCATCTCGTAGGCGGTCATGCCCTCTTCGCGGGTCGGCACGCGCGCCAACTCGAGCTCGATGCCGACGCCGCCTTTGTCGGCCATCTCCACGGAAGAGGAGGTCAGCCCCGCGGCACCCATGTCCTGAATGGCGACGATGGTGTCGCCCGCCATCAATTCGAGGCAGGCTTCGAGCAACAGCTTCTCGGTGAAGGGGTCGCCCACCTGAACCGTGGGCCGTTTCTCCTCGGACGCCTCGTCGAACTCGGCCGACGCCATGGTGGCGCCGTGGATGCCGTCACGGCCGGTCTTGGAGCCGACATAGACCACGGGCAGGCCGACGCCCTTGGCCGCGGACTTGAAGATACGGTTAGCATCGGCCAGCCCCACGGTCAGGGCGTTGACGAGAATGTTGTCGTTGTAGCGGGGGTCGAAATTGGTCTCGCCGCCCACGGTCGGCACGCCCATGCAATTGCCGTAGTCGCCGATGCCCGACACCACGCCGGCGATGAGATGCTTCGTCTTGGGATGATCCGGCGAGCCGAAGCGCAGCGCATTCATGTTGGCGACGGGTCGCGCGCCCATGGTGAACACGTCGCGCATGATGCCACCGACCCCGGTGGCCGCGCCCTGATAAGGCTCGATATAGGATGGATGATTGTGGCTCTCCATCTTGAATACCGCCGCTTGCCCGTCGCCGAGATCGACCACGCCGGCATTCTCGCCGGGGCCCTGGATGACCTGCGGGCCGGTGGTTGGCAGCTTCTTCAGCCACACGCGCGAGGATTTGTAGGAACAGTGCTCGGACCACATCACTGAGAAGATGCCGAGTTCGGTGAGCGTGGGCTCGCGGCCGAGCACATCGACTAGCCGGCGGTATTCGTCGCCCGACAATCCATGCTCGGCAACGATGTCCCGGGCTGGCCTCCTCAATGCTTTGGCCGCTCTTGTCACGATGTTCAAGGAAGCGACTCCACCAGAGAAGCGAACATCTTGGCGCCGTCCGTGCCGGACAGCGCCGGGTCGGCGAGGCGTTCGGGATGCGGCATCAGTCCCAGCACGGTGCGGGTCTCGTTATAGATGCCGGCGATGTTGCGGGACGAACCGTTGGGATTGGCCTCGTGCGTGACGTCGCCTGCGGCGCTGCAATAGCGGAAGGCAACACGGCCTTCGCCTTCCAGCCGGTCGAGCGTGCCGTCGTCGGCGAAATAGCTGCCGTCCTTATGCGCGATGGGAAAGCGCACCACCTCGCCTTGCGCGTAACGGTGCGTGTAGATGCTGTCGTGGTGCTCGACCCTAAGATGCACGTCCTTGCAGACGAATTTTAGCGTGGCGTTGCGCATCAACACACCGGGCAGGAGCCGTGCCTCGGTCAGAACCTGGAAGCCGTTGCAGATGCCCAGCACTGGCGTTCCGCCTTTGGCGCGCTTCACCACCTCGCGCATCACCGGCGAATGCGCCGCCATGGCGCCGGAGCGGAGATAATCGCCATAGGAGAAGCCGCCCGGCAACACGATCAGATCGCTGTCCGGCAGCTCCGCGTCGCCGTGCCAGACCATGGCAGGCGCGCGCCCCGTGGCGGCCTCGAGCGCCACGGCCGCGTCGCGGTCGCAATTCGATCCGGGGAAGACGATGACGGAAGCTTTCATAGCTCACCAAACCCCAAAGTCATCCCGGCGAAAGCCTGGGATCCAGGGGCAACACGTATCAAGAGGATTTCCTGGATTCCGGCTTGCGCCGGAATGACGCGAAACAAAACGCAGATCAAGCCGCCTCGAGCTCATAGGCGTAGTTCTCGATGATGGTGTTGGCGAGCAGGTGCTCGCACATGCGCTCCACGGCTTCGCGCGCTTTGGCCGGATCGCTCTCGACCACCTCGACCTCGATATATTTACCCTGGCGCACATTGCCAACCGTGCCGAAGCCGAGCGCGTGCAGTGCTCCCTCGATAGCCTTGCCTTGCGGGTCGAGCACGCCCTGCTTCAGCGTGATGGTGATCCGCGCCTTCATCCCCCGTCTATGCCTCGATTCTATTTCGAGCGCACCAGGACCGGCCCGCTCCGCACCCGCGTCGGATTGTCCACATGGAGCCCGAGCCGCCGCGCCACCTCCTGATAGGCCTCGACCAGACCGCCCATGTCGCGGCGGAAGCGATCCTTGTCGAGCTTGTTCTTGGTCTCGATGTCCCACAACCGGCAGCAATCCGGCGAGATCTCGTCGGCCAGCACGACGCGCATCGTGTCGTTCTCCCACAGCCTGCCGAACTCGCATTTGAAGTCCACGAGCTTGATGCTGGCGCCGAGAAACAGCCCCGACAGGAAGTCGTTGATGCGGAGCGCCAGCGACATGACGTCGTCGATCTCCTGCGGGTTGGACCAGCCGAAGGCGGTGATATGCTCCTCGGTGACCATCGGGTCGCCGAGCTGGTCGCTCTTGTAGTAGAACTCAACGATCGAGCGCGGCAGCGGCGTGCCTTCCTCGAGGCCGAGACGGGTCGCCAGCGAGCCCGCGGCGACGTTGCGCACCACCACTTCGAGCGGAATGATCTCCACCTCGCGGATCAGTTGCTCGCGCATATTCAGCCGCTTGATGAAATGCGTGGGCACCCCGACCTCGCCGAGCTTCTGGAACAGATATTCGGAGATGCGGTTGTTGAGCACGCCCTTGCCTTCGATCTTGTCGTGCTTCTTGTTGTTGAAGGCGGTGGCGTCGTCCTTGAAATGCTGGACGAGCGTGCCGGGCTCGGGGCCTTCATAGAGGATCTTGGCCTTGCCTTCGTAGATACGCCGCCGCCTGTTCATGCTTGGTTCCTTACACCAGTGACTCCGACCGCTGACAACGCCGCGCGCGGGGATGGGTCGCAAAGCCCGCGCGCAACGTCAAAAATCGCCATCGCCGGAATCGATTCAAGGGGTCCGATGCGACCTTAGCTGAAGGGGCCGGGGGCTACAACGTCCGCTGGGCCGCAGCCGTTTTCTTCCCGGGATTTGTTGATTTTCGGGGCTTTGCGGGCTATTCCTCACCCTAAGAGAAGCGGGATTTCTCCACAATTTGCTCGGGTTTGACCCTTCGATTCGAGGGAAGGGCACGAAGGAGGTGCCGAGTTCATGAACACATTCGAGGATCGCCAGAAGGGGTTCGAGCGGAAATTCGCCCTCGACGAGGAGCTGCGTTTCAAGTCGACGGCGCGGCGCAACAAGCTGCTCGGGCTGTGGGCGGCGGAGAAGCTGGGGGTCTCGGGCGATGAGGCGCAGGCCTATGCCCGCGAAGTGATCAAGGCGGACTTCGAAGAGCCTGGCGAGGAGGACGTGTTCCGCAAGATCAGGGCCGATTTCGACGCCAAGGGCGTCGATCAATCGGACCACCAGATCCGCAGCCGGATGGCCGATCTTTTGGTCGAGGCGGTCACGCAGATCGAAACCGAAAGCAAGGGGTGAGCGCCGGCGCCATGCGCGAGGACCGCTTCCGCCAAGCCGCGCGCGAAAGGCGCACGTTGTTCAACGCGTGGCTTACGCTCAATTCGCCGTTCCTGATCGAATTGATCGGAGAGGCGGGCTGGGACTGCATCACCATGGACCAGCAGCACGGGCTTGGCGGCAACGAGGCCCAGCTCGGTTGCCTCACCGCGGCGCGCGCCTGCGGACTCCCGGCCATCGTGCGCGTGGCGAATAACGATCCCGGTCTGGTCGGCCGGGCGCTCGACGCGGGCGCGCAAGGCATCATGTGCCCCCTGATCGAGAGTGTTGAGGATGCCGACGCTTTCGTCCGGGCGGTAAAGTTCCCGCCGCGGGGCTTGCGCAGTTGGGGCCCGTACCGGGCACGCATCGATCACGAAGGCGACTATTTCACCACCGCCAATGCCTGGACGATCGCCTGCCCGCAGATCGAGACGAAAGGCGCGCTTGATCAGCTCGACGACATATTGGCACTCGACGGCGTGGATATGGTCTGTTTCGGGCCGAACGACCTGTCGATCGCCTTGACAGGCCGCCTCGATATCTGGGCGCCGGAGGTCAAGGAGGCCCGGGAACTCGTCTTGCGCAAATGCCGCGAGCGCTCGGTCATGGCGCTGATCTTCGCCAACGACGTGGATTACGCCAAGCCGCTGGTCGCCGACGGTTGGGACATCGTCGCTGTCGGCACCGATGTTGGTTGGTTCTCCAAGGCCGCCGCCGAGGCGCGCCTTGCCGCCGGTGACGGGACAGCCCGATAACACCAGGAAACTATAGCTGACGATAGGCTCGGCCTATGTCAGACTCCGAATCAGTCGGGGAAGGGGCCTTCCATGCGGCTTTGGATTCAAGGCTTGGTTGCCATACTCGTGCTGGCGATCTCCGCCGGTGCGACATTGGCGCGCGAGGCGAAGACCATCTCCGAGGTCCGGCTCCGCACCGGTCCCAACGCGAAATACCAGCTGATCACCACCATACCGCCGGAGACCATCGTCTATGTGGTGTCGTGCGGGCGCGCCTATTGCCGGATCGATTGGGAAGGCTATTCGGGCTATGGGCGGGCGAGCGCGCTGCAACGCACGGAATGGGGACCGGTCACCGCCAACGACGCGCGCATCGTCGCCAGACCGCAGGTCATTCCGATCTACCCGCCCTATCCCTATCGCGCCGGCCATTACCCGAAAGCCGACTGGTATCACGACCTGCCGCCTTATACGGCGATCAGTCCGAAGTTCTACCGCAAGCGCTTCTTCATGATGGCTCAAGAGCGCAACCGTTATCGCTACATGCCGCACATCTTCAGCGGCAACACCTACGACGATGACGGCGGCGCCATCGAGGCAATAGACACTCGGGGAATCAGCGACGCCCTAAAGGAAACCTACGATGAATAAGGGGCTTGGGTTGCGAGCATGACGTATAGGCTCCTAGCCCTTGGCGTCGGCGCGACGCTGCTCGCTGCTGCCACCCCTGTCGCCGCCGGCGATTTCGTGGATACCAGCCCCGGAGTTCAATGGGGCGGCTTCTATGTCGGTGGCCAGCTCGGCGGCGCGTGGAACGAGACCGATTGGCATTATGAGAACCCTAACTGGTTCAACACGCTTGGACCCGCTCTGGTCATCAGCAATTTCGATATCGACGGCAGCGGCTTCATGGGCGGAGGCCAGCTGGGCTTCAACTATCAGACCGGCGCTTGGGTGTTTGGCATCGAGGGATCTGTGGCGAGAACGGAGCTCGACGGCAGCATCAGAAGCCCCTTCTTTCCGGCGAGCGACCGCTACACCATGGATGTGAGTTGGCTCACCACGGTAACCGGCCGCGTTGGCTATGCGTGGGACCGGTGGCTCGCTTACGCCAAAGGCGGCTGGGCCGGCGCCGATATCGAGCTCGACCTTTTCGACCGGGGGACCCCCGTGCGTGCGAGGTCCAGCACCTGGGCCGACGGCTACACGCTTGGCGGCGGCGCGGAATACGCTTTCGGGCACGGTTTCTCGCTCGGCGTCGAATATGCCTATGTCGATCTCGATACTGGCAACTTCACGGTGCGTTGCCCGACCTGTCCACCCGGCATCGGGGGAGGCGTGCCGATCGTCGACGGTGATATCGAGATCCAATCGGTGACGGCGCGCCTCAACTATCGCTTCGGCCAGTAGCAGGCCAAGCAGGCCGCGCCAGCCTCAAATAAGCCGCATCGCGAAGATGGAATAGAGCGATGGCCCATGCGGTCAACATCGCGGCTTGGTCGGGAGCGCTGCTCGCTCTATCAAGTGACGCGGCCTTGGCCGCGAACGCGGTCGTGATCGCGCCAACCCAGGTACATGCTTCTCCCCGCGGCAACTCCGCGGTCATCGGCACGATCCGGCCGGCGGGGACGATCAACGTTACGAATTGCCGCAAAGGCTGGTGCGCCACGGCTGGCGGCTATGTGCGGAGCGCCGCCCTGCGCTTTACCCGCACGGCCCCGCGTCGCGGGGTGGCTTACGACTACAACGTCCCCCTGGCGTTTCCGCCTTACGGCTACACGCCGGGATTCTGGGGCTATGGCGGGAAGCGCTATTACGACAAGTTCGGCAACTACACGAAGTATCAAGAGGGCACGCCGAGAGGCAGTGCGGGGCCGATCGAGACGGTTCCGCGGTCCCGCCTGCGCTAAGCCTGCGCGCCGAACACGCGGGCGAAGATCGTATCGACGTGTTGCAGATGATAGCCGAGGTCGAACTGGGCGGATCACGGCCAGTATCGGTGCGGGGGATAGACTCGGACCATGCCAGGAATGCCCCGTGAAATGGTCCGCATCGACCCAGTCAAAGTGACTGGGTGCATGGGGAGTAGCCTCGTGAAGGGAGCGCAACCGATAATGACATGTATCTTCCGCGGGCCCCCTTTACTTAGATCAGTGCGGCCTTAGAGGAACTTACGCAAGCGAGTAGTTGCTGCAACCATCTTGAGAATTCGAAGGTAAACTATACTGAAGCTGGGAAGGGGGCAGTAATTCGTCCTAGTCTCCCCCACCCCAATATACTACACAGCTTTAGGGTGTGCAGGGACGGCAATGAAACCACTAACAGTCGAGTCAAAGAAATCAATGGTCTGCGGCTTCGTCCTTCGAGAGGGGGACTTCAGGCGACTTATTGACCTGTGCCGCGATCGTTTGCTGAGGGCTATTCCAGACGGGGCCGTCGTCGAAAAGTACACAATCAAATTTAAAAATGGCGCAATAGCCGAAACAGACAGTCTCGATGATGTCCTTTCTCAAGAGAACTCTGGTGGAGGTTTTTTAATTCGTGTGAAGTCAGAGCTGAATGCTGTCGGAGACGAAGGATTAGCTTACCTGGCTTCAATAGAATTCATCAACGCGGACGAGGACGATGAGCTTGGATCTACGTCGATTAAGTATCTGCTTCGAGCGGCAGATAGAGATTGGGTATTTGTAACTAGCTCAGAAATCGCCGAGCGAATTGAGCGCATACGGCGGTTCGCGCCCAATCAGATAGGCCAGCGTCGACGACGCTCATTTTACTCTTTGCTTAGTATAGGTTTCCCGCTCTTCGCTGTGACCGCGGGGCTTCTGGCAGCCTTCTTAGTGAGGGGAGACCGGCGATCTGAACTCGCAGAGTGGGTGGAAAAAAATAATGTGCATGACCCCGTGGCGGTGCTTTTAAAAGCGGAGGAGGTTAGAAATAAAGCCCCAGATATTCCGTCAATGGGAGCTTTTATAGGGGGAATGTTTGGGTTATTAGTTCTAGCTATTTTGATTTGGTCGTTTTTTTATAAATACTACCCTGTATTTAATTTTGTTTGGGGGGACTACGTAGACGAATTTGACCGCCTTGAACGGGCGAGAAGATTTTGGCTTTTGACAATCGTTCTCGGCGTTATTGTGTCAGCTGTCGGCGGACTAATTGCAAATAATCTGAAAATCTTTTGATTGCTATGAGAACACGCGGGCGAAGATCGTATCCACGTGTTTCAGATGATAGCCGAGGTCGAACTGAGCGCGCAGCTCCTTGGGCGTAAGCGCCTTGGTGACCTCCTTGTCGGCGAGCAGCGCTTCGAGAAAATCGCCGCCGGTCTCCCACACCTTCATGGCGTTCCGTTGCACGATTGCATAGGCCTCCTCGCGAGGCACGCCGGCAGCGGTCAGCGCCAGCAGCACGCGCTGTGAATGGATCAACCCGCCGAGCTTTTCGAGATTGGCGCGCATGCGCTCGGGATAAATCACCAGTCCCTTGATGATCTCGGTGAGCCGTGTAAGCGCGAAATCGAGCGCGATGGTGGCGTCGGGGCCGATCACCCGCTCAACCGAAGAGTGGGAGATGTCGCGCTCGTGCCAGAGCGCCACATCCTCGAGTGCCGGCATGACGTAAGCGCGCACCACGCGCGCGAGCCCGGTCAGATTCTCCGACAGCACCGGGTTGCGCTTATGCGGCATGGCCGAGGAGCCTTTCTGCCCCGGCGTGAAATATTCCTCGGCCTCCAGCACCTCGGTCCGCTGCAAATGCCGGATCTCGGTGGCGAGCCGCTCAACCGAGCTCGCCACCACGGCGAGCGTGGCGAAATAGAATGCATGCCGGTCGCGCGGCACGACTTGCGTGGAGACCGGCTCAGGCGTGAGCCCGAGCCTCTTCGCCACATGGGCTTCGACCCGCGGGTCGACATGGGCGAAGGTGCCGACCGCGCCGGAGATGGCGCAGGTGGCGACCTCTTCGCGGGCGTGGACCATCCGCGCGCGCGCGCGCGCGAACTCGGCGTAAGCGCCGGCAAGCTTGAGCCCGAACGTGGTCGGCTCGGCATGGACGCCATGGCTGCGGCCCACGGTCAGCGTGTCCTTGTGCTCGAAGGCGCGCACTTTGAGCGCCGCCAGCAGCGCGTCGATATCGGCGATGAGCAGATCCGCCGCCTCGACCAACTGCACGTTGAAGCAGGTGTCGAGCACGTCGGAGGAGGTGAGGCCAGAGTGCAGGAAACGCGCTTCCGGCCCCACATGCTCGGCGACGGAGGTGAGAAAGGCGATGACGTCGTGCTTCACCTCGCGCTCGATCTGATCGATACGGGCAATGTCGAAGCCGCCGCGCTTCTTTACCGCGTCGGCGGCATGCTTGGGGATCAGCCCAAGCTCGGCCATGGCCTCCGCGGCATAGGTCTCGATCTTGAGCCAGATGCGGAACTTGGTCTCCGGCTCCCAGAGACGGGCCATTTCGGGGCGGCTATAGCGTGGGATCATGCGATTCGAGGAGGCCTTTCCTCGAATGGTCTAGCAGAGCACGTGGCTGCGCTCAAACCGGCTAAGTCGTGCCTAGGCCGTCTTCGGGACCCTAGGCCCGAACACCGCGATATAGGCGGCCGTGGCCAGGATGAGGGCGGCATAGGCCGGTCGCGGCGGCACCAGCATGAAAATCACGAAGGAGATCAGGTCGCTTTGCGAGGCCCAATAGAGGCCGGTCAGCGACCAGTCCTGCTGGCTCGGATAGGTGACGTAGCTGTAGATCACCCGGAGCATGCCGCCGATGCTGGAAAATGCCACCACGAAAATGAACAGGGCGAACAGGAAGCGCACCACCGGCCCGCGATGGGCGGCAAAGCCTTGCACCCACCAGGTGGCCAGTGCCGCGAGCGCGCCGGCGAAGCCCACGATGCGCAGGCTTCGCTGCGCCTGCTCGTTCATGACGCCGTGCATGTAGTCGCCGACCAGGAGCGCCCACATGGACACGCCGATCGCTAACGCAAACAGGGCGGCAAGGATGAAGCCGACCGCCTTGTCGAATGTCACCTGTTCCATTGCCGCACCCCTCATGCCCCGGTTCGATTCCCCTAACTATGCAAGGGAAACGGCCCGGCCGCAATCCATGCCGCGGGTTCACTTGCCGCCCGCGGCGGTTTGTGGTCCGATCCGCGGGCCAGAACAAGGAGACGGTACGCCATGGCGTTCGAAGATTTGAAGGCGGAAATCGCGCTTCTCCTCTCCCAGATGGAGAATCAGCCCGAAGACCGGCACGAGCTTTACCTCCAGGTCCGCGAGAAGCTGAACGAGATGCTCGCCTTCGGCATGCCGCTCCCCGACGATCTGGTCCGGCTCGAGAAGGAGCTCGAAGCGGAATTCAGGGCCGAGGAGCGTGCCGCCAAGAAGACCTAGCCTGCCGGGGTAGCGGCCTCGTCGCCGATCTCCTCATAGGTGCCGTTCGACCAGCGATAGACGGCGTAAGGCGGCAGGTTGGGGTCGCCTTTCTCGTTGAATCTGAACTTGCCGATCACCGTGTCGAACTCGTTCTCGTTGAGCGCCTTGACCACGTCGGCAGCCGCCGTGCTGCCAGCCTTCTCCACCGCCTGCTTCCAGGCCTGGATGGCGGCATAGGTGTAGAGCACATAGCCCTCGGGCTCGACGCCCTTGTCCTTGAAGCGCTTCACTACGTCGGCAGCGGCCGGGTTCTTGCGCGGGTCGGGCGAGAAGGTCATCAGCGTGCCTTCGCCTGCTGGGCCGGTGATCGACCAATATTCCTGGGTGATGAGCGCGTCGCCGCCCATGAGGAGGGTGTTCATGCCCTGGTCGCGCATCTGGCGGACGATCAAACCCGCCTCGGTGTGGTAACCGCCGAGGAACACCACGTCGACCGCGGCCTGCTTGAGCTTGGAGACGAGCGCCGAATAGTCCTTCTCGCCGGCGCTAATGGCCTCGTACAGGACTTCTTCCTTGCCGGACTCGTTGAGGGCCTTCTTCACCTCGTCGGCGAAGCCTTTGCCGTAAGCCGTCTTGTCATGAATGATGGCGATGTTCTTGTCGCCGTAATGGGTGGCGAGATATTTGCCGGCGACACCGCCCTGCTGGTCGTCGCGGCCGCAGACCCGATAGATGTTGGAGGCGGAGCGTTTGTCGGTGAAGTCAGGGTTGGTAGAGGCGGGGGAGATCTGAACCATGTCGCTCTCGCCGTAGACCTGCGAGGCCGGGATCGACGAGCCGGAGCAATAATGGCCGGCGACCAGCGCCACGCCCTGGCCGGTGATCTGATTGGCGACGGCGACCGCCTGTTTCGGATCGCAAGCGTCGTCGCCCATGGTGAAGTCGAGCTTCTTGCCGAGCACGCCGCCCGCTTCATTGATGTCATCGACGGCCATCTCGCCGCCATTCTTCATCTGCTGCCCGAAGGAGGCGTATTGCCCCGTGACTGGGCCGACGACGGCAATCGGAATCTCGTTACTCTCTTCGCTGCCGCCGCAGCCTACGAGCAAACCCGTAGCGGCGAGGGCCGCGATCAGTCCGGCGATACGCTTCATCGTCATCTCCTCTTTGCAACCACTAAAGTCACTCTACACTGTTTGCCGGACTAAAAGGCGCGGCATTGGTCATCGATGGCGCCAAGTGAGCGGGCCCGTTCGCACATAGAGCCAGCGATATTGCGAGATCATTTGCGTGGTGCGCATCCAGCGAAAGCCGAGGGCACAAGCCGCCACAAGGATCGCATAGGTCACGAGATAATAGTAAGGCGACAAGAGATTGCCGTGGAACAGTGCCTGGTGGAAGAAGCGCACCGCGCCGGCGAGCAGCGCCATGTAGACAAAGACCCGCCAGAACGGTTTCCAGGACTTGGCCAGGCCGCGGCCGGCGAGAAACGCGGCGCCGCCGCCGATGATCACCGTGAGGATGAGGAACACCCAGAATCCGTCGTCGGAAAGCCAGGTCACGGCGAGGCTCCTTCCCTGAGCGCCCCCTCTCCGCCCCCTTCGAGATAGGCGGCCTGCACGTCCTTCCGCTCCAGCAGCTCTTTGCCGGTTCCGGAAAGTGTAATCCGGCCATTGACCATGACATAACCGCGATCGGCGAGTTTCAACGTGTGATAGGCGTTCTGCTCGACGATGAACACGGTAAGGCCGTGGCGGCTATTCAGTTCTTTGATCGCCGCAAAGATCTGCTTGACGATGAGGGGAGCAAGCCCGAGCGACGGTTCGTCGAGCAGGAGCAGCTTGGGCCGCCCCATCAGCGCGCGGGCGATGGCGAGCATCTGTTGCTCGCCGCCTGACAAGGTGCCGCCGCGCTGGTCGCGCCGCTTCTTCAAGACAGGGAATAAGGTGCATACCTTTTCGAGGTCTTCATCGAAGACCGCTGGGTCGTCGGCGATGATGGACCCCATTTGCAGATTTTCCATCACCGTCATGCGCGGGAAGATGCGCCGACCTTCCGGCGCCTGGACGATACGCAGCCTTGCGATCTCATGCGTGGGAAGATCAGTGATGTCTTCGCCATCGAAGATGATACGACCTCTGGTGGCGCGCGGTCGCCCGAAGATCGTCATCATCGTCGTGGTCTTGCCGGCGCCGTTGGCGCCGATGAGAGCCACGATCTCGCCCAGGCGAACATCGATGCTGACATCGTGCAGCACCAAGATGCGGCCATATCCGGCCGTCACATCTTTGATCTCGAGCAGTGGCCTGCTCATAAGCGGACCTCGGCAAGTTCTTCGTCGGGAACGCCGAGATAGGCGGCTATGACGGACGGATCGTTGCGGATCTCCTGTGGCGTCCCATCGGCGATCTTCTTGCCGTAGTCTAGAACCACGATGTGATCGGAGATTCGCATCACAACGCTCATATCGTGCTCGATAAGCAGAATAGAGATGCCGTCCTTCGCCCGGATGGAATAGAGCAGTTCGTTGAGTCCGTCGCTCTCGCGTGCGTTCAGCCCGGCAGCGGGCTCATCGAGGCAGAGAAGCAAAGGCCGCGTGCACATCGCCCGGGCGATCTCGAGCTTTCGCTGGTCGCCATAGGGAAGATCTCCCGCAGCCTCGTCGGCGCGTGCGATCAGGCCGACGCGCTCGAGCCAGTGGCAGGCGAACTCGACCGCCTCTTTCTCCGCCTTCTCGAATCCGCCGATGCCCAGAATGGCGCCGATGGTAAAGCCGGACGCACGCCACAGCACATTGTGCTGCGCCACCATCAGATTCTCCAGCACGGTCATGCCCGGGAACAGCCGGATGTTCTGGAAGGTGCGCGCGACGCGGCCGATGCTGTTGATGTCGTGATCGTCGAGCCGTTCTAGGCGGAAATCGCGGGGACCCGGTTGCCTGAGCTCGATCGTGCCTTCGGTCGGCTTGTAGAAGCCGGTGATGCAGTTGAACACCGTGGTCTTGCCGGCGCCGTTCGGGCCGATCAGCGCGGTGATGTCCTTCCGGGCGACCTGGAAGGTGACGTCGTCGACGGCGGTAAGTCCACCGAAACGCATGGTCAGGTGGCCGACTTTGAGCAGAGGGTCGTACTGCCAGGGCCTCATGCGCGGCCTTCTTTGACGAGGTCGGGGGGTATTTGTGGCGCTTCACCGAGCGAGATCGATGGATCGCGCGTGGCGATAAGCCCTCTCGGGCGCCACACCATGATCGCCACCATGGCGATGCCGAACAGGAGCATGCGGTAGAGCGACGGGTCGAAATCCGCGCCGAAAATATCCTCGAGCCACTGGGTGTGACGCAGCATCTCAAAGCCGCCGACCATGACGATGGCGGCGATGGCGACGCCGAGCTGGCTACCCATGCCACCGAGGACCACGATGGCGAGGATGATGGCTGACTCGATGAAGGTGAAGCTCTCGGGACTGATGAAGCCCTGGCGCGTGGCGAAGAAACTGCCGGCCAGGCCGCCGAATAGCGCGCCCGTGGCAAAGGCGGTGAGCTTAGTGATTGTGGTGTTGATGCCAAGAGAGCGGCAGGCGATCTCGTCCTCGCGCATGGCTTCCCAGGCGCGGCCGACAGGGAGCCGCCGCAGCCTAAGGGTCACGACGTTGGTGAAGAGGGCAAGCGCCAGGATCACGTAATAGAGGAAGATGATGCCCTGGAGCGGATCGTATTTCAGGCTGAAGAAGGATGCGAAGGTTTCGCCGCCGCCGGTAGCGGTAGGGGTGAAGGGCAGGCCGAAAAACGTGGGCTTGGGGATGCCGGAAACGCCGTTAGGCCCGTTGGTCACCTCGGTCCAGTTGAGCAGCACGATACGGATGATCTCGCCGAAGGCGAGTGTCACGATGGCGAGATAATCGCCCCGCAGCCGAAGCACGGGGAAGCCGAGAACGATGCCCCAAAGTGCTGCGACCGCGCCCGCAACGGGCAAGCAAATCCAGAAGCCCAGGCCGAAATGCGTGGCGAGCAGGGCAAAGGTGTAGGCCCCCACGGCGTAGAAGGCGACATAGCCGAGGTCGAGAAGACCGGCGAGTCCGACCACGATATTGAGGCCCCAGCCGAGCATGATGTAGGTGAGCACGAGGATGGAGAGGTCGAACCAATATCGAAGCGGCAGCCCAAGATGGAACGTCTTCTCCAGGAAGTAGCTGGAGAGGGGGAAGAAGATCGCGAAGAGAAGGCCGACGATGACGAAGATGCGGGCGTAAGGAAGATCCGGAAAGACATAGACGATCAGCCGGCGCAACAGGCCAAGGGCCAGGAAGATCGCTATGCATGCGGCGATGAACCGGTAGGCCGGTTCGCCAAGGAGGAAAATCAAGAGGCAAACCAGGGCCACGGCGCCGAGCACGATGACGTCGGTTCGGTCGAACGGCTCCCGCGTGAACAGTTTGGCGAAGGGCGTGGTGATCGGGTACTCGGCCTGCCACACGAACAGGCTGAGCAGCAGGCGGCCGAAGAACACGATCGCCACCACGATAAAGAGCAGCATCGGGCGGGGCTCGAGCGAGAGCCCTGTCACCTTGTCGACGGTCCGCAACCCGAGCAGCAGCGAGAACAAGGCAAAGGCGACAAGGCCCGCGAGGAAGGAATCGACGAGCGCCGACTGGAGCCGCTGGCCGAGAGGTTTGCCGGGCTCGGCCAAGGTGTTCAAACCTTCTCCACCGCCGGACGGCCGAGCAGGCCGGTCGGGAAAAAGATCAGCACGATGGCGAGCATCGAGAATGCCGCCACGTCCTTGTATTCAATGCTGAAATAGGCCGACCAGAAAGTCTCGATCAGGCCGATGATGAGGCCGCCGAGCATCGCGCCCGGGAGCGAGCCGATGCCGCCGAACACCGCCGCGGTGAAGGCTTTGATGCCGGCGATGAAGCCGATGTAGAAGTCGATCACCCCGTAATAGAGGAGGTAGAGCAGTCCCGCGACGGCGGCGAGCATGGCACCAAGCACGAAGGTGAGCGAGATGGTGCGATCGACATTGACACCGGAGAGCGACGCCATCATCCGGTCTTGCTCGCAGGCGCGCTGCGCCCGGCCGAGCGCGGTGCGCGTGATGACCAGCCAGAACACGGTCATGAGGATGAGCGTCGTCACGACGATGAGGATCTGAATGTTGGAGAGAATGACCGCGAACCCTCCCTCCTCGAATAGCTCGTAGCCCCCGGTGACCACGGGCTGGAGCGGCTTCACGCGCGCGCCTTGCGCCACCTGGATGAAATTCTGAAGCACGATTGACATGCCGATGGCGGTAATCAGCGGCGCGAGCCGGAACGACTCGCGCAACGGCCGATAGGCAATGCGTTCCACTGTCCAGCCCCAGACCGCGGTGAGACACATGGCGACGAGGAGGACGATCAGCAGCGCCAACGGGATCATGGTGACCCCGAAGCTCAACAAAATAAGAAAGAGAATAAGGGCGATGAAGGAGCCCACCATGAAGATGTCGCCGTGGGCGAAATTGATCATGCCGATGATGCCATAGACCATGGTGTAGCCGATAGCGATCAGCCCGTAGATCGAGCCAAGCGCGACCCCGTTGATCAGCTGTTGAAAGAAATAGGCCATAAGCGTCGCCTGCCTCGCCATTCCCAAATTAAGGGGTTCCCCCGGAAAGGGGCGTTGCAAACCAAGGTGCTCAAAGGCGACCCCCGCCGCCTGTCCTTTCTTAGCAAGAAGGGGTTGCCGCGTACAACGCTGCGCGTAAGGGGTGCGACCCCAAAATCAGAGCAGCATATGGGAGCCGTCGCAATAAGGCGGGTCGCCGGTGTCCTTGCAGCCGCAAAGGAGCGCAAGCTCGGTCCGTTCGGCCGTGAACATCAACGGCTCGATCCCGGTGCCGGCATGGGACCCGTCGCAAAAAGGCTGCCTTTGGCTGCGCCCGCAGCGGCACCAAGCATAGCGTTTGCCGGCTTCAAGCTCGACCTGATAGGGGCTGAGCTGCGGCCGCTCAGGCTCGCTCATGACGTCTCCCAGCACGGCTCTAAAGGCGCGGAATTGCCATCTGCTTAGCCAATTCGCTCCAGCGGCACAAGAAAGCGCGGTCGCAGGCCTTTCCCCGTTAAATGAGAAGGTAACATCTGCGCCTAGGATGAACGCGTTCCAAACGATTCGACGCTACTTTGGCAAGGGCGTGAGACCGCGCAAAACGAACGAAAAGAAGCTTGAGTCGATGACCCATCGGGACCATAGAGGGCAAAAAGCCGGACCGATGCTGGCCGCGTCGGTGAAGAGTGGCGGCCCGAATGGGCTCCTGGATCGGGGACACATCGGGGCCAAGGCGCGTTTGGAGGCCGCCAATGGCTGAATTCATTTTCGCGCTCGCGGCGATTCTAACGCTATTCGCTTTGGCCATGAACCGCGCCTCGCTCGGTGTATGGGCAGCGGCGGTCGCCATCATCACCTTATGCGCGCAGATGGGACTTGCGGGCGGTGCATTGCATTGGCCGGTCTTTCCGTTTTGGTCGCTGTTGGGCTGGCTGATCGCTGGACTCCTGTTCGTGGCGAGCTTTCCCGAGATCAAGCGCAACTACATCGTGCTGCCGGCCTATCGCGCGCTGAAGGGTGCAATGCCCGCGATCTCCGAGACCGAGCGCGAGGCGCTTGAAGCCGGCACGGTCGGTTGGGACGCTGAGCTGTTCTCGGGCACGCCCAATTGGTCGAAGCTTCAGCGCATCGCGCCCATCACGCTCACGGCCGAGGAGCGCGCCTTCCTCGACGGGCCCACCGTTGAACTCTGCAAGCGCCTCAAGGACTGGCAGATTCGCCACGAGCGCGACATTCCCGACGACATCTGGCACTTTGTCAGCGAGAAGGGTTTTCTCGGCATGCTCATCTCCAAGGAGCATGGCGGCTTGGGCTTCTCCGCGCAGGCGCAGTCGCTGGTGCTTGGCAAGATCTCCTCGCGCAGCCCCGACGGCGTCACCATCGTCATGGTGCCGAACTCGCTCGGCCCCGGCGAGTTGATCGAGAAATATGGCACGAGCGCGCAGAAGGCGCATTACCTGCCGCGGCTCGCGCGTGGCGAGGAGATTCCCTGCTTCGCGCTGACCGGTCCGTTCTCCGGCTCCGATGCCGCATCCATGCGCGACGTGGGCACGGTCACGCGCGGACGCCACGAGGGCAAGGAGACGCTCGGCATCACGCTCACCTGGGACAAGCGCTATATCACGCTTGCTCCCAAGGCCACGCTGCTCGGCCTCGCCTTCCGCCTGCTGGACCCCGACAACCATCTCGGCCGCGGCAAGGATATCGGCATTACGCTCGCGCTGATCCCGACCGATCATCCCGGCGTTGAGATCGGCAGGCGTCATCTTCCTGGGGGTGCGGCCTTCCCCAACGGCCCTACACGTGGGCGCGACGTATTCATTCCGCTCGACTGGATTATCGGCGGCGCCGAGCGCGCCGGGCAGGGCTGGCGCATGTTGATGAGTTGCCTCGCCGCGGGACGTTCCATCTCACTGCCCGCGACCAGCGCCGCCGCGGCCAAGGCGATGCTCAGGACGAGCACGGCCTATGCCCGTATCCGCAAGCAGTTCAATCTGCCTATCGGCTTCATGGAGGGCGTCGAGGAGCCTTTGGCGCGGCTCGCCGAGAATGCCTATACGCTGGAAGCTGCGCGTGCCGTCACCGCGTCGATGGTGTCGGCCGGAGAGAAGCCCGCGGTCATCTCGGCGCTGCTCAAATATGTCTCGACCGAGCGCATGCGCGCTTGCGTCAACGACGCACTCGACATTCACGGCGGCAGGGGTATTTGCGACGGGCCGAGCAATTATCTTCAAGGCGCCTATCAGATGGCGCCGGTGGGCATCACCGTCGAAGGCGCCAATATCCTGACGCGCACACTCATCACCTTCGCGCAAGGGGCGCTGCGCAGTCACCCTTATCTGCTCACCGAGATCGAGGCGTTGCAGAACGAAAACCACGAGCGCGGGATCGACACCTTCGAGCAAACCCTCGACAAGCACGTGGCCTTCACCGTCTCCAATGCGGCGGGCAGCCTATTTCACAATCTCACCGTCGGCGTGTTTGCCCCGGCGCCCGCCAGCGCCGGACCGACCGCCAAATGGTGGCGGCAGCTTGCCCGCGCCGCGCGCTCCTTTGCGCTGGTTGCCGATGTCACGGTGGCGCTGCTCGGCGGCAGCCTCAAGGTGAAGCAGAAAATCTCGGGCCGCATGGCCGACGCGCTTGCCGAGCTTTATCTCCTGTCGGCGGTGCTCAAGCGCTACGAAGACGACGGCAGTCCGAGATCCGACCTCAAGCTCGTGGACTATTGCGCGCGAAATTGCCTCTACCGCTTCGACCAGGCTCTGCGCGGCGTGCTCGACAATTTCCCTGTGCGTTGGGCTTCGTGGCTGATGCGTCCGCTGGTCTTTCCCTTGGGTGCTTGGCGGCGGCCGGCGAGCGATGTTGCCGGCAAGGAAATCGTGCGCGCTGCACTTCAACCGGGAGATTTCCGCGACCGTCTCACCCGGGAGATCTACGTCTCCGACGACCCCAACGACCGCGTCGGCCTGCTCGAATACACGCTGCTGAGGGTCGTCGCCAACGAGGAGGCCGACAAGAAGCTCGAGCGCGCCATCCGCAAAGGCGAGGTGAAACGCTTCCACGGCCATGACTGGATCGCCGAAGCCGAGCGGAATGGCGTGCTCACCGCGGAGGAGGCGGTCGCACTCGCCGAGCAGCGCGAGCTTGTCGAGCGCGTCATTGCCGTCGACGATTTCGCTGCCGACGCGGTCACGCCGCAGAAAGCCGAAACATCGGCGCAAGCGGCATTTCGCCGGCCATCAGGCCATATGGCGGCTGAGTAAAGGCTGAGCATGGCGACCACGCTTCCCGATTTGCAGGACTGGCGCTTCACCATCGATTTCGAGGGCATCGCCTGGGCGGTGATCGACCGTGAGGGCGAGAGCATGAATTCGCTCGGCCGCCGCGCCACCGAAGAATTTGGCGAGATCATCCAGGCGGTCGAGGAGGGCGCCAGCCGTGGCGAGATCAAGGGCCTCGTGATCATGAGCGGCAAGGAGTCGAGCTTTATCGCCGGCGCCGACATCCGTGAGTTCGATAGTTTCGGCACCGAGGACAAGATCAAGGACATAGTGAAGCAGACGCTCGGGCTGCTCGACCGCATCGACCGTCTGACCGTGCCGGTGGTCGCCGCCATCCATGGCTATTGCCTCGGTGGCGGGCTCGAACTTGCTCTCTCCTGCGATTGGCGCATCGCCGACCGCGAGGAGGGGACACGGCTCGGCTTTCCCGAAGTCAGGCTCGGCATCTTTCCGGGGCTGAACGGCACGGTACGCGCGATCCAGGCCGCCGGGCCCGTCGATGCCATGACGGCCATGCTGACGGGCCGCATGCTGCGCCCCACCGCGGCCAAGGCCATGAACCTGGTCGATCAGCTCGTGCCCACCCGCCATGCTCTCCGCTGGGCGGCGCGCAAGGCGGTGCTGCAGAACCGCCGCTCCAAGGGCGCGCCGTGGTGGAAGAGGCTCATGCTCAAGCAGCCGGTGCGTGGCCTGCTTGCCAAGCAGATGCGCGCCAAGACCGCGGCCAAGGTGCGCGAGGAGCATTACCCCGCGCCGTTCCGCCTCATCGATTTGTTCGAGCGCTACGGCGACGACCCGGCCGCCATGCGCGTGGCCGAGACGGAGATGTTCGCGCCGCTGATGGCGAGCGAGACCTCACGCAATTTGCGCCGCGTGTTCAACCTGTCGGAAATGCTCAAGGCCGAAGCACCCAAGGACGGATTCAAGCCGCTGAAGGTCCATGTCGTCGGCGCCGGCACCATGGGCGGCGACATCGCCGCCTGGTGCGTGGTGCGCGGCATGCAGGCAAGTCTCCAAGACCTTGACGAGGGCCAGATCAAGAAGGCGATCGACCGGGCCAAGGGGCTATTTAAGAAGCGGCTGCGCGGCAAGCCGGCGATCGATGCGGCAATCGCGCGCCTGATCGCCGACCCGGAAGGCAGGCACGTAAAGCATGCCGACGTGATCATCGAGGCGGTGGTCGAGAAGCTCGACATCAAGCAGAAACTGTTCGCGCAACTCGAAAAGGAAGCGAAGCCTAGCGCGGTGCTCGCCACCAACACCTCGTCGTTGAAGCTCGAAGACATCGCCAAGAAGCTCGCCGATCCAGGCCGGCTTGTCGGTCTGCATTTCTTCAATCCCGTGGCGCAGCTTCCTCTGGTCGAGGTGGTGCGCGAAGACGATACACGCGAGGAAGAGGTACGCAAGGCCTGCGCCTTCGTCGCTGCGATCGACAAGCTGCCGCTGATCGTCAAGAGCTGCCCCGGCTTCCTCGTCAACCGCGTGCTCGCGCCGTACATGATGGAGGCGGTGCGCCGCTATCAGGAAGGCGAGCCACGCGAGAAGATCGATCAGGCGGCGCTCAAATTCGGCATGCCGATGGGACCGCTCGAACTCATGGACATGGTCGGCCTCGACATCGCGGCCAAGGTCGGCGAGGAGCTCAAGCTGGCGCCATCCGGCGACAGTGTGCTGACGACGTTGGTGAAGCAGGGCAAGCTCGGCAAGAAGACAGGCGAAGGCTTTTATAAGTGGGCCGAGGGCAAGCCGAAGCGCGAAGGTGCGGCTTACGATCAAGCCGAACTCGAACGCTTGGGGCGCGAGCTGGTCAAGCCAATGCTCGACGAAGCCGAGCGCGCTCTTGCCGATCGTGTGGTAGCGAGCGCGGATCACGTCGACGCCGGCGTGATCTTCGGCACGGGCTTCGCGCCCTTCCGCGGCGGCCCGCTGCATTACCGGCGCACGCAAGAGCAGGCGGACGCGACGGCTGAAGCGGCGTAAGCAAGCGGGAGCTTTAAGTCAGAATGGCGGAAGAAAAGATACGGCGCGTGGCGGTGCTTGGCGGGGTGCGTATCCCGTTCTGCCGCTCGCACACGGCTTACGCCGAGCTCACCAATCTCGACATGCTGAGCGCGGCGCTTGGCGGTTTGGTCGACCGCTTCGCGCTGCATGGAACGCATATCGACGAGGTGGTGGGCGGCGCCGTGGTGACTCACGCCAAGGACTGGAACCTCGCCCGCGAGGCGGTGATTGGCAGCCAACTCGCGCCGACCACGCCGGCCATCACCATGATGCAGGCATGCGGCACCAGCCTGCAAGGCGCGCTTGGCCTCGGCGCCAAGATCGCCACCGGCCAGATCGAATGCGGCATCGCGCTTGGCTCGGACACCACCAGCGACGCGCCGGTGGTGTTTCAGCGGCGATTCGCCCAGCGACTCATTCAGGCTTCGCGTGCGCGCGGCTTCCGCGACAAGCTGTCCGCCTTCAAGGGCTTTATGCCCGGCGAGCTGGCGCCCCAGCCGCCATCGACCTCCGAACCGCGCACCGGCTTAAGCATGGGTGAGCATTGTGAGTTGATGGCCAAGGAGTGGGGCATCACCCGCGAGGCCCAGGACCTTCTGGCCTATGAGAGCCACAAAAAGGCGGCAGCGGCCTATGACGAGGGCTTCATGGATGGCCTCGTCGTCCCCTGCGCCGGGGTGTTCCGCGACAATAATATCCGCGAGGACATTTCGCTCGAGAAAATGGCCGAGCTGAAGCCGGTTTTCGACCGGGAAGGCGGCACCATCACCGCCGCCAATTCCACGCCTTTGACCGACGGCGCCGCCACTGTTCTGCTTGCTTCCGAGGATTGGGCGGCGAAAAAACGCCTTCCAGTACAAGCTTTTCTGACGATAGGCCGCACTTCCGCCGTGGATTTCGTGCACGGTGAGGGCCTTCTAATGGCGCCGACCGTTGCCGTGAGCGATCTTCTCCGGCAGACTGGCTTGGCGCTGCAGGACTTTGATTATTATGAGATTCATGAAGCCTTTGCGGCGCAGGTGCTGGCCACTTTAAAGGCCTGGGAGTCCGAAGACTATTGTCGGCGCCGTCTAGGCCGAAGCGAGCCGCTCGGCTCGATCGACCGGGCCAGGCTGAACGTCAAGGGTTCCTCAATCGCTTTCGGGCATCCTTTTGCGGCTACGGGTGCGCGAATCATGGCGGTTTTAGCCAAATTGCTGCAAGATAAGGGTAGAGGACGGGGACTGATTACAGTGTGTACGGCCGGCGGCATGGGGATCGCGGCGATACTGGAAGGGAAATGAAGCCCTTTCCGGCTGACAAAAAAGGGCCAAAAACAGGGTCCATCAGGGACGAGAGTAGAGAGCCAATTTGCCGGGGCGTCGCAGACGCCAACGGCGCGAGCCACGAGGAGGGTGCTCCATGAAGCATCGTATGTTCGCTGCGGCGGTAGGCTTTCTGACCGCTGCTGTCCTCGTTCCCGGCGGCCAGGCCCAGGCGGCCCCGGCCGATCCCACTGGCTATTGGGTGAAGCCGGACTCGGAACGCAACGCCAAGATCCAGGTCACCAGATGCGGCAAAGGCGGCGCGCTGCTTTGCAGCAAGATCGTCTGGCTCGAAAATCCGAATGACAACCGGGGTCGCCTCCTGCACGACATTCGTAACGAGAATCCTTCGATGCGCGACCGGCCGATCCTGGGCCTGCCGCTGTTCACCGGCATGACGCGCACCGGTCCCGCGACCTGGACCGGCAAGATCTACAATCCGGAAGACGGCAATACTTACGCGGCCACACTGACTATGGTCTCGCACAAGCAGATCATGCTCAAAGGCTGCAAGGCATGGCTGCTCTGCGGTGAAAGGGTGTGGTTGAGAACCTCACCGCCGCCGCAGCCGAAGCCGGTCGAGGAGCCGCAGATCGAAGCCTCGGCCGAGCCTGACGCCGTGCAGCCCGCGCAAGCCACGGCTGCGGCAATTCCGTCACCCACGCCAAACGATTTGGTGGAAGCCACGTCCGAGCCGGGCGTCGCCGAGCCGCAAATCGCCTCCGTGCCCACGGTCGAGCTGGTGACGCCAGTGCCGCCGCCGGACGAGCACGGTATGCGCCCAGGCTACGGCTTCCTGAGCGTGTCCACGGGTGAGACGACGGCCGAGAAGCTCTCCGGTGAGAACGTGCCGAGCATGTTCGTCATGGCGGACCCGATCGAGGCTGACGAAATGACCCCACCTGCCGCCGCGCCGGCCAAGGCGGCTGCTCCGTTGCCCGCGCCGAAGCCGAAGGCGGCGCCTGCCCCAACGCATGCGACCGTCGCGCCCACTCCGCAGCCGGCACCCACTCAGCCGGTCACGGACGAGGTCACTGCACCGCCGGGGGACGTGGATCAGCAAGCCGCTCTCGCCACTGATCCCGAAACAGCCGAATCGGCTGACGAGATGCAGCCACCGCTGACACGGCGCCAGAAGCGGGCTTTGCGCAGACAGGAGCGGTCCATGCTCCCCTGGTTGCGCTAGACTAGCCGGCCTCAGGATTTCGCTTCGCCGCGAAGCTCCTTCTTGGAGAGCTTGCCGATCATGGTTTTCGGCAGCGTGTCGCGAAACTCGATCTCCGCCGGAAGCTCGATCTTCGAGAGCTTGTCGCTCAGGAACACGAGCAGTTCTTCGGCCGTCGCCTGCTGTCCTTCCGTAAGCTTGACGAAGGCCTTTGGCGCCTCGCCCCGGTAATCGTCGGGAATGCCGATCACGCTCACTTCGGCCACCGCCGCGTGCTCGTAGAAGGCGTCCTCGATACGCCGCGGATAGATCTTGAAGCCCGAGGCATTGATCATGTCTTTGATGCGATCGACGATGAAGATAAACCCGTCCTCGTCCATATAGCCGACATCGCCGGTGCGGAAGAAGCGCCCCACGAAAGCAGACTCCGTCTCGTCCGGCTTGTTCCAATAGCCGGTCATCACTTGCGGACCGGCGACGCAGATCTCGCCGGGCTCGCCCTTCGGCATCTCTTGCGCCGGATCGTCGAGCGAACGGATGGCGATCTCGGTGGCGGGGAGGGGGAGGCCGATCGAGCCGTCCTTCGTAGAACCGATCGGGTTACAGGCGACAACGGGAGCGGTCTCGCTCAAGCCATAGCCTTCCACTACGCTGCAGCCGCAAAGCGCCTCGAAGCCGCGCTTGACCTCGACGGGGAGCGCGGCGCCGCCCGAGATGCAATATTCCAGCGAGGAGAGATCGAAACTGGCGATGCGAGGATGGTGCAGCATGGCGTTGTACAGCGTCGGCACGCCAGGCAGCAGGGTGGGGCGCAGTTTGCCGATCATCTTCAGCGTGTCGTCCAGCTCGAATTTCGGCACAAGGATGATCTCGCTGCCGGTGCTTATGGCGAAATTCATCACCGCGGTCATGGCGAAGACGTGGAACAGAGGCAGGATGCAGAGAATACGATCTTGCTTCGATCTGCGATTCTGCCAGGCTTTCACTTGAGCGGCATTGATCGTGATATTGGCGTGGGTAAGCATCGCGCCCTTGGGTGTCCCGGTGGTACCCCCGGTATATTGCAGCACCGCAATCGACTCTGGCGTGATTGCCGGCCTCTCATGGCTTCCGTCATTGGCGAGCAAATCTTGCTCGCGCACGATGCGGTCCTTGACTGGAGAGGCGCCGACACGGGCAAGCTTTCCGCGCTTGAGCAGCCTAAACGCGATCGACTTCAAAGGCGGCAGAAGCGATGCGAAGTCTGCCACCACGGCTTTGTCCAAGACGCCGCGTTCCATCATGGCCTCGACCTTGTCGAAGAGAAACGCGAGGTCGAGCGTCACCATGATTTTGGTGCCGCTGTCCCGGATCTGAAACGCGATCTCGTCCAGGCTGTAGAGTGGATTGAAATTGACCACGGTGCCGCCGGCCTTGAGCACGCCGTAGTAGAACACCAGGAAGGTCGGCGTGTTGGGCAGGAACAATCCGACCCTCACGCCTTCGCCCACGCCGAGGGCGCGCAAGCCTTTGGCCGCCCGGTCCGAGAGGTCCCCGATCTCGGCGAAGCTTAGCCGCTTGCCCAGGAACAAAGTGCAAGGATGTGTGCCGTAATTCTGAACCGCCTGGTCGAGCAAGCTGCCGACCAGAGCCGGGGTGAAGCTTGTATCCCACGCGACATTCTGGGGGTAAGCACGGAGCCACGGCGGCTCAACACCCGGTGATTCGCCGCGCTCTGTCCCGGCAGACACGGTATTGGGCTTCCTCGCCATTCACTTATGTACGATTTGCTTGGCTTTCCCGCCGCTTAACAGCTGGGGATGGGCTCATCGGGAGGCAATTGGCCGCACGCTATTTCACGTTTATTATTATAACACGGGGCTGGGCCATGGAGTGGCCTGCGAGGGAACCCTCGACGCGCTCCAAAAGTATGCTGAAAACGTGGCGCGGCCTGGCGCAAAAACGCCAATTTTCTTGGCGATTAGAGCGTCACGCAGGTGGATTCACGTGGCCGGCGCGGCTAGACGCGCTTGGTTTTTAAGTCTATTCCAAGGCCTGGCTTGCCCTCGGATTAGCTTTGATTTAGCAGGGACATTAGATACGGACCCCTAAAGGGGGCAGGGAGAGCGATATGGACGAGGTGGCAACCAAGATCATCGAGATTCTGCGTAAGAACATGAAAGACCCATCGAAGCCTGTCGCGCTCGAAACCCCGCTCAGCGAGCTTGAGATTGAATCTCTCGACCTCGCAGTGATCGTGTTCGATATTGAGGATACTTTCGGCATCGAAATCCCGTATAATGCGAATGAAGAGGTGGAGGCATTCGCGACGGTAGGCTCCGTCGTGGATCGCGTTAAGGGGATCATCGCAGAGACGAAGGCTTCCGGAGCAGCAGCTTGAACCAGCCATTCCGCTCGGGGTGCCTTCCCGGGACGTCGACCAGGCTTGGAGTTACGGCTTAACACTACATGACACACACTAACGGGCGCAGGCGCGTCGTGGTCACCGGCCAGGGCGTCGTCACTCCTTTAGGCACGGGCGTAGAGAAGTTCTGGGCTGCTCTCAAAAGGGGTGAGTGCGGCATACGCCAGGTGCAGAGCTTCCCCACCGAGGATCTCTACATCACCATCGCCGGTGAAGTGCCGGATTTCGACCCGAAAGAGCGGCTGCAGAGCAAGCCTCTGATGCTCGCCGACAAATTCTCCCAATATGCGGGCTGCGCGGCGCAGGAAGCCGTGGCCATGTCCAAGCTCGAAATGCCGCTCAAGGACGGCTATCGCGCCGCTTGTATCATCGGCTCGGGAGTCGGCGGGCTTACCACGCTCGAGTTCTCCTACAAGATGCTGTTCAAGGAGAATAAGCGGGCGACGCACCCGCTCACGCTTTTGAAGGCGATCGGCAGCTCGGCTTCCGCGCATGTCAGCATCGAATACGGCATCAAGGGACCGACCTTCGGCGTGGTCAGCGCCTGCTCGACCGCGACGCACGCCATCGGCCTCACCTACCGCATGATCCGCGAGGGACTGGTCGATATGGGCCTTGCCGGCGCCGCGGAGGCCTCGCTTAATTGGGGCGCGACCCGGGCGTGGCAGGCCATGCGCGTGTTGAGCCCCGACGGCTTATGGCCCTTCGCCAAGAACCGGAACGGCACCGTCCTTGCCGAAGGCGCCGGCATTTTGATGCTCGAAGAGTATGAGCATGCCAAGGCACGTGGCGCGCCGATCCTGGCCGAGCTGATGGGCTACGGCATGACGGCGGACGCCGCCGACATGGTCAACCCTTCGATCGACGGCGCCTCGACCGCCATGCAGATAGCGCTGGACGACAGCGGGCTTGCCGCCTCCGACATCGACTATGTGAACGCTCACGGCACGGCGACCGCGGTCAACGACATCAACGAGACCCGCGCCATCAAGCGCGTGTTCGGCAATGCCGCCAACAAGGTTTCCATCTCCTCCACCAAGTCGATGCACGGCCATTGTCTTGGCGCCGGCGGCGGCATCGAGGCCGTGGCCGCGCTCAAGGCGATGGAGCATAAGTTCGTGCCGCCGACGATTGGGCTCAACGAGCCTGATCCCGAATGCGACCTCGATTACACGGCCAATGTTGGCAAGAAGCGCGAGGTCACTTACGTGATGTCGAACTCTTTCGCCTTCGGCGGTCTCAACGCGGTCCTAGTGTTCGGCCCGCCCCCGGCCTAGCCCATACCCGTCATACCGGCGAAAGCCGGTATCCAGTCAACAAGCTCCGAACGAGTGGCTCTGGATTCCGGCTTACGCCGGAATGACGCAGAACTTTTAGATCAGCCCGAGCCCGCGGAAGCTGGCGTGGCCCTGCTTGCCGACGATGATGTGGTCGTGAATTAGCACGCCCAGCGGCTTGGCGGCCGCCACGATCTGCTTGGTCATCTCGATGTCGGCGCGTGAGGGCGTTGGATCGCCCGATGGGTGGTTGTGCACCAGCACAATGGCCGTGGCCGACAATTCCAGTGCCCGCTTGACCACCTCGCGCACATAGACCGGGGTATGGTCAACGGTGCCCTTCTGCTGCACCTCGTCGGCGATGATCTGGTTGCGCTTGTCGAGGAACAGGATGCGGAACTGCTCCTTGGCCTCGAACCCCATGGACGCGCGGCAATAGTCGAGCACTTGTGCCCAGGAAGATAAGACCGGACGCTCCAGCACCTCGCCGCGCATCAGCCTGAGCGCCGCGGCCCGCACCAGCTTCAGCTCGGTGATGGCCGCGTCGCCGATGCCCGGGACCTCACGCAGCAGCTCTTCGGGTGCATTGACAGCCTCGGCGAAGGTACCGAAGCGGGAAAGCAGCGCCTTGGCGAGCGGCTTGGTGTCCCGACGCGGCATGGCGCGGAACAGGATCAGCTCGATCAGCTCATAGTCGGGAAGGGCGTCGGGGCCGGCGTCGCGGAACCTTTTTCTCAGGCGCTCGCGATGACCGAGATAATGGGGTTTGGCGGCATCCTTGAAGCCCATCGAGCCATCGCGCTATTGGCGGCCGTAAGGCGGCCGGTCGAGGCCTCGCGGCGAGACCGTGAACACCTCGCAGCCCGTCTCGGTGACGCCGACACTATGCTCGAATTGCGCCGACAGCGAGCGGTCGCGGGTGACCGCGGTCCAGCCGTCCGACAGGATCTTCACATGCGGCTTGCCGAGATTGATCATCGGCTCGATGGTGAACAACATGCCGGGCTTGAGCGGCAAGCCTTCGCCCGCTTCCCCATAATGCAGGATGTTCGGCCGGTCGTGGAACACACGGCCCAAGCCATGGCCGCAGAAATCGCGCACCACGCTGCAGCGCTCGCCCTCGGCATAG
>DATMDY010000056.1:0-4864 GCA_035557335.1 Methyloceanibacter sp.
ATTGGTGACCCCGGCAGGATTCGAACCTGCGACCCCCAGATTAGGAATCTGGTGCTCTATCCAACTGAGCTACGAGGTCTTGGCCCAAGCACAGCTCTATTGTGGGGTGGAGAGTCCTAACTCTCAAGCGCCCTTTCAACAGGGCGCTTAGAGCTTGCCGGTAGAGTCCTGAAGCCGGCTTGACCGGTCGCGGGGCGGCTTCGCGTCGGACCGCAAGATGGTCTTTATGCGTCCGCGCGGGATGCCGGACATCTCGCCAATGTGACGATCCTGACTTTCGACGAACACGCGTGCCGGGCCGTCTCCATCCAGTCCACCGATCTCGGAGGCAGGCACCTTGCGGTTCGACGTGCGCGTGCCGTCCTCGTAAAGAACGTCGAAGAGCACGAACCCGTTAGGGATTTTTTGTTTCTTGGCCATGAGTGCCGGCTCGCTCAAGCGTTGGGAGGAGTCTCGTCAGGGGTTTGCTCAGGGGTTTGCTCAGGGATCTGCGGCTCGTCGCGAAGCTTGCGATTGGCCGAATCCTGCTCGCGGCGCTGGAGCTTCTCCTGCTTCTTTTGCTGCTTGGACCGGCTCCGCTCCGAGCGCTGATGACGATAATTGGGTTTGGGAGGCATGGTGTCGGATTGCCTATGTTTGTCTGCTTCGTTTGGGTTTGGCGGCCGTGCGTCGGGTCGGAGCCGGAGCCGATGCTGCCTCTTCCTTTTCCGCGGCTTCCTTGGCCAGGCGAAGCTCGCGCAATTTTGCCGTCTTCAGGACCATCGCTTCGTACTCGCGCGTCTGTTCCTGCTTAACATTCGATGCGCGCTTGATGGACTGATTCAGCAGCGTCTCGGCATTCCGTCGCGCGGCGGAGACACGATGAGGAAATTTGGTCATTGGTTCTCCTGCCGTGTCGAGGCACGTCGTTTCAGCGGAAAGGTCTGGTTCTGATAAAGCCGGCGGATGTCGTGACCATCGAATCTCTCCTCGTCCACTTCCAGATACGTACCGAGAAGCATTTCCGGCGGCATGTCCTCCATGGCAAATCGAATGGCCTCGGCGGCAGACTTGAAGCGCTTGTAGCCGATCGGGCCTTTGGTGGAGTGCCGGCGCCTGGCCGGGAACAGTTCCGCTTCAGCCTTGTAGTTGACAGCAGTCATGACCTTGAGCCTTTCGGATACGCAATAATGCCAACCATGGCGTCCCGCTTACGCAGGACGACATTTCGTTTTGCGACGTCCACTCCGTCTCGACGCTCAGTCCGTGCGTCGGTTAGGACAGCGTGATATTCGCGGCCTGCTTGCCCTTGCCACGGCTGTCGTCTTCGACGTCGAAGGCGACCTTATCGCCCTCTTTCAGAGCGGAGACGCCGGAACGCTCAAGGGCCGAGGCGTGTACAAACACGTCGCTCTCGCCACCGTCGGGCGAGATGAAGCCGAAGCCGCGCGTGGCATTGAAAAACTTGACTGTGCCATTGAGGCGCATTGGGGTTCCTTCCCATAAAGTTTTGTTCAACGGGCCTCATGGCATTTCAATGCCGCGCGGCGTCTTGAGATTTCGGGAAAGGAACGTGCTCGTATTCGGCGCGAAGTCTTGCCGTCAGTCTAAGTCCACGCCCGCACATCGGGCGCGCCGTGTCATCTTATATGGACCCTGACACGTCATTTAGCAAGCTCGGTAGGCCGCGCGGCCAGATCCGGCGCTCAAATTCGGGTTAACGCCCGCCTTCGCCCCCTCACTGCTTCCGCCGCGCCGTTGCTGTTATGGTGGCGCGATGAAGCGGAAGGTTCTGATCGTCGGCATCGGGGCGGGCAATCCCGATCACATGACGGCGCAAGCCATCGACGCGCTCAATCGCGTCGGCGTGCTCTTCATTCCCCACAAGGGAGAGGAGAAGCAGGACCTCGCACGATTGCGCCGCGACATATGCGAGCGCTTCATTCGCAACGATGGCTACCGCTTGGTCGACTTCGATGTTCCGGCCCGGGGGTCGTCGCCGCCTTATCGCGAGTCGGTCGCGCGCTGGCATGACGATGTCGCGGGTATTTATGAGCGCCTGCTGCGCGATGAGCTTGGCGAGGAAGAGTGCGGCGCCTTTCTCGTGTGGGGCGACCCGTCGCTCTACGACAGCACCATGCGTGTACTCGAGCGGATTCGCTCCAAGGGAAACCTCGAGCTCGAATACGAGGTGATCCCCGGCATCAGCAGCGTGCAGGCGCTGGCCGCGGCCTTCAAGATTCCCCTTAACCGAATCGGCGAGTCGGTCATGGTCACCACGGGGCGCAAGCTGGCCGAAGGCTTTCCGGCCAATGCCGACAGCGTGATCGTCATGCTGGACGGAGATTGTGCCTTCAAGACCGTGGACCGGAATTTCGAGATCTATTGGGGAGCCTATCTCGGCACCGGCGACCAAATCCTGATATCCGGCAAACTGTGCGATGTGGCCGAGGAGATCGAGCGGGTGAGGGGTGAGGCGCGCGAGCGCAAGGGCTGGATCATGGACACCTATCTGTTGCGCAAGCCCGGTAAGCCATAGAATACGGCATGCGCTCGTCATGGCTGTTGGCTTCTATCTGCCTGAGCTCGGCCAGCTTCACCGATCTGCTTTTTGCCTCCGCCTGTGATTTGCCGGCGCATGAGACGGCGACCGTCGCTTCGGTCCAGGACGGCGAGACGCTCAAGCTCACAGATGGTCGCGTGGTGCGGCTGATCGGGGCCAAGGCGCCGGCGCCGCCGCTCGGCTGGCGCGGCGACGATCCTTGGCCGCTGGGTCGCCGACGCGGGAGCGGCCCTGTCGCGCCTCGCCTCCGGCGCGGAAATCGAGCTTCGCTTTGGCGGGCGCCGCACCGACCGGCATGGACAGTTGCTCGCCCAGGTCTTTGTGGTCAGGGACGGCGCGCGTCTATGGCTTCAAGAGGAACTGGTCGCCAAGGGCTTGGCCCGCGTCTATTCCCTTGCCGACAACACCGCCTGCGTCCACGAGCTTCTCGCCAGCGAGACCGAGGCGCGCGACAGGCGTCTCGGCGTGTGGGGCTCTTGGGCTTATCGCATCCAAAGCGCCGACGATCTGAAACGTCTCGATCGTCTCATGCACACTTATCAGCTGGTCGAGGGCAAGGTCGTGGCGGTAGGGCAGGGCGCGGGACGCATCTATCTCAACTTTGCCGAAGACTGGCGGCGCGATTTCACCGTCAGCGTCGCACGCAAGGATGTGGATGCCTTCGCCGCTGCCGGCATCGACCTCAAGGGGCTGGCCGGCAAGACGATACGCGCGCGCGGTTGGCTTCAGTGGCGGAACGGTCCCATGATCGAGGCGACGCATCCGGAGCAGATCGAGCTGTTGCCGGATACGTCCGGCAAGGCCGCCCTCTGATCGTGATGGTTATCGCGCGGACGGGAGCGGGCTTGGCCCGCTGATCAAGAGGAGAAGCATCTTGAAGCTGTAACCGATGGCGAAGCTCAGCGCGTTCTAGTTAACTCGGGTCTCGGACGGCAGCTGGCTTCAAGCCGCGCTGCGGCGCGCTTCGGCTTCGGCAGCGAGCTTATTGTGACGGGCGGTTTTTGCCAGCACGTCGTCGATCTTGGCGATCGCGCTTGCCTCGTCCATGCGCTCCACGGCCGCGATCTCGCGGGCCATGCGGTCGAGTGCCGCCTCGTAAAGCTGGCGTTCGGAATAAGACTGCTCCGGCTGAGCCTCAGAGCGATAAAGGTCGCGGACCACCTCGGCGATGGAAATGAGGTCGCCGGAGTTGATCTTCGCCTCGTACTCCTGCGCGCGCCTGGACCACATGGTGCGCTTGACGCGCGCCTTGCCCTTGAGGGTGGTGAGAGCCTTTTTGACGGTCTTCTCCTCGGAGAGCTTGCGCATGCCGACGCTGGCAAGCTTTGCCGTGGGGACCCTGAGTGTCATCTTGTCCTTTTCGAAGTTGATGACGAACAACTCGAGGCTCGCACCAGCAATTTCCTGCTCTTCGATGCTGACGATCCGGCCAACGCCATGCGCCGGATAGACGATATACTCGTTAGTGCGAAAACCGTGTCTTTGCTGGGGTTTCTTCTTTTCAGGCATTACTCTCGTCTCACTGTTAAAGTGTTTCATTTCGCCGATATCGGCTTGGCGTAAACTTTATCAATCCTTGGCGCCAGCTTTGGTTCCCTGGAGACCACGGTTCTGCCGGTTAATGGGCACAAAACGAGCTATCGGCCAGGGGCCTGATCGCGCCACTTTCCTCGGGTCAGAAAAAAAAGCGCGCCCAACAGGACGCCTCTCTTGTGGTTCACGCGCCTTCAGTCCGCGCCATTTCGACAGGAATATAACACAATTTTAGTGAATCGGGAAGCCGTCCCGTGCTGCAACACAGCCCTTTTCGCGCCGCAATATGCGACATTTTGACCATAGGGTTAATGCTAACCCCTTGAACCGCCTAGTCTCCCTCCCCCGGGTCGGGGGAGAAGTATTTCTCGAATTTGTCCGGCTCGGACACAAAGGCGTCGGCATCCGGCGGGCCGGGCTTCTTGGTGGTGATGTTCGGCCACGTTTCCGAATATTGCCGGTTGACCTCGAGCCACTTCTCAAGTCCCGGCTCGGTATCCGGCTTGATGGCGTCCACCGGGCACTCGGGCTCGCACACGCCGCAGTCGATGCACTCGTCGGGGTGAATCACCAGCATGTTGGCGCCCTCGTAGAAGCAGTCCACGGGGCAGACCTCGACGCAATCGGTGTATTTGCACTTGATGCAAACTTCGGTGACGATGTAAGTCATCGATTCCACACGCCTTCGGGCGGAGACCCAGCCTAGAGTTTAGCCTGTTACGGGCCGCGAAAGTCGCCCGAAGAGGGCCCTGCCTATAACAATCGTGCCAGCTGCACAAGGCGAGCGCC
>DATMDY010000057.1:0-11492 GCA_035557335.1 Methyloceanibacter sp.
CCGGGAAGCCCAGCAGCTTCGCCGTGCCATGCTCGAAAAACAGGATCGCGGCAACGATGCGCAAGATGCTGAGCACGCGCGGCGCCCAGACGGTCTCTAAAGTATGGGTATTCATGCACAGCCTCCCTCTTGATGCCCGACCGCAATCTAGCGTCGAATACCCCAGGAGTCAGGCGAAACTCACGCAGGTTTGAGTGGAAAACTATAGAGCGGCGGCAATGCGGGTGCTGAGCTTTAGGGCGCCAAGCTCGTCGGCGATCTGCCGCGCCTCCTCCAGATATTCGCGCGACTCGGTGTGCTGGCCGGAGGCCGCGCTCAGAAAACCGAGACTGGCCAGTGCCTGGGCGAGAAGTCCCGGCGTGTCGGCGGCTTGCGCGAACCGCATCGCCGCTTCCAGGGCGCCGCTCGCCTTCCATGTGCCGCGGTGCGAGAGACTCCCGTGCCATCGCCAAATGTCCTTGTGTTGCTCTTGGGCTCCTTCAGAGCCTTGGGCGCAGCATAGCAAATCCACAGACGCTGCGGTCTGGCCAGGACCGGATTTACGCCTCAACCCATTTTCACGGGAGGATCATCTCATTTTGATGAGAGCGGCTGGCACGCGAGGCGCGTAAAGGGAACGCGGCCAGCCTTAGGCTGTCGATTTCAGCGCCGGCTGTGCTTGTTCTTCCGGCGTGGCATACATTGAGAGCATGGGTTCGTCGGTCAGGATCACCTCGTCGTACTCGCCGTACCCGTTGAAGCGATTCGCCAACACCCGGCCATAGGCGCCGATCTGGCCGATCTCGATATAGTCCCCCTCGCGCACCGAGGCCGGCAGCACGAAGGGCCCGGGCAGGTAGTCCGAGCTGTCGCAGGTCGGGCCGTACAAGGCGAACTCGGCGACCGGCTTCGACTTGCGACGGGAGGTCGAGACCAGCCGCACCGGGAAGCGGAAGCCCGAGTAGGCGGCGTCGAACAGGGTGCCGAAGGCGCCGTCGTTAATGTAAAGCGCGTTGCCGCGGCGGGCATCGACACGCACGATGACCGACTCGGCCTCGGCCACCAGCGCCCGTCCCGGCTCGCACAGAAGCTCACAGGAATGCCGGACGGCAAGCTCGTCCGCCGCGCGCACGACTTCATCCATGAAGCTCACCAACTCGGGCGGGTCCGAATGCGGATAGCGGCTTGGGAATCCGCCGCCGATATCGATGGCATCGACCAGGACGCCCGAGGACACGATCAACTGCCCGACCTGCTTCAACGCCTCACTGAAGGCGACGGGAACCACCGCCTGCGAGCCGACATGGAAGGTGATGCCGAGCCGGCGCGCCATCTGGCGCGCGCGCAGCAGGAGCGCCGGCGCCTCTTCGGTCGAAGCCCCGAATTTTCCTTCCAGCGGGATGAGGCTGTGGGTGTTGGGACAGGCGATACGCAGGAACAGCGTGAGGTCGCCGGCTCCACCGGTCTCCTCGACGATCTTGTCCAGTTCTTCCTCGCTGTCGAAGGCGAAATGCTTGACGCCGAAATCGCGATGCGCGCGCACGATGGCACCGCGCGACTTGACCGGATTCATGAAGTAGAGCTCGGCGCCTTGAATGGGCGCGATCCGCTCGATCTCCACCAGAGAGGCGACGTCGAAAGCGGAGATGCCGGCCTCGACCAGGGCATCGACCAGCTGGGGCGCGTCGTTCGCCTTGGCGGCGTAGAGGACGCGGCCCGGAAAGTTGGCGAGGAACCACTTCGCCGCGCGGTGCGCGGCGTGAGGCCTTAACGCTAATACCGGCCGCTCGGGGCGGCGACGACGGAGAAGCTCCGCGGCAGAGGTGAAAACGTCCATCCCATGTTCACTCCACACGAGAGTCGGTTCTGCCCTTGAGCGAATTCGCCTACGAGCCGCGTGGTCCGTATGTAATTCTTGACCCCTTGTAAAGCGGTTTTCGCGGGCCCTCACCACGAGCCGAACCGCCACCCTTATGGCATGGGGATGGCGCGCCCATGCGCGAGTACGTCGAAGCCTCGCTGCACGGCGGGCCGGCCGGCGATCGCCAGGTACCAGCGCTTCACATTGGGGTAGCCGGCGAAGTCCACCGTCTGCCACTCGAAGCGCGAAATCCACGGCCAGATGGCGATGTCGGCGATGGAATAGTCGCCCGCGACATACTCGACTTCGGCTAAGCGCTTATCGAGCACACCCCACAGCCGCTTCGCCTCCTTGGCGTAGCGCTCCTCGGCATAGACGCTCTTGCCGGGATTGAACTTCACGAAATGATGGACCTGGCCGAGGAACGGTCCGGGCCCACCCATCTGCCACATCAGCCATTCCATCACGCGCCATTTGGTGGGGAAGTCCTGAGGCCACAGCTGGCCAGTCTTCTCGGCGAGGTACATGAGGATCGCGCCCGACTCCATGAGATGGAGATCGTTGTCGGTATCGACGATAGCGGGGATCTTGTTGTTGCGAGAAACCTTCAGGAAGGCGGGATCGAACTGCTCGTCCTTGGTGATGTCGATCGCATGCACGCGATAGGGCAGACCCACCTCCTCCAGCATGATCGACACTTTCTGTCCGTTAGGCGTGGTCCAGGTGTAGAGCTCGATCATGGCGCGATCCTTGCCGCTTTTCGCATTGCACGCATGCATGCCTCGTCAAACACGGCCATGTCAAAGGACTCGCGCGCAGCCTTCTCGCAATTGCGAAACAAATCGATTCATCAAGTCTTCATTCCTCGGCCTCCCTATCGCCAAGAACCGGTCGCGGCGACGCCACAGGAGACTGTTAGCCGTAAGCATATGAGCGCAGTCAGTGGACGAGCGCCTAGGGAGGAATCGATGCTCAATTGTGCCCATCTCGATCACGAACGGAAGGGCGCCGCGTCTAGCCGATCGAGCTTCGCTCGCTATGCGATCTACTACACGCCGCAACCTGGGACCGCGCTTGCGGCATTCGGACGCTCCTGGTTCGGCCGCGCCAATGACGGCGCCACCTTGCAAGCCTTCTCCGCCGCCGGCCTGCCCGGCTCGGGCTTCGCCAAGATCCCCGCGGCGCCTGGGCGCTATACCGGGCTGCATGCCCAGTTCATGGCACCCTTCGCACTTCGTGACGGCGCCGGGCTTGAGGCGCTGAAGAAGCGGCTCATCGATTTTGCGACGCGCCGTAAGCTGGTCGAGACCGGTCCTTTGACCCTGTCCCGATCCGGCCGCTGCCTCGTGCTGCGTCCCGTGGAGCCGGTGCCCGCGCTTGAATGGCTCGCCGCGCAATGCGTCGGCGCTTTCGATGACTTCGCCGCACCGCTCAGCAAGGCCGAGCGTGAAGATTATGCGAACCCACGCCTCAGCGACCATCAGCGCGTGTTGCTCGGAAGCTTCGGCCATCCGCATGTGCTGAGCGAGTACCGCTTCTCCATCAAGCTGACCGGCCCGCTCGATGCCGCGCATCTTGAGCGGGTGTCGCAGGCGCTGTGGCCGGTGCTCGAGGAGATTTGCGCTTCGGGCGTCACCGTCGATGGTTTGTCGCTGTTCGGCGACACCGGGGGCCGTTCGCCCATGCGCCTGATCGGTCGCTATCGCCTCGGCGCGTGACATAGTTTGATCCAACTCAAGGCGTCAAAGACGGCCTTTACGCACTGGAGTTGCGGCAACAAGACGTGAATTCATGGCGTTTGCGCCGGGGGGGTGCCCGGTGCTATGCCAGCCACTGGATGGGTCTGCTGGGCGCTGGATCTGCCAGGATTTCTACATCATTTCGAGGGAGTTGACCGGCATGACGAGAGAAAGCGCCGCGGTGAAGCGTCCGACCGAGCCCAAGAGCTCGGCCGAGGACGTCGTCCAGAACTTCTTGCAGTCCATCGACAGCGGCAAGCGCTCCGAGAAGCCTTATCGGCATTGGTCGCTCGCGGATTGTCTGCCTGCCGACACGCTCGAGGACGTGTTGGTTCTGCCCTTCGAGGCCCCGTCGCTGGAAGGCGTTTCGGGCAAGCGCGAGCTGCATAACAACACGCGCAAATATTTCGACGTCGATAACCGCAAGGCCTTCCCCGTCTGCGAAGCGGTGGCGCAAGCCTTCCAGGACAAGCGGGTCACCAGCCATATAGAGAAGGTGTTCGGCACCGATCTTTCCGGCACCTATCTCCGCATGGAGTTCGCGCAGGACATCGACGGCTTCTGGCTCGAGCCGCACACCGATCTCGGCGTCAAGGCCTTCACCATGCTGCTCTATCTGTCGAGGGACCCGGGCCACATCGATCTCGGCACCGACATCTATCATGCCGACAAGACCCATGCCGGCCGCTCGCCCTTCGCGCCCAACGCCGCCATGATCTTCGTGCCTGGCGACAACACCTATCACGGCTTCGAGAAGCGGCCGATCAAGGGCGTGCGCACGTCGCTGATCATCAATTACGTCACCGACGAGTGGCGCGCGCGTGAGCAGCTCGCCTTCCCCGACCAACCCATCGCTTAGCCGTCTCGACCTCAGCCAAATTCATTATTGTCATGCCCGCGAAAGCGGGCATCCAGTACCCCCTGCGTTGCCTGTAAGGCAGGTCGGTGATTACTGGACTGCCCGGTCAAGCAAGGGCAATGACAATCAGTGGATGGCATCATGAGCAAAGTTGGCTGGATCGGGCTCGGCGTGATGGGCTTTCCCATGGCCGGCCACCTCAAGACGCGCGGCCACGACGTCGTGGTGTTCAACCGCACGCGGAAACAGGCCGAAGCCTGGGTGGAGCGTTACGGCGGCAGGCAGGCCGACACGCCAAAAGAGGCGGCAGACGGCGCCGAGTTCGTTTTTACCTGCGTCGGCAATGACGACGATCTGCGCGACGTGACACTTGGACATGACGGCGCCTTCAAGGCGCTCGGGCAAGGCGCGATCTTCGTCGATCACACCACCGCTTCCGCCAGCACCGCGCGGGAGCTTCATGCCGCCGCCAGGACGCGTGGCGCCGGCGCGCTCGATGCCCCGGTGTCAGGCGGTCAGTCAGGCGCCGAAGGCGGTACCTTGACCGTGATGGCCGGCGGCGACGAAACGGACTTCGTCAAGGCCGCGCCCGCCATCGGCATCTATGCCAAGGCGGTCAATCTCATCGGACCTTCGGGCGCTGGCCAGCTCACCAAGATGGTCAACCAGATCTGCATTGGCGGCCTGATCCAGGGGCTGGCCGAGGCGCTGCATTTCGCCGAGCGCGCCGGCCTCGATATCGAGAAGGTCATCGACACGATCTCCAAGGGGGCCGCGCAGTCCTGGCAAATGGACCATCGCTGGCGGACCATGATCGAAGGCAAATTCGATTTCGGCTTCGCCGTGGATTGGGTGCGCAAGGACTTCGCGATTTGTTTCGAGGAGGCGCGGCGCAATGGCACGAGCCTGCCCGTGACCATGCTGGTCGACCAGTTCTATGCCGAGATCCAGGAGATGGGCGGCGGGCGCTGGGACACGTCCAGCCTGATCGCCCGCCTTGAGCGCAAACCCTAAACCCGGCGCTCGTCCGCGGCGTATTCCAGCGGCAGCGTGGTGGTGAACTTGATCTGCTCCATGGCGAAGGCCGAGCTCACGTCCGACAACTCGATCTTGGCGATCAGCTTCTTATAGAAAGAGTCGTAACGCTCGATGTCGGGTACGACCACGCGCAGCAGATAATCAACCTGCCCGCTCATGCGGTAGAATTCGACTATCTCGGGAAAATCCTTGAGCGCCGAATGAAAGCGGTCGAGCCATTCCTGCGTGTGCTGGCTGGTGGTGATGGACACGAACACCGTCACCCCCACATTGATCTTCTTGGGGTCGAGCAGGGCCACGCGCCTCTCGATCACACCCGACTCCTCGAGCTTCTGGATGCGGCGCCAGCACGGCGTGGTGGAGAGCCCGATCTGCTTGCCGATCTCGGCGACAGGGAGGGTGCAATCCTTCTGCAAGATGGCGAGGATCTTGCGGTCCATCCGGTCCAGCATGGCAGTATCCAGCAAAAGTAAGCCAAAATCGGGAATCTTGTAGAACCATTTTCTAGTTCTACGTAATCTATACCGAAATGGTAGATTATTTTTCTATGAAGTGCAAGCCCCCTTACAGCAGCTTGCGCACCTCTCGCCGCAGAACCGGCAGAAGCTCGGCCTCGAACCAGGGGTTCCTGGTCAGCCAGGCATTGTTGCGCCAGGAGGGATGGGGCAGCGGCAGGATGCGCGGGCAACGCTTGCCTTTCAGATATCGGCGCCAGCCGAGCATGGTGTCTTGCAGGCTCGCGCCGGCTTCATCGCCGAGATGCCAGTTCTGCGCGTAGCTGCCGACCGCGAGCACCAACACGATCTCAGGCAACGCGGCGAACAGCTTGCGGTGCCAGATCGTCGCGCATTCGCGCCGTGGCGGCAGATCGCCGCCCTTTTCGTCCTGTCCCGGAAAGCAGAACCCCATGGGCACGATGGCGACGCGCGCCTCGTCATAGAACTCCTGCGGCGTCACGCCCATCCAATCGCGCAAGCGATCTCCAGAGCGGTCGGTGAAGGGCGTGCCCGATTCATGGACCCGCGTGCCCGGCGCCTGGCTGCATATGGCAAGCCGCGCCGTGCGGCTCGCGCGCAACACGGGGCGCGGCTCATGCGACAGAGGCTTTCCTCGCGGCGCCTCGACGCAATGCCGGCAACCGCGGATCGCGGTGAGCACACGATCGAGCTCGGCGGCTTCGGGGGTCATAGATCGAACGTCATGCCGTCATCGGCGACCATATAGCGGGAGGCATCTACGCGCCCGACATTTTGCAGCATCGCTTCACTCATATGGGTGAGGAGCACTCGCTTGGCGCCAAGCTTCGCATAATTCGCGTCTATGGTCAGGTAATCGAGATGGATGGGAATCTCGACATCGTATTGGAAGCATTCGCTGATGAAGAGATCGGCGTCGCGCGCCACCTCGTAGAGCACATCGATCCAGCCGGTATCGCCGCTGAAAGCGAGCACCTTGCCTTCAAGGTGAAATCGCAGCGCGTAAGGCGGCGCGCCTGAGGGATGCTTCACCTCGAACGGGGTGACGGCGACGCCTTTCACTTCGAGCGGCTTCTGCTCCTCATATTCGACGAAGGTCAGCTTGAAACACCCCGGGCCTTTGGTGATGCCCGGATAAAGCGCCTCCGCGGCGGCGAGAAAGCGGGCCTCGATGCCCTTGGGTCCGGTGACGACGAGCGGGCGCGTCCGCTTGCTCACATATTGCGCGTCAATCAGGAGCCACGGCAGGCCGCCGAAATGGTCGCCATGCAGATGGCTGACGAATACCGTGTCGATGTCGCCTGGGTCGAGCCCAAGCCGGCGCATGCCGATCAGCGTCGTCGTGCCGCAATCGATGAGAAAGACGGATGTTTCCGAGCGCACATGGAACGCGGTTTGCAGATGGGCGCCCGAGCCGAACGCATCGCCACAGCCGATGATGGTCAGTCGCATCGCCGCCGCATCCTGGAACCTCGTATCAGCACGGGGCGAGAGTAAACGCGCCGTTAGGGATTTCCGCAGATAGTTTCGATTTGAGTGTGGGGCAAGATCGGGCGGCGCGGCCTTAGGCTTATGCCATTGGCCCGTCTCACTTATTTGTGAGTGGCGGGAGTTGAGGGACACCATGTCGGGCGCTGCGTCGGTCGAGGCCCCAAGGTCGCCTTCGGTTGCGGTCAACGGCAAGCGGCGTGCCTCGCGCAGCGTCCAGGACGTCCGCGAGAAGCTCACCTACAAATCGGGCGCCAAGCCGGAGTTCGAATACGAACTCCTGATGATGTTCGTGAAGAACGAGCTGTCGGCGGCCGTGACCACGCCGCTGCTTGCCATCGTGGTCGCCATGGGCGCCATGTTCTGGGCGCCTCCCCGCGAGCTTCTGCTCTGGCTCGGCACCGTATTCGTGGCCAAGGGCATTTTGATCGCGCTCTGCCGTCAATTCGCCAAGGCGCCCCGGGACGACGCCACCACACCGGTTTGGCGCGCCAAGATCACCGCCGCCGAGTTCCTCTACGGCGTCACCTGGGCCGGGATCGCCTTCATCGCCCCCGCGACCCAGAGCGAGACGGCGCATACCTTCATCTTCGCCGCGCTGCTGATCGTCATCTCGATGCGCATGCTGTTCGCCTCCACGGCCATGCCCATCGTCTATGCCGGCACTCTGCCAATGACGGTCGCCATCGTCATCCGCTTCGCGTTGCTCGACAACCCCTTTTACTGGGCCATGGCGGCGATGGCGGTCGGCGTGCATTTCTATTTCATCTGGCTGATGACCGGCTTCAACGCGACGGTCATGGCCATGCTGGAATATCGCGCCGAGAAGGACGCGCTGATCGCCGAACTCGAACAGGCGAAGTCGATCTCGGACGACGCGCGGTCGCGCGCCGAGGAAGCCAATCTCGCCAAGTCGCGCTTCCTCGCCACCATGAGCCACGAGCTGCGCACGCCGCTCAACGCCATTCTCGGTTTCTCGGAGATCATGCAGGGAGAGCTTCTCGGCCCGCACAGCAACCCGACCTATAAGGAATACGCCAACGACATCCATCAGAGCGGCCAGCATCTGCTCAACCTGATCAACGAGATTCTCGATATCAGCCGCATCGAGGCGGGCCGTTACGAGCTGAACGAAGGTCCGGTGTCGCTGGCCGGCGTGGCGGAGGATTGCCACCGGCTGATGCGGCTCCGCGCCGAGAACAAGGGGCTGAAGATCGTGGAGGCCTTCGCGCCCAACCTGCCGCAGCTCTGGGCGGACGAGCGCGCCATCCGCCAGATCTGCCTCAACCTCCTGTCCAACGCCATCAAGTTCACACCCTCGGGCGGGACGGTTACGCTCACGATCGGCCGCACGTCCGCCGGCGGTCAGTTCTTGAGCGTGAAGGATACGGGGCCCGGCATCCCCGAGGGCGAGATCCCGCGGGTGCTTCGAAGCTTCGGCCAGGGATCGCTGGCCCATCAGACGGCGGAAGGTGGCACCGGATTAGGCCTGCCCATCACCAAGGGGCTGACCGAGCTGCATGACGGGGTGTTCGAGCTGAAGAGCAAGCTTCGTTACGGCACCGAGGTGATCGTCACCTTCCCCCGCAAGCGCATGATGGAGGCCCTGCCGCGCCTCGCCGAACCCGGCGAAGTGGCCTGAACGCATATTCCCCGGCTTCTGATCTGCTTCTGGTTTCCGCTCCTCGCACCGCCTACATTAGTCGCAGCGATCATCAGCCGGCGAAGTTCCTTGGAGACTCCTTGCGTCAATATCTGCCTGCTCGACGCCGATTTGGGACTATGCGTCGGCTGCGGCCGCACCATCGAGGAGATTTCCCGCTGGGCGACGATGAGCGATCGGGAACGGCGCGCCATCATCGGGGAGTTGCCCGCCCGCATTGAGCGCTTCGACAAAGCGGAAGGGGAGCACGCGTGACGACTTGGGTTGCCCTGTTCATTCTCGCGCTTGCCGCGATGCTGCTGGTGTCGAACGAGTCCGGCACCATCGTCGGGCTGGACAGCACCACGTTCGGCTACCTGGCGTTCCTTGCAGCCCTTCTCGTCTATCTCGGCGGCGGGATGCTGTCACGCCACGGCGGCGGCGCCCGCACCATGGCGCGCGACGGGGTGACCTGGCTCGCGCTCGGTCTCGGGCTTGTGACTCTTTACGCCTATAAGAATGAGTTGATGCCGATTGCCGCGCGGGTGGTGGGCGAGCTCGTCCCCGGCACCGCCATGACCGTCGAAGAGAGTGCCGGCGGGGTCACCGAGGTCCGCCTCAGGCGCCGCCTCGACGGCCATTTCACCGCCAATGTGGAGGTGAACGGCACGCCGATCTCCATGATCGTCGATACCGGCGCCACCTCCATCGTGCTGCGCCCCGAGGATGCGGCCAAGGCCGGCATCGACGTCGACTCGCTGAGCTTCCGGGTCCCCGTGCTCACCGCCAATGGGCGCACCATGGCGGCTCGCGTCCGACTCGATAGAGTCGGCATTGGCCCGCTCGACCGCCACAAGGTCGAAGGGCTCGTGGCCCAGCCGGGCGCGCCGACCCAGAGCCTGCTCGGCATGAGCTTCCTGAGCCGCCTGCGCTCTTATGAATTCTCGGGCGATTTCCTGACGCTGCGCGGCTGAGCGGAAACCGCCCTACGCTGGTGGTCAGACAGGCAGGAAATCGCTATGACCAAGACGAGCATGTTCCCGAAACCCCGCCAGGATCTCGTTACCAACACCGCCGAATTCGAGCGGGTGCCCTTCATCAAGGCGACGGGGTTCCGCGAATACGACGCGCGCTGGCTTTACCCCGAGGAGATCAACCTGCTCGGCATGCAGGCGGTGGGGCTCGGCCTCGCCAATCTGATGCGCGAGCGGGGCGTGCCGGTGCGGGTCGTGGTGGGACACGATTACCGCTCCTATTCGGCGGCGATCAAAGAGGCCCTGATGACGGGCCTGCTCGCCGGGGGCGCCGAAGTCCACGATATCGGGCTCGCGCTCTCGCCCATGGCCTATTTCGCCCAGTTCGAGCTCGAGGTCGAAGGCGTCGCCATGGTCACCGCCAGCCACAATGACAATGGCTGGACCGGCATCAAGATGGGCATGCAACGGCCCCTCACCTTCGCGCCCGACGACATGATAGCGCTCAAGGACATCGTCCTGACCAAAGGCACCTCGGCTGCCGCCGAAGCGGGGCGCTACATCTACGTGCCCGACATGCCCGAGCGGTATATGGCCGATCTCATGCACCGGCCAAAAGTGCTGCGTCCATTGAAAGTCGTGGTGTCGTGCGGCAACGGCACGGCGGGCGCCTTCGCGCCGCATGTGCTTTCCGAGCTTGGCTGCACCGTTATCCCGCTCAACTGTGATCTCGACTACACCTTCCCCGCCCACAATCCGAACCCCGAGGATCTCGCCATGCTCAACGCCACGCGCGACGCGGTGCTCGAGCACGGCGCCGATCTCGGGTTCGCCTTCGACGGCGACGGCGACCGTTGCGGGGTGGTGGACAACGAGGGCGAGGCCATCTACGCCGACAAGGTGGGCGTGATGCTCGCCCGCGACATCGCCGCGCGCAATCCCGGCGCGATCTTCGTGGCCGACGTGAAATCCACCGGCCTCTTCCTCACCGATCCGGTGCTAAAGCAGCATGGCGCCAAGACGCTGTTCTGGAAAACCGGCCATTCCTACATCAAGCGCTATAGCCACGAGACCGGCGCGCTGGTCGGCTTCGAGAAGTCCGGCCATTTCTTTTTCAATCCGCCGTTAGGCCGGGGTTACGACGACGGGCTGGTGGCGGCGCTCGCGGTGCTCGACATGCTCGACCGCAATCCTGGCAAGACTCTCGCCGAACTAAAACGCGCTTTGCCGCAAACCTGGCAGTCGCCGACCATGTCGCCGCATTGCGCCGACGAGGTGAAATACGCGGTCGTCGACCGCGTGGTCGATCATTTCACGAAGATTGCCGCCAATGGCGGCATGCTCGCCGGGCAGAAGATCCGCGACCTGATCACCGTCAACGGCATCAGGATCGTGCTCGAGGATGGAACCTGGGGGCTGGTGCGGGCGTCTTCCAA
>DATMDY010000058.1:0-10362 GCA_035557335.1 Methyloceanibacter sp.
CTCTGGGCGAAGAACGGATCGAGCACCGCCGAGGCCGGGTCCGGCATGAGCTTCATGTCGGACTCGTTGATCACCTTCCAGCCGGCGATGGACGAGCCGTCGAACATGATGCCTTCGGCGAAGGCTTCCTCGTCCATCAGCTTTGAGTCCATGGTGACGTGCTGCATCTTGCCGCGCGGATCGGTGAAGCGCAGGTCGACGAACTTGATCTCTTCGTCTTTGATCTTCTTGCTCACACTTTTAGCGTCTGCCATTTTTCTCCCCTGTCATGCGTGAATACCGCCCGGCCACGTTGGGCGGCGTGAATGAATCTCCATTATGTTACTAAGCTCGGCTGTCGTCAGATGGCATCGTTCCCCGTCTCGCCCGTACGAATGCGCACGGCTTCTTCCACATTCGACACGAAGATCTTCCCGTCTCCGATGCGGCCGGTCTTGGCCGAGGCGATGATCGCATCGATGGCCTTCTCCACCATGCTGTCGCCAAGCACGAGCTCGAGCTTCACCTTGGGCAGGAAGTCGACGACATATTCCGCGCCGCGGTAGAGCTCGGTATGGCCTTTCTGGCGCCCGAACCCCTTGGCCTCGGTGACGGTGATGCCCTGAAGCCCGATCTCTTGCAGGGCCTCCTTCACCTCATCGAGCTTGAATGGCTTGATGATCGCTTCGATCTTTTTCATTCTTCCGTTGGACCTCCCTGGGACGCAAAGCAACGCTTAGCCGCGCGCTTCCGTTCGTTATCGCTAACACCGTGCGCCAGCCAAAGCACGCCCTATGCCAATCCCTTGGGCGACAGTTTTATCTGTTCTTTCAAGATATTATAGTCAAAGGGCGGAATTCGGCGGCGACGCGAAAGATGTTAGCGCCCAAGAATTGAGCTGTCTGCACAGAAATTGAGCATAGCCTATGCGAGACGGTAAGCGGCGATGGCAGTAGTGATGGCGAACAATGCTTGAGCTTCTGACCGTCGAGGAGATGGCTGAGGCCGACCGCCGGGCTATCGACGGCGGCGTGCCCGGCGCCGTCCTCATGGAGAATGCCGGCCGCGCCGTCGCCGACGAGGTGTCGCGTCGCTATCCCGATGCCGACACGGTCGCGGTCTTGTGCGGCCCCGGCAACAATGGCGGCGACGGTTTTGTCGTCGCCCGCCATCTAACCGAGCGTGGATACAAAGTAAGGCTTGGCTTCGGCGGCGAGGCGAGCCGGCTGCCCAAGGATGCCGCCACCATGGCCGAGCGCTTTGACGGCAAGCGAGAGAAGCTCGGCATGGACCTGCTCACGGGCGCCGATGTGGTGGTCGATGCCCTGTTCGGCGCGGGGCTGGCCCGTCCCATCTCAAGCGAAATCGCCGCTTTGATCGACGCCGCCAACGCATCGGGTGTGCCGATCGTGGCCGTGGATGTGCCGAGCGGCATCGACGGCACCACGGGGGAGGTGAAAGGCACCGCCATCAACGCCGCCGCCACGGTGACTTTCTTCCGCCTGAAGCCGGGGCACTTGCTCCTGCCCGGGCGAAGTCGTTGCGGAGAGATCAGCCTTGCCGATATCGGCATCCCCGATAGCGTGCTTGAAACGATCCGCCCCATGACCTTTGCCAACGAGCCGGCGCTCTGGCTCGCGCAGTATCCCTGGCCCAAGCCTGAGGGACACAAATATGCGCGCGGGCATGCCGTGGTGGTGTCCGGGCCGCTATGGAGTACGGGCGCCGCACGGCTCGGCGCGCGCGGCGCTTTGCGCGTGGGCGCAGGCCTGGTCACCGTCGCCTCGCCGCGCGATGCGCTCACGGTCAATGCCGCGCAGCTCACCGCCATCATGGTGCGCGAGGCCGACGATGCGCGCGCGCTCACGCAGCTTCTCGCCGATAAGCGCAAGAACGCGGTTCTGATCGGACCCGGTGTGGGGGTAGGGGAGCGCACCAAGGCCATGGTGCTGGCCGCACTTGCCTCGAAAGCCGCCGTGATCCTCGACGCCGACGCGATCACGAGCTTTGCCGACGATCCAGCCGCGCTCTTCGCCGCCATACGCTCGCGCGCCGCGCCCGTGGTGCTGACGCCTCATGACGGCGAGTTCGCCAGGCTGTTCGGCGACCTCGCCTCATCCCCCAAGCTTCAGCGGGCCCGCGTGGCGGCAGCCCGTTCCGGCGCCATCGTCGTGCTCAAAGGCGCCGACACCGTCGTCGCCGCGCCCGATGGGATGGCCTCGATCAACGCCACCACCAGCCCTTGGCTCGCCACCGCGGGCACGGGCGACGTGCTTGGCGGCATGGCTCTTGGATTGCTGGCGCAAGGAATGCCGGGCTTTGCAGGAGCGAGCGCCGCCGTCTGGCTGCATGGCGCTGCGGCCAAGGCCTTCGGCCCCGGCCTGATCGCCGAGGATCTGCCGGAAATGCTGCCTTCCGTTCTTCGTGACTTGACCCGGCAGAGTGGGAGACTGGAATAGCCCGAAAACCTGGGTGATCCCCGTATTGACACAGTCCGACCTTATGAGGGACATGAAGGCGAAAGCCTTGAGGAGAGCGGGTCACATCGCTGCCATGGCCTCTTTGCGCGCTAAGATTTGCCTGATCCTGGCTAGCGTCCTGATTGCGGGGACCGACGCCGGAGCCCAATCCGGGGACCAGACCCTGCTGCGCGCCCGCGAAGGCGCCGCCGCGCTCATGCGCGGGCAGTATGACAAAGCCATCGTCTCTTACGACGAGGCGCTGACCGCTCCCGAGATCGCCGATTTCGTCGAGGCCAGCATCTACAGCGATCGCGGTCTTGCCAAATGGCGGCTGGGACAGACCAAGGAAGCGATCGACGATTTCAATCAGGCTATCCAGCTCTCGCCCGAGAACGCCACGGTCTATAACAACCGGGGCAATGCGCTGATGGATCTGGGCCATCCGGACGAGGCGATAAAGGATTTCGACCGGGCTATCGCGCTGTCCGGCAATTACGGCGCGGCATACAACAACCGGGGCAACGCCCGCGCCGCGCTCGGTCAATACAAGCCTGCCTTTCACGATTTCCGCAAAGCCGTCGAGTTGATGCCGGAAAGCGCGGTACCGTTCAACGGACGCGGCAAGGCCCATGCCGAATTGAAGCGCTATCATGCGGCGGTGCGCGATTTGAGCCGAGCCATCAGCCTCGACGCGAAATATATGGCGGCCCACCAAAATCGCGCCGAGGCCAATCTCGCCATCGGCAAGTACCGGGAGGCGGCCGAGGACGCCTCTCAGGTGCTCGAATCCCAAGGCGAGCAGCCCGCGCCCGAGCTGCTCCTGCTGCGCGGCCGTGCCTATGCCGGCGAGAAGAAATTCAATCCGGCATTGGAGGATCTGGATCGGGCGATCGAGATGAAGGCCGATCTCGTCGACGCCTATATCGAGCGCGGCATGGTGTTCATGCAGACGCGCCGCTTCGACGATGCCATCGGCGATTTCACCCGCGCCATCCAGCTCGATCCCCAGAACGCGAAAGCCTATGTCCTGCGCGCCGAGGCGCGGCTTCAGGGCGGAACCCCGGATGAAACCCAGAGCAACGTCTATGCGGCGCTGAACGACGTCAATCAGGCGTTGGGCGTCACGCCCAACGAACCGCTCGCTTTGCGCGTCAGGGGAAATGTCTACGAGGCGTTCACCCGCACCAGCGAGGCCATTGCCGATTACCGCCAGGCCTTGGCGCAAGATCCGTTTCAGGTTGAAAGCCGCGAGGCGCTGGTGCGTCTCGAGCAGGAGGTGCCGCCCGAGCCGGGACTGGCCTTGGGAGAGCCCGTCGAGGGCTGGATGGTCAGGGAGCCCTCGCCGGGGCGCTATGTTGCCTACAATCCGAAATATCCCTCGCTCCGGGCCGAGCTTGAGATGTTCGGCGCGGGCCAGCCCAAGATCCTGGAATGGAAGCTGTTGAAGGATGCGCTTAGCGGCATCGGCCTCCTGAAATATTACGCGGGGGATTTCGAGGACGGAGAGAATACGAGCCTCGAATATGTGGCCATCGTCGATACCCGCGCCAGCAAGATCGTCTCCATCGAGCCGCATAGCTGGGGCAACGACCCGGCCAAGTGGAATTGGCAGACGGCCTCCGTGGTGGTCACTGCCCCTGACGGCAACGCTAACGAGATTATGCTCCGCCAGCAGCGGCAGAGGGGGGCACCCGCACCGGTTGCGCGCGACTTTTGGGGCTTCGAAATACCGCCTACCGCCGCCGCACCGCGGGCCGATCGGCGCCGTGCGCGTCGTGGCGGGGAAGGTGGCGGCGGCGGCAACCCGTTCGGTTGGCTATTCCGCTAATGCCCGCCGCGCGCTATGACGCGCACCCATGACCCTATTCCTGGCGAGCGTGCGCAATACGGATGAAGCCGAGACAGTGCTTGGCGCCGGCGCGGACATCATCGACCTGAAAGATCCCGGCAAAGGCGCGCTCGGCGCGCTCGACCTCGACGCGATCTGGGCCTGCGTGAGTCAGGTCGACGGCCGCGTGCCGGTGAGCGCGACGGTCGGCGACCTGCCGCTGCAGGGGACGATTGTGTGCGACGCCGTGCGGGCCGTGGCTTCTTCAGGCGTGGATTACGTCAAGCTCGGACTTTTTCCGGGAGGCGGCGCGCGAAGCTGCCTCAATTTTCTGGCCGAAGAGGCACGGTCCGTCCCGCTCATTTTGGTTCTCTTCGCCGATGCCTTGCCTGATTTCGACGCGGTTGAGGCCGCGGCGAGCATTGGCGCGCATGGCGTGATGCTAGACACCGCCGGCAAATCGTCTGGCTCGCTGCTCGATTATCTCTCCGTCGAGGCCCTTACCGATTTTGTCGCCGCCGCCAAGGCCGAAGGCCTGAGCGTCGGTCTCGCCGGATCGCTAAGCGCGGAGCAAGTGCCGTCGCTGCTTCCCTTGCAGCCCGACCTGATCGGTTTTCGCGGCGCGCTCTGCCGCGGAGGGGCGCGCGATGCGACGCTCGATCCGGAAGCCTGTGCGGCAATCAGGGACCTGATTCCGCGATGCTCGGAGAGTTCCATCAAGCCCGGACTTGCCGCATGAGCAAAGCGCCCAAGTCCCGTTCGAACAAGTCTCGTTCGAACAAGTCCGAAATCCTTGATCGCGTCTTCATGCACGATCTCGTGCTCGACGTGGAGATCGGCGTTTACACCCACGAAAAGGGCGTGACGCAGCGGGTGCGTTTCACCGTCGATGTCGATCTTCTGGCCGCGACTGACGCGCTTGACGATGATATCGGGCGGGCCTTCGACTACGACACCATCATCGGCGGCATCAAGGCGATCGTCGCCCGCGGCCATATCAATCTGGTCGAGACGTTGGCCGAGGAGGTGGCGGCGCATTGTCTGGCCCATCCGCGCGCCGCCTCCGTCACGGTCAGGATAGAGAAGCTCGACAAGGAGCCCGACGCCGTCGGCGTGGAGATCGTGCGCCAGAAAGGACGCGTTTGACCATGCGCGGCCAAGTCATGCGCTCACGCACCGCGCCGCTTGCCGCTGAGAAGCGGCCTGTCGTCGTCAAGCTTGGCGGCAGCGTCGTGCGCTCGGGCGCGTTGCCTGCCTGGCTCGACGCCATCGCTGCCGTACGTGAGCCGATTATCGTGGTGCCGGGGGGAGGGGCGCTCGCCGACGAGGTGCGCGCCTGTCAAACCGAGCTTGGCTTCGGCGATCCTGCCGCGCACCGCATGGCGCTGCTCGCCATGGACCAGCTTGCCTGGGCGGTGGCGGGGTTGCGGCCGGGCTTCGCGGTGGGCGCCACCGAGGCCGAGCTGCAACGCGCGCTCGATCAGGGTCAGGTGGCGGTGTGGGCGCCTTATGCCGGGATTGCCGGGCGTACCGACATAGAAAATTCCTGGCGGCTTACCTCCGATAGTCTCGCACTTTGGCTGGCGGGAAAAATCGGGGCGACGCGCTGCTATCTGATCAAATCCATCGTACGGCAAGGTACGCGGATGAGCGCGGCGCAGCTTGCCCGCGACGGTATCGTCGATGCCGCCTTCCCCGCCATGCTCAAGGACACCGGGGTCGCCTGCTTCCTGCTCGGTCGCGGCGACAGCCACGCCTTCGCCGCGTCGTTCGCCGAAAATACCCCTTGCGGCGGCGAGATCGACTAGCGACTTACGCTCGCGCTCTCTCCGCGAAGCGGGTTAGAACGGCACATGGCTGAAAGCATCCTGTTCCTGACCGGACATCTGGCGAAGCCGAGGCTCGAGGCCGTGCTCACCAGCATGGACGCCGACTTCGCGTGGAAGGTGCTGGATATCGGGGTCAAGGTCGCGGCGCTGATGACCGAGCAAATTATCCGGCGGCGCCTGCCGAAGCCGGTCGAGGCCGACAGGATCATGCTGCCCGGCCGCTGCCGCGCCGATCTCGAGCGTCTGGGCGCGCATTACGGTCTGCCTGTGGTGCGCGGCCCCGACGAAGTGAAGGACATTCCCGTTTATTTCGGGCGCGCACGCAAAGCCTCGGATCTGACCAAATACGACATCCAGATCTTCGCCGAGATCATCGATGCAACGGCGATGACCGTCGAAGCCATCCTGGAGTGGGCCGAGGACTATTCGCACAAAGGCGCCGATATCATCGATCTCGGTTGCCTGCCCGACACGCCCTTTCCGCATCTCGAAGAGGCGGTCCGCGCGCTAAAAGACCACGGCTACAAGTCAAGCGTCGACTCCGCCGATCCTGACGAGTTGCTGCGCGGCGGCAAGGCCGGCGCCGATTTCCTGCTGAGCCTGAACGAGGACACGCTTCATATCGCCGAGCAAGTCCACTCGGTGCCGGTGCTGATCCCCAAGGACCACGGCGACATGGACTCGCTCTACCGCGCCATGGACGCGCTCGATGCCAAGGGGCGCAAATATCTCGCCGATCCGGTGCTCGATCCCATCAATTTCGGCTTCATGCGCTCGCTGGAGCGTTATGCGCGGCTCAGGCGTGAACGCCCCGAGGTCGAGATGCTGATGGGTACCGGCAATCTCACCGAGCTGACCGACGCCGACAGTATCGGCACGACCGCCATGCTGCTCGGCATCGCCTCGGAGCTGCACATCAAGAATGTGCTCGTCGTGCAGGTCAGCCCGCACACGCGGCGCACTTACGAAGAGCACGACATGGCGAGGCGCATGATGTTCGCGTCGCGCGCCGACAACGAGTTGCCCAAGGGCTATACCGACGGGTTGCTCGCTTTGCATGCGCGTCGCCCCTTTCCGCTCAGCCCCGAGGAAATCGCCGAGGCGGCGGCTGAGGTGCGTGACATGAATTACCGCATCGAGGTCGCCGAGGACGGCATCCACATCTTCAACCGCGACGGCCACCACGTGGCGCAGGACGCGTTTGCGCTATTCGCCAAGCTCGGCATCGACGACGACGGGCCCCATGCCTTCTATCTCGGCGCCGAGCTGGCCAAGGCCGAGATCGCCTGGCGGCTTGCCAAGCGCTACGCCCAGGACGAGCCGCTCGATTGGGGCGTCGCCGCCGATGTTCCAATGGACGACCGCACGCGGCTCAAGGAAGCGGGACACACGCTGCTCGCCAAGAAGAAACGCAAGGTGTCGTAAGGACGTTTAGGCTGAATCGCCATGCCCATGATCCGGGAATGCATCGTCACCACCATCAACGCCGAGGGCAAGGTGCATATCGCGCCGCTCGGCCTGATCGCGGATCCGCTAGCGGACGGCGGCGAGGGCTGGATCATCGCGCCGTTCAAGCCCTCGACCACGCTCGACAATCTCCGCGCCACCCCCTTTGCCGTGGCCAATTTCACCGACGACGTGCTGGTCTTTGCCGGCTGTCTTACCGGCAACAAGGACTGGCCGACCCGCGCTTCGACCCATGTCCCCGGCGCCGTGCTCGAAGGCGCTCTCGCCCATGCCGAGCTTGCCGTCGATCATGTGGAGGAAGACGAGCAGCGCCCGCGTTTCCATTGCCGCGTGGCGCACGAGGCGACGCATGCACCATTCAAGGGTTTCAACCGGGCGCAAGCCGCGGTGATCGAGGCGGCGATCCTCGCAAGCCGCTTGCATATGCTGCCGCGGGAGAAGATCGAGCGCGAGCTGGCCTATCTCCAGATCGCGGTGGAGAAAACCGCGGGCCCACGTGAGCACGAGGCTTGGCGCCTGCTGGTAGAGAAGATCGAGGACCACTACAAACACGCCCCGCCTGCTTGAGACCTCACAGTGGTTTGTTCACCTCCCCCCTTGAGGGGGAGGTCGACAGTGCGCTTGCGCACTGGCGGGAGGGGGGTAAGCAATAGACTCCGAGTCTGCTTCTCACCCCCCTCCCTATCCCTCCCCCTCAAGGGGGGAGGGGAGAACAGGAGGCATATTCCACACCTCTCATCGGAGAGGGAGCATTTCGTACAGGCTGGAACAAATGGTAGGCTCGGCGTTTATTGATGGTGTCAGCAGAAAGGACGGCGCAATGCGTTTCTCTCTCTATCCAGCGCTCCTCGCCATGCTCGCCATCACCCTGGGGCTGAGCGCCACGCCCTCGGACGCACATCATGGCTGGAACGCCTACGATTCCGGCAAGGTCATCAAGGTCGAGGCGCCGGTCGAGGTCGTGCGCTATCAGAACCCGCATGGCGAGATCGAGATCACCTATGAGGGCAAGCCTTGGGTCGTGGTGCTCGCGCCGCCCTCTCGCATGCAAGCGCGCGGCCTGCCCAAGGAGGATCTGACCGTGGGCACCAAGGTGCTGATCGAGGCCTACCCGAAGCGTGACGGCGAGGCGGAGATGCGCGCCGAGCGCGTCACGGTGAACGGCAAGACCATCGAGCTTCGCTAGGCAAGCGCCCCGCCACGTCCATGGAGGAATTCGCCGCCGCGCTGGAAGCCTCCTGGCTCGGGGCGGCCATGCGGGATCACCCCTTCCTCTACCCGCTGGTCAATGTCGTGCATTTGTTGGGGCTGGTGCTGATCGTGGGCGGCATCGGATTGCTCGATCTGCGCCTGCTCGGCTTTGCGCGCAAGGTGCCGCTCACTGCGGTCTATGGCTTGCTCACCGGCGCGGCCGGAGTCGGCATCGTGATCCAGATCTCCAGCGGCATCCCGCTCTTTGCTTCCGACGCCACGGCCTTGCTGGACAACTATGCATTCGGCCTAAAGATGCTGCTGTTCGCCCTGGCGCTCGCGAATGCCGGGACGTTCCGCCTGTTATGGAGCAGCCGCATGGCGGATTGGGACCGGCATCCGCCCTTCATCGGCCTGGTTCAGGCCGCGCTCTCATTGATGCTGTGGCTGTCGATCGGTGCGCTCGGGCGCTGGATCGCCTACGCCTGATCAGGGGCGCTACGGGCTCGGTCCGAGATAGGGATCGTGGTAGCGCGCATCGACGCAGGCCACGCCGTTCCAGTAGCGATATTGGCCGCAACTGGTGGGGCGCAGAGGCACAATCACCATGCCGGGCTCGACCATGACCGGCGGGGTGACGACCACGGCACCCGGAACATAGCCACGCCGAAGCTGACGCCGGTAATAGCGCCGCGTATATTGGGTCTTCTCTACCACACTGGGTTTTACGGTCAGGTCTGCGGCCGCCGGCAACGGACCAGCCATGGCGCTGCGCGGCGCGAGGCCGACAATGAAGAAGCCCACCAGGGCGACCAGGAAGAACCCGAGACTACGATGCATGTGACGCTCCAATCTGTTGCTGCAAAGCTCTCTTATATAACGCACAAAGCCTGTCCAAGTGCTGTACTCAAAGGCAAAATTTCCTCCCATCGTATCAGTCGCTTGACCGGTCTCTCCGGCGCTCGCCTGTCCCGCTGGATCGGGACATCGCCTATTCGCTGAGAAGAGCGACGGCGACGGCGGGAGCGCAGCGCGCCGCCATGTCCCGCATTTCCGGCTCGCAGTCGATCGTCCCGGCGAAATCGCGATAGGGGCGTCCAAGCAATTCGGATAGGCGCTTGGCAAGGAAGCGCCCGCAACCCGCGCCGATCACCGGGGCTGATGCGTCGAGGTCTTCGCGCGCGATCAGCTCCCGCGCGGCGGCTTCGATCTGCGCAAGCTGGCACGCGGCGAAGTAGCGCGCGACATCGACCCAGGCGGGGAGGTCCGTCTCGCTCGCGTCGCGGCCGAGCATGCGGGCGAGACGCGCCGCGCTTTCATGCTTCGTCTTGCCGCGCAGATCGGCGGCAGGGTAGGGGTCGGCATCTTCGGGCAACTCGCCGGTAAGCCGGTAAATGTCGGCCATGGTGGCGAAGCGCTCGCCCGCGATCCTCTGCATCACGCCTTGGAACGGTGCGGCTTGCGCCACCGCCATCACCGGCGTGCGCACGGCGCCGCTATAGACCAGTTCGCCTTCGGTGAGCCGCTCACCATCGGTATGACCGCGTGCGACGGGCGCGCCTGATTTCAGGGGAATGAGGTCGGTGGTGGTAGTGCCGGCATCCAC
>DATMDY010000059.1:0-19555 GCA_035557335.1 Methyloceanibacter sp.
TCTTGATCTCCCCATACGACCAGGACAGGATCTTTTCCGGGCTGGCGATGCCGATCCGGATCTGATCGAAATTCTGCTGCTGGACCTGAGGACTGAAGAGGTTGACGATATCTTGGTTCATTCTCTCATCTCTCCCATCGGACGGCTGGCCGCCCTGCGGTTGATCTCGATCGTTTTCGTTACTCGGCGGCAGGCCGCGGCAGCCGCGCTCGCGCCGGCTGCTCTTCAGGTTTCGGCTGCACCAATTCGACATTGAGGCCCAAGGCCCGCATCTCCTTGACGAGAACGTTGAAGGACTCGGGGATGCCCGCCTCGAAGGTATCGTCCCCGCGCACAATGGCCTCGTAGACCTTGGTGCGGCCGGCCACGTCGTCCGACTTGACGGTCAGCATCTCCTGCAGCGTGTAGGCCGCGCCGTAAGCTTCGAGCGCCCACACCTCCATCTCGCCGAAGCGCTGGCCGCCGAACTGAGCCTTGCCGCCCAGCGGCTGCTGGGTGACCAAACTGTAGGGGCCGATCGAGCGGGCGTGAATCTTGTCGTCCACGAGGTGGTGGAGCTTCAGCATATAGATGTAGCCCACCGTCACCTTGCGTTCGAACTCCTCGCCTGTGCGCCCGTCATGCAGCGTCACCTGGCCCGACGAGTCGAGCCCGGCGGCTTCGAGCATCGCCGTGACGTCGGCTTCATGCGCACCGTCGAACACGGGCGTTGCCACCGGCACGCCGGCCTTCAGGATCTCGCTCGCCTCGATGACGTGCTCGTCCTTGAGCGCCGCCACGGCCTTGTCATCGCCATAGATAGACTTGAGCAAGTCCTTGACCGGCTTCACCTTGTGGTTGTGGTGATAGGCCTCGAGCGCGTCGCCGATCTTGCGGCCCAAGCCCCGGCACGCCCAACCGAGATGGGTCTCCAGGATCTGGCCCACATTCATGCGGCTCGGCACGCCGAGCGGGTTGAGCACGATGTCGATCGGCGTCCCGTCGTCGAGATAGGGCATGTCCTCGGTGGGCACGATCATGCTGATCACGCCCTTATTGCCGTGCCGGCCGGCCATCTTGTCGCCCGGCTGGATCTTGCGCTTCACCGCGACGAAGACCTTGACCATCTTCATTACGCCGGGCGGCAGCTCGTCGCCGCGCTGCAGCTTGTCGACCTTGTCGACAAAGCGCTGCTCGAGCCGCTTCTTGGCCTCCTCGTACTGACGGCCGATGGCCTCAACCTCGGCCATGGCTTTCTCGTTCTTGAGCGCAATCTCCCACCAATGGCTGCGCACCACGTCGTCGAGCAGCGCCTCGGTGATCTTGGCGTCCTTTTTGATGCCACGCGGCCCCTTGGCCACGACCTTATGCATGAGGACGTCCTTGAGGCGGCCATAGACGTTGCGGTCGAGGATGGCGAGCTCGTCGTCGCGGTCCTTGGCGAGACGCTCGATCTCCTCGCGCTCGATGGCCATGGCGCGCTCGTCCTTCTCGACGCCGTGGCGGTTGAACACGCGCACCTCGACCACGGTGCCCGACACGCCGGGCGGCAGCTTGAGCGAGGTGTCGCGCACGTCTGAAGCCTTCTCGCCGAAGATGGCGCGCAGCAGCTTCTCCTCCGGCGTCATCGGGCTCTCGCCCTTGGGCGTGATCTTGCCCACCAGGATGTCGCTAGGATTGACCTCGGCGCCGATATAGACGATGCCCGCCTCGTCGAGATTCTTGAGCGCCTCTTCCGAGACGTTGGGAATGTCGCGGGTGATCTCCTCAGGCCCGAGCTTGGTGTCGCGGGCCATCACCTCGAATTCCTCGATATGGATCGAGGTGAACACGTCGTCACGCACGACACGCTCGGAGATGAGGATGGAATCCTCGAAATTGTAGCCCATCCATGGCATGAAGGCGACGAGCACGTTGCGGCCTAGCGCCAACTCGCCGAGATCGGTCGAAGGACCGTCGGCAATGATCTCACCGGCCTGTACCTGATCGCCGACGCGCACCAGCGGCCGCTGATTGATGCAGGTGTTCTGGTTCGAGCGCTGGAACTTGCGCAGATTGTAGATGTCGACGCCGGATTTGGACGGATCGGTCTCCTCGGTGGCGCGCACCACGATGCGGGTGGCGTCGACCTGATCGACCACGCCGGTACGGCGCGCGCCGATGGCCGCGCCCGAATCGCGCGCCACCACCTCTTCCATGCCGGTGCCGACCAGAGGTGCTTCAGCCGTGATCAACGGCACCGCCTGGCGCTGCATGTTGGAGCCCATCAGAGCGCGGTTGGCGTCGTCGTTCTCGAGGAACGGAATGAGCGCCGCCGCGACCGACACGAGCTGCTTCGGCGACACGTCGATGAGATCGACCTTCTCCGGCGGCTCGAGCTCGACGTCGCCGGCATGCCGGCAAACCACGAGCTCCTCGGCGAACGTGCCGTTCGGATTGAGCTTGGCGTTGGCCTGGGCGATGATGTAGCGCGCCTCTTCCATGGCCGAGAGATAAACCACCTCGTCGGTGACCTTGCCCTTCACCACGCGGCGATAGGGGCTCTCGATGAAGCCGTATTTGTTCACCCGCGCATAGGTGGCGAGCGAGTTGATGAGGCCGATATTCGGCCCTTCCGGCGTTTCGATCGGGCAGATGCGGCCGTAATGTGTCGGGTGCACGTCGCGCACCTCGAAGCCGGCGCGCTCGCGCGTCAGGCCGCCCGGGCCAAGCGCCGACAGGCGCCGCTTATGGGTGATCTCCGACAGCGGATTGGTCTGGTCCATGAACTGCGAGAGCTGCGAGGAACCGAAGAACTCGCGCACGGCGGCTGCCGCCGGCTTGGCGTTGATCAGATCCTGCGGCATGACCGTGTCGATATCGACCGAGCTCATGCGCTCCTTGATGGCGCGCTCCATGCGCAACAGGCCGACGCGGTACTGATTCTCCATCAGCTCGCCGACCGACCGCACCCGGCGATTGCCGAGATGGTCGATGTCGTCGATCTCGCCCTTACCGTCGCGCAAGCCGACCAGCGTCTTGATCACGGCGAGGATGTCCTCCTTGCGCAGCGTGCGCATGGTGTCAGGCGCGTCGAGATCGAGGCGCATGTTCATCTTCACCCGGCCCACGGCCGACAAATCGTAGCGCTCGGAATCGAAGAAGATACCTTTGAACAGGTTTTGCGAGGCCTCCGGCGTCGGCGGCTCGCCCGGGCGCATCACCCGATAGACGTCGAGCAGCGCCTCCTCGGTATTGGAGTTCTTGTCGACGTTGAGCGTGTTGCGGATGAAGGCGCCGATATTGACGTGGTCGATATCGAGGATCGGGATTTCCTTGAGACCCAGCTCCTTGAGCTTGTCGACCAGCTTGGCGTCGAGCTCTTCGCCCGCCTCGCCATGGATCTCGCCGGTCTCCATGTTGAGGATGTCCTGGGCGAGGTAGCGGCCGTAAAGGTCCTCGTCGCTGATGAGCAGCTCCTTGAGCCCCTCGTCGGCGAGCTTGTTGGCAAGACGCGCGGTGACCTTGCGCCCCGCTTCGATGGCGACCTTGCCGGTCTTGGCGTCGATCAGATCGGAAGTCGGCTTGATGCCGCGCATGCGGTCGGGCCGGAACGGCATGCGCCAGCCCTCTTTGGTCGATTTCAGCACGATGCGGTCGTAGAAGGTCGAGAGGATCTCCTCGTCGTCGAGGCCGAGCGCATAGAGCAGCGTCGTCACCGGCAGCTTGCGGCGCCGGTCGATACGCACATAGACGATGTCCTTGGCGTCGAACTCGAAGTCGAGCCACGAGCCACGATAGGGAATGATGCGCGCGGCGAACAGGAGCTTGCCGGAGGAATGGGTCTTGCCGCGGTCGTGGTCGAAGAACACGCCGGGCGAGCGGTGCATCTGCGAGACGATGACGCGCTCGGTGCCGTTGATGACGAAGGTGCCGTTCATCGTCATGAGCGGCATGTCGCCCATATAGACGTCCTGCTCCTTGATGTCCTTGACCGAGCGGGCGCCGGTCTCCTCGTTGATGTCGAACACGATGAGGCGGAGCGTCACCTTGAGCGGAGCGGCATAGGTCATGCCGCGCTGCTGGCACTCCTCCACGTCGTATTTCGGCGGCTCGAAGGCGTAGCGGACGAATTCGAGCTGGGCGCGCTCGCCAAAATCGCGAATGGGGAACACGGATCGGAATACGGCCTGCAGCCCCTCGTCGGCGCGACCGCCTTCGGGCTCCTTCACCATCAGGAACTGGTCGTAGGACTGCTTCTGAACCTCGATCAGGTTCGGCATCTCGGCAACTTCGTGAATCTTGCCGAACATCTTCCGCAAACGCTTGTGCCCATTCGTGGTCTGTTGCGCCATATGGTCCTCTTCAAGGTCGTCGCGACGGCTCGCCGGAAACTCCGCATGCAAGACGGAGACTCTGGAGATACGTCACTTCTAAATGGATGGGTTTGGGGGCCCGGGTGACCCCCAGATATGGGGCTCGCCCGGGCGTCTTTCAACCCATTCTACTTCAGCTCGACGGTCGCTCCCGCGGCTTCGAGCTGCTTCTTGATCTTCTCGGCCTCTTCCTTGTTCACGCCTTCCTTCACAGGCTTCGGCGCGCCCTCGACGAGGTCCTTGGCCTCTTTCAGGCCAAGGCTGGTGATCACTCTCACCTCCTTGATTACATTGATCTTTTGGGCTCCGGCCCCGGTCAGGACGACGGTGAATTCGGTCTTCTCCTCGGCAGCGGCAGCCTCGCCGCCACCGCCGGCACCCGCGGCCATCATGGCCACGGGGGCTGCGGCCGAAACGCCCCATTTCTCTTCGAGCAATTTGGCGAGGTCTGCTGCCTCGAGCACGGTCAGCTTCGACAAATCGTCCACTATCTTCTGCAAATCTGCCATCGGTTTATCCTCGTACGATCTCTACTCGTTGGTTCCTGGCGGCTCACCGCCTCTAAGCTGCCTTGTTGCCATAAGCCCCGAACACCCGCGCCAGCTGCGCGCCGGGCTCGTTCAGGATGCGGGCGATCTTACTCGCCGGCGCCTGTACGAGACCGATCAGCTTGGCCCTGAGCTCGTCGAGCGACGGCAGGCTGGCAAGCGAACTCACCCCATTGGCATCGAGTACCTGGGTTCCCATCGCGCCGCCGAGGATCACGAATTTCTCGTTCCCCTTGGCGAACTTGACGGCAACCTTCGGCGCCGCGATCGGGTCCGCGGAAAATGCGAGGCAAGTCGGCCCCTTCAGCAAATCCGCGATGCCCTTGGCGTCGGTGCCTTCGAGCGCGAGCTTAACGAGCCTGTTCTTGGCCACCTTGACCTGACCGCCAGCGCTTCGCATGTCGCTGCGCAATCTGGTCATGTCGGCGACCGTGAGGCCCGCATAGTGAGCCACGACGACAACGCCGGTCTTGGCGAAGACATCGTGAAGCGCCGTCACGACTTCGCGCTTCTCAGCTCTTTCCACTGCTCACTCCGTTCGTTGCGGCCAAGAACAAAAGTCTTGGCCGTCGGCTACACATTGCCGCCAGATGCGCGGAGACAGGCATGCGTCCCCGCCATCAAGCGGCGCTCTGTTGCCTGTCCTGCCCACGCGCCAAATGCGCTAGAGCCACCCACGAGGTTCAAACCGATCTCCAGGATGCGGACACCCCGCACCTTTGAACCGTCTGTCTCCCGTCTCATGCAGGCCCAAAAGGCTTAAGCGGTTACCCGCACCTGCAATCTCGGACAGGTATGGACCGCCTCAACGGAAGCGATCCTCCGGGACCGAACGCCGGCCCCGAAACTTAAAACTCACCGCGCGCCAAGGCTCGTCGGTTCGATCTTCACGCCGGGCCCCATGGTCGAGGTCACGGCCACACGCTTGACGAAAGCCCCTTTGGCACCGGACGGCTTGGCCTTCATCACCGCGTCGGTGAAGGCACGGATGTTCTCCACCAGCGCCTCTTCGCTGAAGCTCGCTTTGCCGACGGCGGAATGGATGATGCCGGCCTTCTCGACGCGAAACTCGACGGCGCCGCCTTTGGACGCGCGCACGGCCGGCGCGATGTCATTGGTCACGGTGCCGACCTTGGGGTTCGGCATCAGGCCGCGGGGCCCGAGCACCTTACCGAGCCGGCCTACTAGTGGCATCATGTCGGGCGTGGCGATGCAGCGGTCGAAATCGATCACGCCCTTCTGCACCTGCTCGACCAGATCCTCGGCACCCACCAGATCGGCGCCAGCCTCCTTGGCTTCATCAGCCTTGGCGCCCTTGGCGAACACCGCGACACGAAGCTTGCGGCCCGAGCCGTGCGGCAATTGGCAGACGCCGCGTACCATCTGGTCGGAGTGACGCGGATCGACACTCAGATTCATGGCGATCTCGATGGTCTCGTCGAACTTCGCCTTGGCGCCGCCCTTGATCAGCTTCACCGCCTCTTCGATCGCGTAGAGCTTCTCGCGGTCGATAGGGTCGCTGGCGGCACGAAATCTCTTGCCCGGCTTGCTCATGTCCTACTCCTGCACCTCTAGTCCCATCGAGCGCGCGGACCCGGCGATGATCTTCATCGCCTGCTCGACGGAATTGGCGTTCAAATCCTTCATCTTGACCTCGGCGATCTCGCGGAGCTGCGCCTGAGTCACGCTACCCACGCCGTCGATGCCCGGCGTCTTCGAGCCCTTGCCGATCTTCGCCGCCTTCTTCAGCAGGAACGACGCCGGCGGCGTCTTCATCTCGAAGCTGAACGAGCGGTCGGCATAGACGGTGATGATGGTCGGGATCGGCGATCCCGGCTCGAGCTTCTGCGTCGCCGCGTTGAACTGCTTGCAGAATTCCGGGATGTTGACGCCGCGCTGGCCGAGCGCGGGCCCGATCGGCGGCGAGGGATTGGCCTGTCCCGCCGGAACCTGCAGCTTGATGTAACCGTCGATCTTCTTAGCCATTCTGCTTTTCCCGCGCTCTACAGCTTCTCGACTTGCGCATATTCAAGCTCGACCGGAGTGGCCCGGCCGAAGATCGACACCGCCACCTTGAGGCGCGCCCGCTCCTCGTCAACTTCCTCCACCAGGCCGTTGAACGAGGCGAACGGCCCGTCAGCCACGCGCACCTGCTCGCCGATCTCGAAAGTGACCGACGGCTTCGGCCGCTCGACGCCTTCCTGCACCTGTTGCAGGATGCGCCCCGCCTCTTCGTCGGTGATCGGGATCGGCTTCTTGTCGGTGCCGAGAAAGCCGGTGACCTTTGGCGTCGACTTGATCAAATGATACGTCTCGTCATCGAGCTCCATCTTGACCAGCACATAGCCCGGAAAGAATTTCCGCTCGGAGGCGATCTTGCGACCGCGTCGCATTTCCACGACCTCTTCCATCGGCACCAGAACTTCCGCGAATTTTTCGGCGAGCCCCGAGGAGACCGCGCGTTCCTTGATGGACTCGGCGACCTTCCGCTCGAAGTTCGAATAGGCGTGGACGATGTACCAGCGCATTGTCATCGGAGTTGAAACGAACCTTGCCTAACGGCCGAAACCCAGAATGAACGTGACGATATTGCTCAACACCCAATCGCCGGCGAGGAAGAACAGCGCCGCTACCACGGACATGATGAGCACCATGATGGTGGTGATCACCGTCTCCTTGCGTGTCGGCCAGGTGACCTTGGACACTTCGGTCCGCACCTGCTGAATGAACTCGAAGGGATTCGTTCTAGCCATCTTTATCCTTGCCGCGCTGTTCCCGGCTTTCACTCGCCTCGATCGTGGCAGGAGTGGAGGGACTCGAACCCCCAACCCCCGGTTTTGGAGACCGGTGCTCTAGCCAGTTGAGCTACACTCCTATTCAGGTGTCAGAAATCAGAAGTCAGAATTCAGAACCAAGGAGCGGCCTTCATCCGATCTGTTTCATCCAATTTCCCGGTGCCCTAGCCTCTCGCGCTTCTGATTTCTGACTTCTGATCTCTGACTTCCGATAGCTGGAGCGGGTGAAGGGAATCGAACCCTCGTCCTCAGCTTGGAAGGCTGCTGCTCTACCATTGAGCTACACCCGCATCCATCCGGCTCTTTCAAATGAGTGGTGGTGGAGGGGGTAGGATTCGAACCTACGTAGGCATAGCCAACGGGTTTACAGCCCGTCCCCTTTAGCCACTCGGGCACCCCTCCTTGGAGCTCAGATGGATTGACTGGTGGTTGTAACCAAGCAAAAACGCCCCGCCGTCGGCCGGCAGGGTCCGCCATTTAAGGGGTTTATGGTTAGCCGGTCAGGCTCTGTCAACTGCAAATCAGGCGAGATACGCTGGAATTCCTTCCCTTTTCGCGCCTTCGATGCCCTCTCAGTCTCACCCGCACCCAAAGGTCACTCTGCATGAGCCGCCAAAAACCCAGGAATTTCAAGGCTTCTCCGGGCGCAAGGCGCGGGAAGCAGCGGCCTCCGCGCGGAAAAGACGATTCCGATGGCGTCTTGCTCTATGGGCTGCACGCGGTCGAGGCGGCGCTCGGCAATCCGGATCGGCCGGTCTTGCGGCTGTTGGCCACCGAGAACGCCACACAGCGTCTGGCCCCGGCCCTCGCCGCGCGCAAGGTCACGCCGACGCCTGCAAGTCCCAGAGACCTCGACCGCCTGTTGGGCCCGGACACTGTGCATCAAGGTGTGGCGCTCAAGACCGAGGCGCTGCCACCGGCCCGTCTCGATGATCTCAGTCCAAACGGCGTGGTGCTGGTGCTCGACCAGGTGACCGACCCGCAAAATGTCGGCGCGGTGTTGCGCTCGGTGGCAGCCTTCGGCGCTTCGGGACTGATCCTCACCGAGCGGCATAGTCCTCCGCTCTCGGGCGCGCTAGCCAAGGCGGCAAGCGGCGCGCTCGACACCGTGCCTGTCGTCCTGGTGAAGAACCTCGCCCAGACTCTCGCCGAGCTTGGCGAGCGCGGCTATCTGCGCGTGGGGCTCAGCGAGGAAGGAAGCGACGCGATCGAGACCATGGCCTTGACGCGGCCGCTCGCGCTGGTGCTCGGCGCCGAGGGCAGAGGCCTGCGTCAGCTCACGCGCGAGCATTGCGACCGTCTTTGCCGCATCACCACGCAAGGCGCTCTCGCCAGCCTCAACGTGTCGAACGCGGCGGCGATCGCGCTGCACTGGGCGAGCCTCAAGGCTTAATTATTTCGGGTAGCCGCCGCCCTTGGCCCCACGGCCGTGGCCCGGGCCGAGATAATGGAAATAGGGCATGCAGCGCGCATGGTTCTGGGGATCTGTGGTGTAGGGCCGGTAGAACCACCAATATTTGCGCGGGTAGCAATAGAACGAGCTCACGCGCTTGCGGTGGACTCCGACACGATGCTGCAAGGGCGCGACATGCAAGACGGCAGCGGCACCCGTCCGCGCCACGGCGAACGCCGGTGCGGCTTGGGCTTGCGCCGATGCGGGCGTCAAAGCGATGAAAGCGCAGGACGCGGTCAAGACCGCGAGCCCCAATTTACAGCCGCCCATCCGTGCCCCCTTCCGTCAACCCGAATCTAGAGAACATAGCCGATTCGTGCAACGCGGCACGCCCGGTAACCATCTCGCTCATCAACATAAATCTCGCCCGGCCCACCGCTTGACAGGGATCGTGGCGAGCCTATCAACTTGCGCCAGACAGAGCCTGCCTGCGAAATCTCTTCATGGAACGAAGTTCAACCGAGTAGAGTTGGCTTAGACCTATCGCCCCCCAAGCTTTTCCCAGGAAGGAAAACCCTCATGTCGTCAACCGATACCAGCACGGGCGCCAAGCGGAGCGCCGGCGGCCGCGATGCCGAGGATTTGGCCAAGCAGATCGATGCGATCCGCGCGGATGTGCAGAATCTGACATCGACGGTCGGCCGCATCGCCGGCAAGCAGATCAATCAGGCGCAGGACAAGGCGCTGGAAGCAGCTTATGAGGCCGAGGAGGCCATCAAGCAGAATCCGCTGACGGCCGTGGCCATCGCCGCCGGACTGGGCTTCCTGTTTGGCGTCTTCACCCGTCGCTAGGCGAAGCTCGATGCTCAACCTCGCGCTGTCGCTGCTCTCATCCTTGCAGATGGGAGCACGCCTCAAGGAAACGGTAGACCGTTCGCTGCGTCAGGCCGCTATCGTAGGCATTGCCGTGGCCGTGCTGATCGCCGCCGTGGTGTTTGGCCTGGTCGCCGCCTATCACGCGCTCATATCGGTCTATGGTTTCAGCGAAGCCGGCGCCGCGGGGCTCCTTGCCTTCATCCTCGCTTTGCTCGGCGTGCTGATCCTTCTCGTACTGCGCCTCTCGGCACGGCAGATAAAGACGCAGCCAAGCCTGCTCACCTCGCCGGCCGAGGGCATGGCCATGATCGACCAAGGCCTCGGCAAGGCGCTGCAGCAAGTGAGCCCGCTCACCCTGGTTGCCATCGCCTTCGCGGCGGGCCTTCTGGCGAGCCGCCGCCGATAGCCGTCCACAGGCGGCGGCCTGCGAGTGGAAATGATCTCCGAACACGGCTAAGAGTCGGAATCGACAAGGTTGAAGCCTGACTGCAAGCGGTCCATTTGTGAAGCGTGGGCCGGCTTAGCTCAGCAGGTAGAGCGGCTGATTTGTAATCAGTAGGTCGGGGGTTCGAATCCTCCAGCCGGCACCAAGCTCAGGCCGTCATCCTTGGATATGGGGCTCCTTGGGCGGCGGACAGACATGATCAAATTCGCGCTGGCGTTGCTCGGACTGCTGATCTCTCTGCACGCCGGGACGCTACCCGGCTACGGGCAGCAGCCCCCCTCCGTCCAATCGCTCCAGCCGACACCCTCGCCTTGCGGTCCGGGCAGTCAGAGCGTGCGTGTCTGCAGCGACGATTTTCGCTCCTGCAACAGCGTGTGCGCCGCGCGGACGCTCGATGCCGCCGCGGACATCGCCGGCTGCGGTACCAGGTGCTGCGTCCAATTCAATGTCTGCCTCAGGATGCGCTCCTGCGGCGGCAGCGTCATCAATTGCAATTGAACGGGGCCTCAGGAGCCCATGGCCTGAACTTCGGCCAACTGCGCCTTCAACATCTCCGGCGATAGATATTGGATGACGGCGCGTTGCTTGCCATCGGCCTCGTAGCGGACATTGAGCGTCAGGCCGCCATAGGAGCCGAAGAATTCCTCGGCACTGAGCCCGTTTCCCGGAAAGGCAAAGACGAGATTGAACGGCGCTTGCGCTGGGATCGTGTCGCCTGGAATTGACGCGGTGACTTCAACATTGGTGACACTCGTGGACTCGGCTTGCGGTACCGGTACGCCGGCGTCGAGAACGAGCTTGAGCTCGGGCCGCGCCACATCCGGCTTGATGACGCCTTCGACCGCATTCAATGGCCGATCCGAGGTGTTTTCGCCGTGGATCAAGAGGCCGTTGATGCGGAAGGCTTGCGGCGTCCCCGACAGGGTAAACACCACCCTGTGGGTAAGAGGCCGGTCCGCCGCCTCGAACCCCCAGGCGATCGGGTCGGCCACGTTGGATTCGGCCAGTGTGCCGGCGCGCAGGATGAGGCCACCGCCGAGCATCAGCCCGCCGCAGACCAGCAATAACGCCCCCGCGATGATCAGCATCTGGCTCAGATTGGTGCCTCTCGCTCTCGTCCATAAGGATAGCGCGTTTTCGGCGCGGGCCGGAGAGGCAACGCCATAGGCCCCCATGCCCGCCGCCGCGAGATCCTCGGGTAATGGCGCTTTGGCCCTGTCGAAAATACGGGTGGTCTGCGCGGCCGCTAAGCCTCCGGCCGTCGCGATCCGCGCATAAAGCGCCGGCGCCATCGCCTGCGCCTTGACCTTGCTCCACGACAGAGCGTCAGACAATGCGTTCTTGGTGAGACGGAGCAGCACGGCAAGCCGAGCGGAGACAAGCGCGAGGCCCGCCGCCAGAGCATCGCCGATCGCTCGTGCGAGAACGCGGGCCTTGGCGGCGCCCCAGGCGAAGCCTACCAAGAACAAGCCGCCCACCCAGGACAACGCCATCAGCACACAGCGCACGGCAAAGCGCATGAAATCCCATAAGCGCGACCCTATGGCAGTCAGGAGGCCGACGATCGTGCCGACGAACCGCCAAAAGTGCGAACGCAGATACGAGCCCGCGGCCGCGACGGTGCGAGCAACCGCACGCATCGCGCGCTGTCGCGCCAGCTGGCGGCGCCGGCGCGCCTCGTCCCGTCTCGTGGCGGCCTCGCGATATTCTTGCTGGCGCTCGAGCCATCGCTCATGCCTCGCCCGGTCGGCCTGGACCGCCGCGAATTGCTTCTCCAGCCAGCGTTGGTGATCGGTGAGGTCTTCATTCGCCGAGACGAGCATTTCGCCCGATCTGGCGATGGTGTCCTTAGCGATGGTGACGGACGCCTCGAACGCTTCCGTCTCTTTGGACTCGGCTTCCCGGTCCCGCGTGAGCCAAGCTCGCTTCTCACGCATCGGACTAGCCATCACGAGAGACTCCCTACCCCGTCAAAGGCGTGTAGCCTCGATCCCGCCGTTCGAGACGCATGGAACAGAAGAACGTCCGGGAAATCACCAGGATTGCGCGGTTTCTTCTCGGCACGGGGCAGCTTAACGGCCAAACCGCTCCCGGCCAACAGTCATGCGGAGGCTTGCCGCTTTTTCATAGGGGGCACGGCGGGCACAAAAAATCAGTAGTCGCTCAAGCCGTCGGTACCCGCGCCCAGAACCCGGTCGAAATCCCGGCGCTTCTGCTCCTGAATGGCGGCCTTTTCGGCGCGGGCCGCCGCCAGGGCCTGACGGCAACCGTCATAGAGCTCGGTTCCCGGCTCGCCCTTGGCGCGGCAGGTGGCGTCGTCCTCGGTGTTGGCGGTCGCCTCGTTAGCCACGCGCTGGGCGCGCACCCCTTCGCCCTTGTCGGCACAGGCGAAGAGGCCCACGCTCAAGGGCAGCAACACGGCAAGGATTGTGGCTCTGCGCGGCATGTGCCGTTGGTGGCTCATAATAATGGCGCGGCGATGATGTAGAGCCTCGAATCGGCCTGCTGCCTTGCCTTGAGACTGCCCCTTAAGGTGCTTAAGTCTCGCTTCAAACGCCGACAATGCCAACCCCAATCACGGAGCGGATGTCGTGACCGAGGCCCATCGCCCCCTTCCCCACCTCCTTGGCCTCTTCGCCGTTCTGGCGCTGCTGGCATTCTCACCTTCCGTCCAGGCTGAAGAGCAAGCGCCGCAAACAAGCGTCGCCGAAGCACCGGCAACCGGCGAGCATGCGGTGGTCCCGGCATCAGAAGAGACCGAAGTCCTTCGCCTGCCGCGGATCGCCATCACTCATCACACGCTCGACCTCGGCAACGAGCAGCTGCGCTACAGCGCCACGGCCGGCGCCGTTCCGCTGCGCGACGCGCGGGGAAAGACGGCCGCCGAGATCTTCTACGTCGCCTATGAGCGCGAGCCGGCCGACGTCAAGCAGCCCGTGACCTTCGTATTTAACGGCGGTCCTGGCGCGTCTTCGGCCTATCTGCATCTTGGCGCGGTCGGGCCGAAGATCGTCGATGCGTCGGCCAAAGGCGAAGTGCTCGGACCTCCGCCCCGGCTGGTGAAGAACGAACAGAGCTGGCTCGCTTTCACTGATCTCGTGTTTGTCGATCCCGTGGGCACCGGCTACAGCCGGGTGGGTGAAGGCAAGGAGGAGAAGGATTTCTGGGGCGTCGAGCAGGACACCGAGGCGCTCGCCGATTTCATCAGGCTTTATCTCATCGAGGCCGGGCGCATGGTTTCGCCGGTATTTCTCGCCGGTGAAAGCTATGGCGGCTTCCGCGCCGCGACCATCACGCGCAAGCTCCAGAAGACGGGCGGCATCTCGCCGAGCGGCCTCGTGCTCGTGTCGCCCGCGCTCGACTTCGCCCTGCTCCATGCCAGGGATTACGATCCGCTGCGCTGGGCGCTGATCCTTCCGTCTTACGCCGCGGTCAATCTGGAAAGCGAAGGTGTCACCGGGCGTGAAGCGCTTGCCGTCGCGCTGAAAGAAGCCGAGCGTTACGCGATATCCGACTATCTCGTGGCGCTGGCCTCCGGCGCGGAGGCAGGCGGCAAGACCGCGAGCGAGACCGTGGCGCGGCTCGCCGGCCTTCCGGCCGATGTGGTCGAGAAGCACCGCGCGCGCATCCCGCCTTGGCTCTTCATCAAGGAGTTCGCCCGCTCTCATGGCCAAGTCTTGAGCCGCTATGACGGCAGCGTCAGCGGCCCCGATCCGAACCCCGCGAGCACTTGGCCGCGCGGCCCCGATCCCGTGCTCGACTCCACGGTGCCGCTCTGGACTTCGGCCTTCGTCCAATATGCGCAAGACGAGCTTGCCTATAAGAGCGATCAAACCTACCGGCTACTGAACCGCGAGGTGCGGGGGAAATGGGATTTCGGCACCAGCCCGACGCAACAGGGCTTCGCCGGCGTGCTCGACGATATCCAGGAAGCACGCGCCGCCAACAAGGCACTCGAGATCCTCATCGCCACCGGCTACACCGATCTCATCACGCCCTATCTCGTGCCGACTTATCTGGTGAGCCAACTCGCGCCGCTCGAGGGCGCCGCGCCTATCACCGTCGAGGACTATGCCGGCGGCCACATGCTGTATCTACGTCCCGACTCACGCCGCGCCTTCAAGCAGGACGTCGAGGCGATGTACAACCGCGCGCTCAAATCGCTGCCGCAAGGTTAAGGCGTTAGCGTCTTAGATGAGCCATTCCGCGCGATCGGCTATGATATCGATTCGGAATATCGAGGGTTCGGCGATGGCATGGCGAAGCGCGATCCTGGCCTCGCTTCTTGTCTTGGCGGTCTCGGCCGGCGTGGCGCAGGACCAACCCGCCGCGCCGCAAGAGTCGCAATGGGCGGAGTTCCAATATCCCGACCGTGGCTTCGCCATTTCCTTTCCCGCCACGCCGCATGTAACCAGCGCGCCGGTCAGAGGGCAAAACCCGCTGATGCAGCACGACTTCCAGGTGAGTCTCGGCGAGGACACCGTCTATAGCGTGGTGGTGTTCGAATACCCCGAAGGCAAGGCGCCGAAAACCGAAACCGACTACTACCTCAAGCTGGTCAACGCCTATGCCAAGGGCAGCGAGACGCGCGTGCGCCAGAAAGGTCCCGCTACCGTCGCCGCGCGCCAGGGCTATGAAGCCGCGGCCGAGGACGGCAGGGGCAAGCTCAATCATCTGGTCGCCATCGTCGCCGACGGCGATCACATCTATATGCTCGCCTCGGCCGGCCCCAAGGGACACGCCCAGAGCAAGGACGCCGAGCGTTTCCGCGACTCTTTCCGCCTGCTGAGCGAGCCGCCTGCATCCCAATCCGCGGCCACGCCTCCCGCCGAGTAGCGGTCAGTGGCGGCGGCTTGCCCGTTTGGACGGCGTGGCGGCGACATCGCGCAGGAGCTGCGCCAGCTGATTGAAATCGGCCTTGCGCGGCGAGGTCTTGCGCCAAGCGAGACCGATCTCGCGCTTCGGCTCGGGCGCACGGAAGCGCAGCAGGCGTATGTCGCTGCGGCGATGGATCTCGCTGGCAATGGCTATTTCCGGCAGCAGCGTGATGCCGTAACCGCCCGCCACCATCTGCACGATGGTGGCGAGGCTCGATGCGCCGAAGCTGTCACGCGCCTCGGGCGTCACCATGCGGCAATAGGACAGCGTCTGGTCGCGCAGGCAATGACCCTCCTCCAAGAGCAGCAGACGCTCATGGCTCAGCATGTCGGCATCAGCGTGGCGAAGCCGCTGGTTGAGCGCCGTCGCCTTGGTCGCGAGGATGAACCCGTCGTCGAACAGATGCAGCGTCTCCACTTCGGGGTCGACGATGGGGAGCGCCACGAGAATCACGTCGAGGTCGCCGGTCACCAGCTCCCGCACCAGATGCTCGGTCACCGTCTCGCGGAGCTGCAAATTGAGCCCGGGGAAGCGGCGTTGCAGCTCGGGCAAAGCAAGCGGCAGGAGATAGGGCGCGATCGAGGGGATGGCGCCGAGCTTGAGCACGCCGGACAGCACGCCCTCTTGCTGCTTGGCGTAGTCGACCAGGTCACGCACCGAAGCGAGAATGGCGCGCGCGCGCCGCGCGATCTCCTCACCTTCTTCGGTCAGATCGATTCCCGATTTCCGCCGCTCGACCAGGCACACCTGGAGTTCGTCCTCGAGTTCCTTGATCTGCATGCTGAGCGCCGGTTGGCTGACGGCGCAAGCTTCCGCGGCATGGCCGAAATGGTGCGTTTCGGCGAGGGATTCGAGGTAGCGGAGTTGCCTGAGCGAGACCATGGGGCGATAAGGTACGCTTATGCTCCTATAAGGAAATACGATTTGAAATTATCACACCCGGAAACCATATTGAAAGGGCTTGGGCGGCCGAAATCGGGTTCGCAAAGTCCATCGGCCGCACCCGGCCAAGCTTGGCCTTAAACTCGCGGAAGGAGAGCCTAATATGCGTGAGTGGCACAAGCCGACGATCGAGGAGACGGAGTCCGGCATGGAGGTCACGAGCTACCTGCCGGCGGAGCTGGATCGCGCTTAATCCGCCTTTCTCATCTCGGAAAATGCGAACGGCGATCCGGCGGTAGCTTGGTCGCCGTTTTCGCCTTTCAAGGTGGCGCACGGACAATGGCGCCGGAGAACGATTTCGACTACGCTCTCAGAAGGCTGGGCCAAATCTTGCGTTCAGATTCCCTTAATGTGGGAGTCATGCGCCTCTCATCTGGCCCCACCATATTTAGTCTGGAGGAATACGCTCGCTGCGACGACGAAGTTGTTTACCTTCGCAAGGTAGCCGTTAACGTGCATCAAGGCGCCGGCGGGTCGGGAGGCCTACCTGGTTCCGCATCAGGAATTGGGTGGGAAAGAGGAAAAAGCCATGACGAAGATCATGAGCCCCGAGGAACTGGAGCAGGAGCTTCGCGCCATCGGCGCCGAGCGCTATCACGACAGGCATCTCTTTCACAAACTTCTGCACGGCGGCAAGCTCAACAAGGGCCAGGTGCAGGCCTGGGCGCTGAACCGCTATTGCTATCAGTCGGCGGTGCCGCGCAAGGACGCCGCCTTGATGAGCCGCTGCCATGACCGGCAGCTTCGGCGCGACTGGGTACACCGCATTCTCGACCATGACGGCTACGGCGAGGAAGAAGGCGGTATTGAACGTTGGCTGGTGCTGACCGATGGGCTCGGACTCGACCGCGACTATGTCACCTCGATGAAGGGCGCGCTGCCCGCCACCCGTTTCGCGGTGGAGGCTTACGTCAATTTCGTGCGCGAGAAGACTCTGGTCGAGGCAGTCGCCTCGTCACTCACCGAGCTGTTCGCGCCCAAGATTCACAAAGAGCGCATCTCCGGCATGTTGGAGAATTACGACTTCATCTCTGACGATGTGATGCAATATTTCAAGCGCCGCCTGACTCAGGCGCCGGACGATGCGGCTTTCGCGCTCGATTACGTTAAGCGCAACGCGCGCACGCCCGAGGCGCAGACCGCCGTGCTCGACGCGCTCAAGTTCAAATGCAACGTGCTGTGGGTGCAACTCGATGCGCTCTACAACGCTTATTACGACCCGAGGATGATTCCTCCGGGCGCCTTCGTGCCGGGCGAACGCGATGGGTGAAACGAGGTCTGCTGGGCGCCTCATTGTCGATCGGCAGACGCAGCCATATCTACCGCCCTATCTGAAGCTCCGCCACGACGCGGGGCGCGACAGATGGGTCTTGCTGGCGCCGGAGCGGATTCTGTCGCCAGATCAAACCGCGGTCGCGGTGCTTCAGCTCTGCGACGGCAAACGAACCGTGGAGGAGATCGCCGCGTTGCTGGCCAAGGAGTATTCGGCGCCCGTCGAGGTCATCAAGACCGACGTGCTCGACCTGCTGCAAGGGCTGGCTGACAAGGGATACATCAAGGGATGAGCGAGGAGCTTAGGACCAACGGACATTGCCAGACGGTCAGCGTCGACGACGAGCCGACCGCCGGCGTCGTCGGCAGCGAAAGCGCCACCGCAGCGCTTTGCGCCCGCGCGCCCGTCGGCCTGCTCGCCGAGCTCACCCATCGCTGCCCGCTGCAATGCTCCTATTGCTCGAACCCCATCGAGCTCGAGCGAGTCAATAACGAGCTTACCACCGAGGAGTGGTGCTCAGTGATGACGCAGGCGGGCGAGATGGGCATCCTGCAAGTGCATCTCTCCGGCGGCGAGCCCACGGCCCGCAAGGACCTCGAAGCCATCGTCTCCGCCGCGTCGGAAGCCGGCCTCTACAGCAATCTCATCACCGCCGCCGTGACGCTCAAGCGCGACCGGCTCGAAGACCTCAAGAAGCGCGGGCTCGACCACGTCCAGATCTCGTTCCAGGACGTTGACGCCGCCAACGCCGAGCGCATCGGCGGCTATCCCGGCGCCACCCAGAAGAAGCTCGACGTGGCCCGCTGGGTCACCGAGATGGGGCTGCCGCTCACCATCAACGCGCCGATCCATCGCCAGAACATCCACAATGTCGGCCGCTATATCGACCTCGCCGTGGAGCTTGGCGCCCAGCGGTTGGAGATCGCCCATGTGCAATATTACGGCTGGGCATTCCTCAACCGCGCGGCGCTGATCCCCACCTATGAGCAGACCATCCAGTCGATCGATCTCGTCGAGAACGCGCGCGAGCGGCTCAAGGGCGTGCTCACCATCGACATGGTGGTGCCCGATTATTACGCCAAGCGGCCGAAGCCCTGCATGGGCGGCTGGGGCAAAGGCTTTATGAATATTACCCCGGCCGGCAAGGTTCTGCCCTGCCATGCGGCCGAGACCATCAAGCATCTGAAGTTCGACAATGTGCGCGAGCGTCCCCTGCTCGACATCTGGCTGAGCTCGGATGCGTTCAACGCCTTCCGCGGCACGGACTGGATGAAGGAGCCCTGCCGCTCCTGTGCTTTCCGTGAGATCGATTTCGGCGGCTGCCGCTGTCAGGCCATGGCCATGACCGGCGATCCGCGCAACACCGACCCGGCCTGCGCGCTGTCGCCTTATCACGGCGAGATGGTGGCGCTGGCCAAGGCGGAAGCTGCCAAGCCTGCGACGCCCTTCATCTACCGCAACCCGCGCAACGCACAAGCTGCGCTCAAGCCGGCCGAAGAGCGCCCGCTCGTCCCCGCCGAATAGGGCTCACGCCACAAACATCGTCTTAAGTCGTATGGGTCAGTGCTGCGTCCGGAGGGATGGGTTGCACGCCGGCCCGGTCTGACAGCACGCGATAGGCGTTGGCGAAGGCGATCGAAGTCACCGGCACGGTGACGAGCAATCCCACGACCAGCGCGATCACGCCCGCGAGGTTGATCAGCGCGAGCAACAGAATGAAGCCGAGCAGCCGCCATCGATAGCCACTCGTGATGCGCTTGCTCTCCTTCATCGCATCGATGGGACCGAGTGCACGATCAATGACGATAAAGCTCGTGAACATGAACATCAGCCCGAAGATGATTCCGGGCACGATCAGCAAGAGCAGGCCAAGGACGATCACGAGTCCGACCAGCACGGTCGCGGCGAGATAGGACCAATAAGGATGCGGATGCCAGAGGGCCGAGAGCGTGACTCGCTCGGGATTGTCGTGCGCCTTTAGATAGAAAGCGACGACGCCCATGCTGATCAGCGTCCCGATCAGCCAGTCAAGAATTGAACCGACGCCGGAGTGATTTTCCGTATCGCCCGT
>DATMDY010000060.1:0-27818 GCA_035557335.1 Methyloceanibacter sp.
GCCGGCCTGCCACTGTCAGGCATGCAGCGCGAGCGCATGCGGCTGATGGTCGAGTGCGCCGGCCGCTATTTCGGCTGCGACCCGCGCAGCCAGATCCTCGCCTTCCACCGGCGGCTGATCAATTCGGGGCTCGTGGAGACCGAATAGCGCGCGCGAACGAAGCTCAGTCAGAGCGGCTCGTGGCAGTCTGGCGTGTCGTTCTTGACGCTGTTGACGGCGCGGCTCACGGCGTAAGCCTCCATCAGCTTCGCGTCATAGGGCTTGAGCAGCGCGCGCAATTCCTCGGGCGTCGCGCTCGCGCCGAGCCAGCGGTCGTAGTCCTCCGGCATGAGGATGACCGGCATGCGGTCGTGCACGCGGGCGACGAGGTCGTTCGGGTCGCCGACGATGATGCAGGCCGAGACGATGTCCTCGCCACCTAGCCGCGCGAACTCCCAAAGCCCGGCGAAGGCGAACGGCTCTAGATCCTTGCGCCGGTAACGCCACGGCTGCTTGCCGTCGGCGCGCTGCTCCCACTCATAGAAGCCGGTTGCCGGAATGAGGCAGCGCCGGCGCGCGAACGCCTCGCGGAACAGAGGCTTCTCGTGAACCGTCTCGGCGCGGGCGTTGATGTGCGGCGCCTTGGGCTTCTCCTTCATCCAACCCGGAATGAGTCCCCAGCGGGCCATGACCACCTCTCGCATGCCGTCGCGCGGGTCTATGCGCACGATGGGGATCTGGTCGGTCGGGGCGATATTGTAGCGCGGCGGGAAATTGGATTGCGGCAGGCGGGCAGCCTTGAATGCCCGCTCGTAGATTTCCTGAGCGATGACGAGATCGTAACGGGCGCACATTTCTCTGGTCCTGGATTCCGGCTTGCGCTGGAATGACGGAAGCGAAACTACTCCGTGTAAATCTCGGAGCGCTTCGCCGCGAAGTCGTGGGTGGTGAGGAGGGTGGCGACGGCGCGCGCGATCTTTTCGCCTCCCTTCGCCGACGGCTCGATGGGGTTGGCATAGTCTTCCTGCTCGCTCATGATCAGCCGGAGATCGACCAGCGGCAGGCCGCGCGCGAACGCCTCGCGGGTGATGACATCGTTATAGACGGCGAGCGCGGTGTTGGCCATGCCGGCCCGCTCGGTGTCGCTGTAGCGAGAATCGTGGATGGTGCCGATGGCGGTTGGCAGCTTCCTGGCGAGCACGCCGTCGAGCATCTTGCGGTAGCTCGTGGTGAAATCTTCCCTGATCTCGTCGAGCTGATCGAGCGCGTCGGCTACCGAATCCGCCTCGTCCTTGAAGAAAGCTTCCAACCCGAGCGCATTGTCGCCGCCGACCGAGAGAACGAGATGGCTCGCATCCTGGGGCAGGCGCTCGAGCTGTGCCGCGATATCGGCATTGAGCGCGCTGTCGGCGGCCAGCAGCGTCACCTGCCAGCCTGAGGGCAGCAGTTTCTTGAGTTGCGCGGCGACGTCGGGGGCGCCTTCCGTATAGGCCGCATTGGCGAAGGCCGAATCGCCGAGCAGAACCACATGCTTGACCGTCGCGGCTCGTGCCCGGGCCGGCAGTGCCAAGGCTCCTGCGATCAGCGCCATGCCTGCCAATAGGCCGCGCCTTGTCGGCGCGATCGTTGCTTTACTCATGCTTCACTCCTGCTTGGGCCGCGACCGCTTTCGCATATCTCGCCGCTTCTGTCCCTCTCAATGCGAGCGGAATGACGGTGATGAAACTACTTCGCGTAACTCTCGGAGCGCTTGTGGGCGGCATAGCCGAACAGGAGGGTGAGGGCCGCGCCGAGGACCAGACTCCCGGCGAGGAAGAACAGCGCGGCGGTGAAATCGCCGGTCGCTTCGCGCAAATAGCCGACGAGGGCCGGCGCAAGCAGCCCGCCGAGATTGCCGATCGAGTTGACCAGCGCGATGCCGGCCGCGGCGCCCATGCCCGTCAGGATGGCGGTGGGCAGGGACCAGAAAGCGCCGAGCGCGGCATAGATGCCGACCGTCACCAGCGTGAGCGCGAGCATGGTGGGGAGAAGCGGGCCGCTCACCGCCGACCAGACGAAGGCGAGGCCGGCCAGTGCCAGCGGCAGCGCCACGTGCCAGATGCGCTCGCCGGTACGATCGGATCGCCGTCCCCATAGCACCATGAGAATGGCGGCGAAGACATAAGGTATGGCGGTGAGGAAGCCGATCTTGAGCGGCGAGAAGCCGAATGTCTGGATCACCTGCGGCATCCAGAAAGCAATGCCGTAAAGCCCGGCGCAGAGACAGAAATAGATGATGCCGAGCATGAGCACGCGCGGGCGCGTGAAGGCGTGGCTGAGCTGGTGATAGCCGGTGACGCGCGTGGCTTCCGCTTCCGTGGCGAGCCGCGCGGCGAGCGCTGTGCGCTCATCTGCCGTGAGCCATTTGGCGTGTTCCGGCCGGTCGTCGAGGAATTTCAGCGTGACGAAGCCGAGCAGCACCGCGGGTACGCCCTCGATGAGGAACATCCACTGCCAGCCTTTGAGGCCGAGAGCTCCATCGAGCTCGAGCAGGGCGCCCGAGAGCGGCCCGCCGAACACGGTGGCGAGCGGGATCGCCGCCATGAACAGCGCCACCACGCGGGCGCGCTCGCGCGAAGGAAACCAGTAGGTGAGATACAGGACGATGCCGGGGAAGAAACCGGCCTCCGCCACGCCGAGCAGGAGGCGCAGAAGATAGAAGCTGGTCGTGCCGCTCACGAGCGCCATGGCCATCGCCACGAGCCCCCAGCTGATCATGATGCGCGCGATCCAGATGCGCGCGCCGAAGCGATGCAGCGCGAGATTGCTCGGCACCTCGAACAGGATGTAGCTCGCGAAGAAGATGCCGGCGCCGGTGCCGAACACGGCGGGGGTGAAGCCGAGATCCTCGTTCATGGAGAGCGCGGCGAAGCCGACATTCACCCGATCGAGGAAATTGACCATGTAGCAAAGCGCGAGGAACGGCACGAGCCGGCGCGCGGCCTTGGTGACGGCCGATTGCAGCGCCTGGTCCTGGTCCATCGCGTTCCCCCCCCGACGCCTCTCTAGGGAGGCGGAGCTCCCGTCATTGGAGTATTCTAGGCCGAGTAGGCAAGCCGATTCGGCTCAACTCTGGGAGGACAGCAGAATGGCAATTTCATTGGATGCCGCCGCCGCGGCCATGCGCGAGGCCATGCGCGAGACGGTCAAGAAATATTCACTGTGGTATCTGCTGCAAGGCGTGCTGATGATCGTCGCCGGCATCCTGGCGCTGGTCTATCCGCTGGTCGCCTCGGTGGCCATGGTCTTCCTGCTCGGCTGGATCCTGATCATCAGCGGCGTGCTCCAGGGCATCGGCCTGATCGGCGCGCGCGACGTGCCGCATTATTGGCTGTCGCTGATCTCCGCGGTGCTCGCCATCGTCATCGGCCTGCTCCTGCTTCGCCAGCCCGATAGCGGGCTTCTGTTGATGACCGTCCTGCTCATCGTCTATTTCATGGTCGAGGGCATTTCCAAGGTGATCTTCGCGCTGACCATCAGGCCCTTCCCGAACTGGGGATGGGTGCTGGCGAGCGGTATCGTCGGCATCGTGCTGGCGGTTTATCTGTGGGCCAACATGCCGGTGAGCTCCGAATGGGTGCTCGGCGTGCTGCTCGGCATCTTGCTGGTCAGCGAGGGCGTGGCGCTCGCTTATCTCGCCTGGAAGGTCCGCGACTTATAAAACTGCGGCGCCCCCGAGAGCGCGATCCCGGGGGCGCCTGAGCAGCCTGAATTTGTCTGGAGAAATTGGCCCGGCGCAGCCCGTGCGATTTTCCCCCGTCTTGCTGCTTCCCTCTTCGGCGCCGATGAGACGAACTATCTTGTCGAGTGTCAAGACGTTAGCGGAATGATGCACAACAAGACCACGGCACTGCCGCAACTCTGCCCGAAACGCTGCACAATACGGCAAGACTTGGGCACCCGCTTATCTGGCGATGCGCCGAGTAGCTAATCGGCGTCCATTTTGAGGGCGGCGATGAACGCCTCCTGCGGAATGTCGACCTTGCCGAAGCTCCGCATCTTCTTCTTTCCCGCCTTCTGCTTCTCCAGGAGTTTGCGTTTGCGCGTGATGTCGCCGCCATAGCATTTGGCGGTCACGTCCTTCCTGAGCGCGCTGATAGTCTCGCGCGCGATGACCTTGCCGCCGATCGCCGCCTGGATCGGGATCTTGAACATGTGCCGCGGGATCAAATCCTTGAGCTTCTCGACCATGGCCCGGCCGCGCATCTCGGCGCGCGAGCGGTTGACGATGATCGACAGCGCATCCACAGGCTCGTCGTTGACGAGCAGCGCCATCTTGACCAGGTCGCCGTCCTCGTAGCCGATGATGTGATAATCGAACGAGGCATAGCCCCGGCTCACCGATTTGAGCCGGTCGTAGAAATCGAACACCACCTCGTTCAGCGGCAACTCGTAGACCACCATGGCGCGGGAGCCGGCATAGGTCAGGTTCTTCTGCCGCCCGCGCCGGTCCTCGCAGAGCTTGAGCACGCTGCCCAGATGCTCGTCGGGAACGAGGATGGTGGCCTCGATCCACGGCTCCTCGATGGAGGCGATTCTCTGCGGCTCCGGCATGTCGGCCGGATTGTGCAGCTCCTTCATGGTGCCGTCGGTGAGACGCACGCGATAGATCACGGACGGCGCCGTGGCGATCAGGTCGATATTGAACTCGCGCTCGAGCCGCTCGCGGATGATCTCCAGATGCAGCAGCCCGAGAAAGCCGCACCGGAAGCCGAAACCGAGCGCGGCGGAAGTCTCCATCTCGTAGGAGAAGCTCGCATCGTTGAGGCGGAGCTTGCCCACCGCCTCGCGCAGATCCTCGAACTCGCTCGCATCCACGGGGAACAGGCCGCAGAACACGACCGGTTGCGCCGGCTTGAAGCCGGATAGCGGTGTCTCCGCGCCCCGCTTCTCGTCGGTGACGGTGTCGCCCACGCGGGTGTCGGCCACCTCGCGGATCGAAGCGGTGAAGAAGCCGATCTCGCCGGGCCCTAGGCTCGCGCGCATCTCCTGCTTGGGGCGGAAGATGCCGACACGGTCCACCTGATAGGAGCCCCCTGTCGCCATCAGCTTGATGCGCTGGCCCTTGGCGAGCGAGCCGTCGAAGATGCGCACCAGCACCACCACGCCCAGATAGGCGTCATACCAGCTATCGATGAGCAGCGCTTTGAGCGGCGCGGCGGCATTGCCTTTAGGCGCGGGCAGGCGATGCACGATCGCCTCCAGAACCTCCTCGATGCCCTTGCCGGTCTTGGCGGAAATTTTCAGCGCGTCATGCGCGTCGAGCCCGATCACGTCCTCGATCTGCTGGCGCACGCGCTCCGGCTCCGCCGCCGGCAGGTCGATCTTGTTGAGGACCGGCACCACCTCGTGATGGTTGTCGAGTGCCTGATAGACATTGGCGAGCGTTTGCGCCTCGACCCCTTGCGTGGCGTCGACCACCAGGAGCGACCCTTCGCACGCGGCGAGCGAACGGTTCACCTCATAGGCGAAATCGACATGGCCCGGCGTGTCGATCAGGTTCAGCTCGTAGAGCTGCCCGTCGCGCGCGCGATAGTCGAGGCGCACGGTCTGCGCCTTGATGGTGATGCCGCGCTCCCGCTCGATATCCATGGAATCGAGCACCTGCTCCTTCATCTCCCGCGCGGTCAGTCCGCCGCAAAGCTGGATCAGCCGGTCGGCGAGCGTCGACTTGCCGTGGTCGATATGGGCGATGATGGAGAAATTGCGGATGCGTGAGAGGAGGGTCGCCTCTTTTGAACTCATGGGCGGCTTGGTACGGGAGCAAGCCTCCAAGGGTCAAGCGTGCACGCGGGCAATTGCGGCGAAATCTTGGGAAGTTCTGCCTTAAATTTGCAGTTGTCAGCACCTAGGGCGGGTCTGCTAGGAAGGTGTTCTTCAACCCATCGGAGAATCGAAAAATGCTCAAGTCAATGATCTGCGCCGCGGTTGCGGCAGGTTTTGTTGTTGTCGCCGCTCTGTCCGTCCAGGCCGCCACCATGGTTCCCCCGGGCACGTCCTGCAAAGAAGCGGCCAAGATGGCGTTTCCCGACGATCGCAAGATGCGCCACCACTTCAAGAAGTCTTGCAAGCACAACTATAAAAACGCCGAGAAGAGCTAAATCTCAGCCTTCTGACCACGCTTGAAGAAGGGGGCCCGTGGGCCCCTTTCTGATTCGCGCGTTTAGGAAAACCCTAGATAAGGCTGGAAGCGTATTGACGGGAGCGCCCTCTTCGGCGCTTATCCGGGTGCATCACGCAACTCGTCATCCAGGGGAGTAAGCTTATGCTTAAGAAAGTATTATTGGCTGTGGCCGTGTCTTTCGTCATGGCCGGCGCCACGATGATCGCGGTGCCCCCGCCAGTGGAAGCCGGTCATGGCTGCTATAAGCGGGCCAAGGCCAAATATGCCGGCCATTGGAAAGAGCGCCGGGTCTACCGGAAGGACTGCAAGGCGCATTTCCGTGCCGTGGAAGGCAACAAGAAGGGCATATTCAAGGGGCGTCTCTTCAAGAAGGCCGCCTAAGCAATTCGGTTTCGAGAATTTGCCAGGGACTCGCGGGAACCCCCGCGGGTCCCTTTCTTATCAGATGCCCGCGTACCATTCATAACCGTAGTCTTCCCAGTAGCCGCCACGGCCGCCACGAATGCCGGCAAAGCTCTCCACGGCTGCGATGCGCATCATATATTTCGCCATCTTGTAACCGAGCTGCCGCTCGACCCGCAGCCTGAGGGGTGCGCCATGCGGGATCGGCAGAGCCTGATCGTTCATGTCGTACGCAAGAATGGTCTGAGCGTGGAAGGCGTCCTCGAACCCGATCGATTCGTAATAGAAGTCGGCTTCGGTCCCGGTCCTGCCGAGTCTGTCGGCGCAGTAGAACACGATGTAGCGGGCATTGGGCTTGAGGCGCGCGCGTTCCAGAACCGCGCTTAACGGCACGCCCTTCCATTTGCCGATGCAGCTCCAGCCCTCCACGCAATCGTGCCGCGTGATCTGGGTCCGGGAAGGCATCGCCCTGAGATCGGCAAGCGAAAGCTGAAGAGGATTTTCCACCAAGCCTCCAACTTCGAGCTTCCAATCGGCAAAACCGTTGGCGGCGTGAGCAAGATAAGCGGGATCGTCCACCCTGACCGAGCCGTTCGCCCGGAACGTCTTGGAGAGGTCGTCCTCCCCAAATTCGCGGGCGAGCGCATCGGGGGACAGCAGCGCACGTTGCGTGATCCTGGTCAGCGTCTCCGCCGAATCGAGAATACGTCTCACCCAAGGCCTGCTCGACAGCTCGTCGCAGCCGGCGAGCAGAGCGGTGCCAGAGAGCGCCATGCCACGCATGAGGAAATTACGGCGATCGATGCGCCGGGGGCTCATGGCTTGTCCTCCGCCGGCTCGACTACGTAGCGGCCGGTAATCATCGAGCGAAGATTGTTCCAGGCGCCGGATACCAGCACCATGACGATATGAACAACGAAGAAGAGCACGATGAGGCTCGCGCTGATGAAATGAATGGTGCGCGCGGACTGCCTGCCGCCCATGACGTCAAGGAGCCAGGGGAAGGCGGCATCCATGCCCGGCGACATGCCAAGCCCCGACAACAGCATCAACGGCAGGAGCACGAGAACGACGATGAGATAGGCGAGCTTCTGCAGCACATTGTATCGTTTCGCCTCATCGCCTTTGGGGAATCTGAAACGCAGATGGTCCCAGAGCGAGGTCCCGATATGCTTCAGCTCCGGTTCGGACGGGGTGAGATCACGCCGGAGATGGCCGCTCCAGAAGCTCCAGAGGAGGTAGAGCAGGCCGTTGAACAGGAACAGCCAGGCGAAGAAGAAATGCCAGCGCCGTCCGGTGGCGAGGTCGCGATAGCCGGGCAAGGTCATCGACCAGGTGAAGCCGCGCCGCTGATAGCCGCTCTCGGCATCGCCTCCCACCCCGAACACGCCAGTCGTGTCGTAGCGGTGGCCGAACACAGTGGTCACGCCGCGCATCGCTTCGCCATCGCGCACCGCCTTCATGGCTAGGATTGGATGATCGAAATCCGACGCATGGCCGAGATAGAGCGCAGGATGCGCATTGAAGATCTGCAAGCCGCTCATGAGCAGGACGAGCAGGACGAGTGCATTGATCCAATGCGTGAGCCGCACCGTGCGCGAATGGCGGTAGATGACTTCGCCTTGCTTCATCGGTGGCCTCTTCCAGCCTTGCCCCGGGTCCAAGCTACGCCGATCTCCCCGGGATGGATGCAACCCCGGGGGTGATGTAATAAACGCCATTTAAGGTACCTTGGAAAAGAGGCTCTCGCGCGACCGTGAAGGGAAGTGAAACCGGCCGGAACAAGCCGTTGGGGAGACCGGCGCTTTGGGCTATGCAGGGGCCATGCAGCAACGGCTCTCTTTGCCCGTAAGCGAACTGAAATCCGCCTATGACGTGGTGGTGGTGGGCTCGGGCTATGGCGGCGGCGTCGCCGCCTCCAGATTATCTCGCGCGGGCCAAAGCGTGTGCGTCATCGAGCGCGGGCGCGAGTTTCTGACCGGCGAGTTTCCGAGCCGCTTGCCCGAGCTTCGCCGCGAGCTGCAGCTGAACGGCGGCACCATGCGCTCAGGCTCGCGCACCGGGCTGTTCGATTTCAGGCTCGGCGCCGACATTCATGTGCTGGTGGGCTGCGGGCTTGGCGGCGGCTCGCTGATCAACGCCGGCGTGGGCCTCAGACCCGATGCGCGCGTGTTCGCCGACGCGGCGTGGCCGGAGGAGATCGTGCGAGACGGGCTGCTCGATCTCGGTTTCACGCGTGCGAACGCGATGCTGCGCCCGTCCCGCTACCCCAAGGTTCAGGAGCTCACCAAATACCGTGCGCTCGAAACCGCGAGCGCGGCCTTCGGCGTGGCCCCGGTGGCGGCGCCGGTGATGGTGAGCTTCGAGGCGACGGTCAATCCCGCCGGGGTGGCGCAACCGGCCTGCACGCTGTGCGGCGATTGCTGCTCGGGCTGCAATGTCGGCGCCAAGAACACCGTGGCCATGACCTATCTACCCGACGCGAGGGCTCATGGCGCGGACATCTTCACCGAGCTGGCCGTCACCCATATCGCCAAGCGCGACGGGGGCTGGCGCGTTCATTTCGTGCCGTCGAACGAGACGGACGCGGAAGGGGGTTTCGTCGACGCGCGGACCGTGGTGCTCGGCGCCGGCACGCTGGGCTCGACCGAGATCCTGCTGCGCTCGCGCGAGCGCGGACTCGCTTTGTCGGACCGGCTGGGCGAAGGCTTCTCCGCCAATGGCGACATCATCGCCTTTGCGCTCGGCGGCGCGGCGCGGGTGAACGCCATAGGCGTCGGCGAGCCGCCGAAATTCGTGGGCGATACGATCGGCGCCTGTGTCGCCGGGCAGATCGAGCTTCCCGACGGCGCGGACCTCGACTGCTCCATGATCATCCAGGAAGGCGTGCTGCCCTCGGCGCTCGCGCCACTTCTGCCCGTGTTTTTCATCTCAGGCGGTCGGATTCTCGGCGCGGCGCAAAGCCTGATCAAGGGCGTCTATCACGGCCCGCTGTCGCATCTCCATACCTTCTTCGTGGTCTCGCACGACGACGCACGCGGGCGTATCCGCCTCGACAATGGGCGCGCGCAAATCCACTGGCCGGGCGTCGCCGAGCAGCCGGTCTATGCCCGCGTCGACGAAGCCTTGAGCAAGGCGGCAAGTGCGGTCGGCGCGCGCTACATCAAGAGCCCGCTCGCCGCCACCACCATGGGCGTCAAGCCGGCCACCGCGCACCCCCTCGGCGGTTGCGGCATGGGGAAGAATGCGGCGCAGGGCGTGGTCAACCACAAATGCCAGGTGTTCGCGGGTGCCAAGGGCGAGGGCGTGCATGCCGGCCTATATGTGTGCGACGGCGCGGTGATCCCGCGCTCCATCGGCGTCAATCCGCTGCTGACCATCACCGCGTTGGCCGAACGGGCCATGGTGCATCTTGCCCGCGACCACAATCTCGGCTTCGATGCGGAGGCCAAGACGGGGACGATGTGAGGGGATTGCCGACCATGGCACGGGGTTTCCTGGCGCCTTTGGGGCTTGCCTTGGCGCTCGCCGCCTTAGCCCCGGCAGAGCTGCTTGCGGCCTCCAGGGCCCGGCCTTGCGTCACCACAGAAGTTGCCGCGTCGGTCGATGCCAAGGCGGCGAAGAGCGCCGACCGTCTCTCCATCGTGCTGGTCGGCGACACCGGCTTCAACCCGAACGAGGCCAAGGTCGATCCGGCCGGCGTGGTGTTGAAGGGAGGCGAGGTGATGAGCTTCGCCGACACCATTGCGGGCGTAGCGCGCGAGGTGGACGGCGATCTTGCTTTCGTCAATCTGGAGACCGTGGTTACCGACCGCAACGACATCAGGACGGACGGCAACAAGTCGCGAGGCGCCTACCACTTCAGGAGCCACCCGCTCGGGGTCAAGGCGCTACAGGACGCGGGCTTCAATCTGTTCGCGCTCGCCAACAATCATTCGATGGATTACGGCGCGGCGGGGGTGGAGGAGACGCTCTATCACATGGCCGTGGCGGGATCGGAGCGCGGAATCGCCTTTGCCGGCATCGGCGCCAATTTCGACGAGGCGACACGGCCAGCCTGCATCGAGCTTGACGGCACGCGCATCGGGTTCGGCGCTATCGGCATCGTCACCGGCGATATCCCGCAGCATCGCGCAGGCCCCAAGAAGCCGGGACAGGCCTCCTACCGCAACCGGCTCGATTTCGAGACGGTGGTCGACCGGCTGGCGAGCATGCAAGCCGATTACCGCATCCTCTCGATCCATTATGGGCTCGAGGGCCGCGTGGTGCCAGACGACCGGCAGCTCACAGATTGGCGCGCCTTCGCCGCCGAGCAGAAGGGCATCGACCTCATCGCCGGCCATCATCCCCATGTGGCGCAGGGCGTCGAGCTGAACGGCAAGTCGCTGATCTTCTACGGGCTCGGCAATTTCATGCATCCGGGCACCACCGAGATGACGCGCTTCGGCATCTGCCGCGACTATGGGCTGATGGCCAAGGTGCATCTCGCGCGCGCGGGCGAGGGCTGGCATGTCGGCGCCATCGAGGCGATCCCGCTGGCCAAGACCGATATGCGCCCGGAGCGCTTCCCGCCCGCCGACGCCACGACGCGCATCTATGCGCTCAACCATCTGGCGGGCGAGCTCGACGACGGCAAGCAGGCTTTTGGCGTGCGCTTCACGCCGCAACCTGACGGCTCGGGGCTTTATTGCGCGCAAGGCGCTGCCGAGCTTGGCGGCAAGCTGGGCAAGCTCTGCCAGGGCTGGCAGGAGGCGTCCGCGCCACCTCAGGAGATCGCCGCTCAGATCGATGCGGCTTGCGAGGACAAGCCGTTCTACGGCAAACCCGCCTTGACCAAGCGCCGCGGCACGCGCCCCTCGCGCCGGGCGTCGCCGCCTTCGCCCTTCGGCAGCTTCCGCTGATTAACGGAAACTTCCTTACCCCTACGGCGTTCTTGCTTGGGGTCAGCGGTCACAGAAAGTCGGCGCGCGTTGCGAACATTGCTGCTTCACAATCCGACCGCCGGCAACGGACATCCCAGCGGCGATGAGCTGATGGACCTGCTCGCCAGTGCAGGTTTCTCACCGGAATATCGGTCCAGCAAAAAAGGCTACAAGAAGACTCTGCGCAAGAAGTGGGATCTCATCCTCGTCGCCGGGGGTGACGGTACGGTGACGAAAATCGCCCGAACTCTGGAGGATCGCGAGACGCTTCTGGCGATCCTGCCTGTTGGCACCGCCAACAACGTCGCAAGCGCGCTCGGCCTGAACGGCGAGATCGAGACGATCATCGAGGGCCTGCCAAGCGCCGGCAGCAAACGGCTCGACGTGGGCCTTGCGCATGGGCCCTGGGGCAAGCGCCGCTTCCTCGAAGCGGTCGGGTTCGGGACCATCGCCAAGGCCATCGCCCATAGCGATAGCCGCGAGAAACCGCCGATTGGTCTGCGCGTCTATTGGGGACGCGAGGAGCTGCAGCAATATCTCAAGGAGGCCACGCCGGAGCGTTATGAAGTCGACGTTGACGGCGAAGTGTTCGCCGGAGAGTTCCTGCTCGTCGAAATCATGAATCTCGGACGTACCGGTCCTGCCTTGCCCATCGCTTCGACCGCGGCGCATGACGACGGCCTTTTTGACATTATCTTTCTCTTCGAGAGCGACCGGGGCCCGATGTTGTCTTGGCTTGAGGATCCGGAAAGCGAACCGCCCCCCGTTACGGTGCGCAAGGGGCGTGAGGTCGGTCTGAGATGGGAGCGCGGCCATGCCCGCATCGACGACCGCGTGTATCACCCGCCCAAAAAGGGGAGCGCGGTGAAAATCACTCTCGATGACCGTGACTTGCGCGTCCTGGTGCCCGGGATTCCTGCGCGGGCTGACTGATACGCTCGCCTTTCTTCGAAGCGCCGAGCACGCGAGAAAGACTCTCGCGCGTGGCTTCCTCGGTGTAATCGAGGCAAAGCGGCGTCACGGAAATTTGGTTGCAGCTCACCGCCCAAAGGTCGGTGCCCTTGGGCGGCTTGGCGCGGCGCCGCTCCACGCCGATCCAGTAATAGGCGCGCCCGCGCGCGTCGAGACGGTCGATGATGCGGAACAGATCCGGATCGCGCAGGCCTTGCACCGTGGCGCACATGCCTTTGACCGCGTCGGGCAGGCAGTTCGGAAAGTTGACGTTGAGGACCACGCCGTCGGGCCAGCCGGCGTGCATCAGCTTGCGCACGAGATCGGCGCCATGATGCATCGGCGTTTCCCAAAGCGGCTCGCCGGCACCCTGATCGGCTTCCGCCGGGCCCGTGACGAGGCTCATGGCGATCGAGGGGATGCCGAGCAGACAACCCTGAATGGCGCCGGCAACGGTACCGGAATAGGTGATGTCGTCGGCGAGGTTCTGACCGCGATTGACGCCCGACATGACGAGGTCCGGCGGCTTTTCGTGCAGAAGGAACCGCACCCCCATGATGACGCAGTCGGTGGGCGTGCCCTTGATGGCGTAACGGCGCTTGCCGAGCTCGCGCATGCGCAAGGGCTCGGCCAGCGTGAGTGAATGCGAGGCGCCGCTATTGTCGGTTTCCGGCGCCACCACCCAGACGTCGTCGGTCAGGTCGGTGGCGATCTTCTCGAGGACATCGAGGCCGGGCGCTTCGATTCCATCGTCGTTGGTCAGGAGAATACGCATGGGCGGAGGATACTCATTAAACGCCTACGCGGTACGTTTAGTTTCCTTCGATCTCCGGCAGCTTCCGCTTATTTCCGCTCCCCCCTTGTGGGGAGAGGGAGTTTTACCCGCGTAATTCGCCGCCGGTCGTCTTGGTGACGGCGGAGACGATTCTGGCCGCCACGGCCTCGATCTCGGCGTCGGTCAAGGTCTTGTCGCGCGGCTGCAAGGTCACCTCGATGGCGATGGATTTCTTTCCCTCGGGCACGCCTTGGCCGGTGAACACATCGAACACGCGAATCTCGGCGATCAGCGCGCGGTCGGCGCCCGAAGCGGCACGTACCACGTCGCCCGCTGGAACGTTGCGGTCGAGCAGGAAGGCGAAATCGCGCCGGACCGGCTGGAGGTCGGACGCGTCGAGCGCCTTGCCCGCGCTCTTGCGCTTCGCAGGCAAAGCATCGAGGTAAAGCTCGAAAGCGGCGAGCGGCGCATCCACGCCGATCGTGGCGAGAAGATCGGGATGAAGCTCGCCGAATACCCCAAGCACGGTCTTGGGCCCGAGCTTGAGCACGCCTGAGCGGCCCGGATGGAACCAGCCGGGCGCCTCGTTTGTGATGGCGAGGTTTGCCTGATCGACGCCAAGGGCCGAGAGCGCCGCCACCGCGTCGGCCTTGACCGCGAACGCATCGGCTTCGGGCGCTTCGCCCGACCAATGCCGGCCTGAGCCGGACAACGCCGATCGGCCGAAGCGCACGCCAGAGGCGGCAACGAACTGATCCTCCGGCGCGGCGCCGCGATAGGCCTGGCCAAGCTCGAACAGCGCGCCGTCGGCGAAGCCGCGGTCGCGGTTCTTCTGCGCCGCGACGGTTAGGCCCGGCAGCAGGGACGGGCGCATCTGCGCCAGCTCCATCGAGATCGGATTGCTCAAAGCAAGCTCGGCTTGGCCGCCGCCGAACAGTTTGGCCTGGTCGGGAGGAATGAACGACCAGGTCATCGCCTCGACCAGCCCACGCGCCGCGAGCACGCGGCGCGCCAGCCGCTGCCGCTTCTGCATGTCGGTCAGCACCGGCCGGGCCACGCCCGCCTCGCGGCGCATCGGCGTGGCCGGCACGGTGTCGACGCCCACCAGGCGCACCACCTCCTCGACCAGATCGGCGGGTCCGGAAATGTCGGGACGCCATGACGGCGGGGCGGCTTTAAGCGTCTTGCCCTTGCCATCGAGCGAGATGCCGAGCGCGGCAAGCAGATGCTTGATGTCGCGATGGGGCAGGTCGAGGCCGCTCAGCCGCTTCACGCGCGACAGATCGAATTTGAACGGACGGTTCGGTTTGGGCGGCTTCCCGGCGACCACGATCTTGCTCGGCTCCCCGCCGCAGAGATCGAGCACGAGCTCGGTGGCAAGCTCGAGTCCCGGCACCACGAAATCCGGATCGACGCCGCGCTCGAACCGGTAGCGCGCATCGGACTGAATGCCGAGCTTGCGTCCGGTCTCAGCCGTGCGCTTCGGATCGAAATACGCCGACTCGATGAACACATTGATGGTCGCCTCCGTGCAGCCGGTGTCCTCGCCGCCGATCACGCCGCCAAGCCCGAGCACGGCGCGGTCGTCGGCGATCACGCACATGTCGCCGTCCACCTCATAGGTCTTGCCGTCGAGCGCCAGGAATTTCTCGCCCTTCTCGCCCAGCCGCGCGCGGATCGCGCCACGAAGCTTGTCGGCATCGTAGACGTGCAGCGGGCGCCCTCGGTCGTAGGAGATGAGGTTGGTGATATCGACCAGAGCGTTGATCGGGCGCAGGCCTATCGCCTTCAGCCTTCGTTGCAGCCAGTCGGGGCCGGGCCCGTTGTTCACGCCCTGTACCAGCCGCCCTGCGAATATGGGGCAGGCGCCGGCGGATCCAGCGTCGAGATCAAGCTCGATGGCAATGGGACTGGGGAAGCGGCCTTTGACCGGCTTGACCGTATCCTTCTTGAGCTTGCCGAGACCTGCGGCAACAAGGTCGCGGGCTAGCCCACGCACGCCGAGGCAATCGGGCCGGTTCGGGGTGATGGCGACGTCGAACACCGCGTCGTCCAGGCCGAGGGCCGCAGCGGCCGGACTGCCGACCTTGGCGTTGGGGTCGAGCTCGATGATGCCGGTATGCTCATCGGACAGCTCGAGCTCGCGCTCGGACAGCAGCATACCGTTCGACTCCACGCCCCTGATCTGGGCCTTGGTCAGCGTGAAGCCGCTGCCGGGGATGATGGTGCCGACCGGTGCGAACACGCCCTTCAGCCCCACGCGCGCGTTCGGCGCGCCGCACACGACTTGCAGGCGCTCTGAGCCGGTATCGACCTCGCAGACGCTAAGCTTGTCGGCGTTTGGGTGTTTCTCGCATTTCACGATCTTCCCCACGATGAAGGGGGCGAGCGCCACCGCCGGATCGAACACGGACTCGACCTCGAGCCCGATGCGCGTCAGCGTGTCGGCGATCTTCTCCACGCTCGCTTTGGTGTCGAGATGCTCCTTCAGCCATGACAGCGTAAATTTCATGGCTAAGAACTCAGCCCAGCGGCGAGGGTGGGGATGGCGAGCGGCGGAAAGCCGTAATGCTTGAGCCAGCGGAGATCGCCCGCGAAGAAGGCGCGCAGATCTGGCATGCCATATTTCAGCATGGCGATGCGGTCTATGCCGAGGCCGAAGGCGAAGCCCTGATAGCGCTCGGGGTCAAGCCCGACATTCTTCAGCACGTTCGGATGCACCATGCCGCAGCCGAGAATCTCCAGCCACTGGTCGCCCTCGCCGATGCGGATTTCGTCGCCAATTTTGGCGTAGCCGATATCGACCTCCATCGACGGCTCGGTAAACGGGAAGTAGCTCGCGCGGAAGCGCATCTTCACCTGCTTCACCTCGAAGAAGGCCTTGCAGAACTCCTCCAGCACCCATTTCAGATGGCCGAGATGCGTCTCCTCGTCGATCACCAGCCCTTCGACCTGATGGAACATCGGCGTGTGGGTCTGGTCGGAATCGCAGCGATAGACGCGTCCCGGCGCGATGATGCGCAAGGGCGGCTTCTGCACGAGCATGGTCCTGATCTGCACCGGGCTGGTATGGGTGCGAAGCAGCGGCCGTGTGCCGTCCGGCGCTTCCGCGAAATAGAATGTATCGTGGTCCTGCCGCGCCGGATGCTCGGGAGGGATATTGAGCGCGGTGAAGTTGTTGAAGTCGGTCTCGATGTCCGGCCCCTCGGCAATGGAGAAGCCCATATCGGCGAAAATCTCGGTGATCTCGTCGGTGACCTGACTCACCGGATGGATGCGCCCGTCGGCGAGCGGGCCCTCGCGCACCGGCAAGGTCACGTCGGCGCGCTCATGCACGAGCTTCTCGGCCGTCGCGGCCTTGGAAAGCTCCGCGCGCTTGGCTTCGAGCGCATCGCCAATGCTGGTCTTGAGCGCGTTGACCGCCTGGCCGTAATCCTTGCGCGCTTCGGGCGGCAGCGTGCCGAGCTGCTGCATCAGCGTCGACACCAGACCCTTTTTACCGAGCGCGGCGACCCGGACCTCTTCGAGCTTGGCGAGGGTCGAAGCGCGAGCGATCGCGTCAAGCAGCTCGCTTCTTAAGTTATCGAGTTCTGGCGCGCTCATGGCTCCGGCTCCCATGGCCCGGACGCGCGGATGTTAGGCCCGAGGGGCGGCGGCTGTAGCAGCCTCGACCAGACCTTTGAAAGTTGCAGGCTCGTGCACGGCGATATCGGCCAGAACCTTGCGGTCGAGATCGATGCCGGCCTTCTTCAGCCCGTCGATCAGCCGGCCATAGGTCATGCCGTTGGCGCGCGCGGCGGCATTGATGCGCTGGATCCACAGAGCGCGGAAGGTGCGCTTCTTCACCTTGCGGTCGCGATAGGCGTATTGGCCGGCCTTCTCGACCGCCTGTTTGGCGACGCGGATAGTGTTCTTGCGGCGGCCGTAATAGCCCTTGGCCTTGTTCAGCACCTTGCGGTGACGAGCATGGGAGGTAACGCCGCGCTTTACACGGGACATGAGAGTGCTCCTTCGAAGCAGCCTTTAGCCCTAGCGGGCGTAAGGCAGGAAATTCTTCTTCACGATCTTGGCGTCCTCGTCGGACAGCACCATGGTTCCGCGCGCGTTCCGGATGAACTTGTTGGGGCGCTGAATCATGCCGTGCCGCTTGCGCGAGGCTTGGCATTTGACTTTGCCTGAGGCCGTGACCTTGAAGCGCTTCTTGGCACCGCTCTTGGTCTTGAGCTTGGGCATTTGGCTTCCTCTTCTTGGCACCTCGGCAGGTATTTCGCTGCGGACGCCACTGTTGGATGACTGAAAGCATGCGAGCCGCCACGGCATGCCCCGCCGGGCGGCTCCTTCTCGTGGGCGCCTTATAGGGCGGATATCGGCCCTAACGCAAGGGTTCTGGGCGCTTAGCGCGGGGCGAGCACCATGACCATTTGCCGGCCCTCGAGCTTGGGCTCCGACTCCACCTTGGCGATGGTCGAGGTGTCGCTCTTGACGCGGTCGAGCAGCTGCGCGCCGAGCTCCTGATGCGCCATCTCCCGGCCCCTGAAGCGCAAGGTAACCTTGACCTTGTCGCCCTCCTCGAAGAAGCGGCGGATCGAGCGCATTTTCACGTCGTAATCGTGGATGTCGATATTCGGCCGCATCTTGATCTCCTTGATCTCGACGGTGCGCTGCTTCTTGCGCGCCTCGGCTGCCTTTTTCTGCGCCTGGTATTTGTATTTGCCGTAATCGAGGATCTTGCACACCGGCGGCTCGGAGTTCGGCGCGATCTCGACGAGATCGAGGCCGGCTTCCACCGCGCGGGCGAGGCCATCGGCGATGGCGACCACGCCGACATTATTGCCGGTAGCGTCGATGAGTTGGATTTGTGGAACTTCGATGCCCTCGTTGACACGGGGGCCACCCTTTTCCGGGGCAAGCTTCATTGGCCGTCTTACGATGTTGCGTTCTCCTCTTTCCGTGTCACAAGCGCCCTCGCCGCGGCGAGGCAGTGGGCGCTCCCCACATGACGCTATCCTAGTTTCTACAGGATGGGAATTGGCTCTGACAAGTCAAGCCCGCTCGCCAATACGTGGCCGCTAGGCCTTGTCCTCCTGGGGGAACGCCGCCTCAAGCGAGGGAGGGTGCTCGAACGCCTCGGCCAGATGGGTGCCGAGCAGCTCGTCATAGACGGCCAAGGTCTTGACCTGCATCTGGGTAAGCTCGAACAGAGCGTGGACATGCGCGTTGCCGTAGGTGCCGATCGCGGTGCGCTCGGCCGGGGTGAGAGCAAGCGCGCGCCCGATGCGCGCGGCCAGCGCCTCGACATCGCCAGGCGAAACGAGCCAGCCTGTGAATTCAGGATCCCCACTTTCCGCAGCGACGATGGTCTCGGGCAACGCGCCGATATTCGAAACGATGACGGGACAGCCCATGGCTTGCGCCTCGATGCTGGTGCGGCCGAAGGTTTCAGGAACGAGAGAGGGCACGAGCGCCACATGGGCGGCAAGAAAGGCGACGGGCATGTCGGTGCAATGGCCGACGAGCTTGACCTTGCGGTCAAGTCCGTGCTGGCCGATCAGCGCTACAAGTTCCTGGCGATAGGCAGCTTTGCCCGGCGCATCGCCGGCAAGAACGACCACCGCCCCTTCCAGCGCGCCTTCCTCATCGAGCCGGCGCGCCGCCTCGATGGTCTGGCGCTGGCCCTTGAGGCCGGTCAGGCGCGCGGCATGAAGCACGATCTTGGTGTCGGGCGCGACGCCCCAGCGTTCTCGCAGCCGCGCCACCGGCCCGGGCGGCACGACCAGCGGATCGAAGATGGCGGTGTCGATGCCGCGATAGATGATGCGGATGCGCGCGCGCGCCACATGCTGGCGCGTGGCGATGAGATCGGCGGTGTATTGCGAATTGGCGATCACCCGGTCGCCGCGGCCCATGATGCCGTTATAGAGGGCCTTGATCGGCCCCATGTCGGAATAGGCGCCGTGATAGGTGGTGACGAAAGGCCGGCCCGTGCGGCGCGCGGCGATGAGCGCGCTCCAGGCCGGCGCCCGGCTTCGCGCATGCACGAGATCGACGTTGCGTTCCTCGATGAGGCGCGCGAGCCGGCGCGCATTGGCGAGGATGGTGAGGGGGTTCTTGCTGGCGACGGGCAGCGGCACGATTTCGCCGCCGGCCCTGGTGATGGCGGTTGCCATGCGCCCGCCTTCGGTGGCAACGAGTGCGCTGGCGCCGGCGCGGATGAGCGCTTCGGTGATCTCGACGGCCGCCTGTTCGCTGCCCCCGGTTTCGAGGCGCGGCACGACCTGCAATATGGTGACTTCCGGCATGGCCCAAGGTTCTTAGGATGGACGTATCAGAACCGCAATTACTGGAAGTCGGCACGGGCGCGAAATGCCGCCGCATAGCCTATCGCTTCACCGACCTAAGTGGCGCGGAGCCGGTGCTGCTCTGGCTGCCCGGCTTCCTCGCCGACATGGCGGGAACCAAGGCGGTCGCGCTTGCCGGGTTCGCGCGGGCGCAAGGTCTGCCGATGCTGCGCTTCGACTATTCGGGCCATGGCCTCTCGCCTGGGAGCATGCTGGAAGCCTCGATTGGCGATTGGCTGGAAGAGGCTTCCGCCATGCGCGGCCTCATCGGCGACCGGCGGACCATCCTGATTGGCTCGTCGATGGGTGGATGGATCGCGTTGCTGCTTGCCCGCCAATTGCAGCAGGCCGGAGAAATAGAACGGCTCGCAGGTCTCGTGCTGCTCGCGCCCGCCTTCGACATGACCGAGCGGCTGATGTGGCGGAAGCTCTCGCCAAAGACCAAGGCCATCATCGAGACGGAGGGCGTGTTCTATGCGCCGTCGCTAGACGGCGATCCCTATCCTTTGACCAAGCGCCTGATCGAGGAGGGCCGCAACCATCTCATCGGCGAGGGCGCGGGTCCGCTTGAGTTCGACCTGCCGATACGCATCCTGCAAGGCATGGAAGATCCCGACGTGCCGTGGGGACACGCGCTCGATCTGGTCGATCTCCTGCATTGCGGCGACGTCGAGTTGACGCTGATCAAGGACGGCGACCACCGACTGTCGCGGCCGCAGGACCTCACCCGCCTCGAGCTGACCGTCGCCGCGCTGGTCTCGCTCAGTTAGTACGTGCCCTCAGGAAGTTTGTTCCAAAAGCGAGGCGAGGCCTTCGCGGTAGGTGGGGTAGCGCAGCTCAACACCAAGCTCCGATTTGATCCGGGCATTGCCGATGCGGCGGCTCCCTTCATAGAAGCTGCGCGCCATGGGCGTGAGGTCCGCCTCCTCGAAGGGAACCTCCGGCGGCGGCGTCATGCCGAGCATTTCGGCGGCATAAGCCACCACCTCGCCGGGCGCGGCGGGCTCGTCGTCGGCGACATTGTAGATCGCGCCCGCGCGCGGCCGCGCCATCGACGCCTCCAGCACGCTGGCGATGTCTTCCACATGGATGCGGCTGAACACCTGGTTGCCTTTCTTGATGCGCCGGGCCGTGCCGTCACGCAGCTTGTCGAATACGCAGCGCCCCGGACCGTAAATGCCGGCCAGCCGGAAGATGTGCACCTTCACGCCAGTCTCTTCGCCGAAAGTAAGCCACGCGCGCTCCGCCTCGACGCGCGCTTCGGTGCGCGCAGTGTTCGGCTTGGGCTCGGTGCTCTCGTCGACCCAGTTTCCGTCCTGGTCGCCATATATTCCGACGGTGGAGAGGTAGCCGATCCATTCGAGCGAGGAGAGCGCAGCGAGCTCAGCACGGTAATGCGCAAGCACGGGATCGCCCTCTTTTCCCGGCGGGACCGACAACAGGAGATGAGTCGTGCCTTCCAGAAGCTTGGCCGCCGCGGCGTTGCCCGGTTCGCCGGCGAAGCGCGTGACCGCATAGCCGCGTGTATCGAGCTGCGCGACCTTGCCGGGATCGCGCACTGTACCGGCGATGTGCCACCCTTTATCAGCAAGACGTTCGGCCAAAGCTTGCGCCGAGAAACCGAGGCCGAAGGCGAACAGCCGGCTCATGCCGCCGCCGCCAGCCATTCGCCGCGCACATCCGGATCGGCCTCACCCGCGGCCCGCGTTGACCGCAAGGCGCGGAAGCGATCCGGGGCAAGCCGCGACAGCGCCCAGACCGCCATGGCGCGCACCAGCGGGGAAGAGTCGTAGAGCCGTTCCTCGATGAGCGGCAGCAGCGTCTCGTCGCCGGAATTGCCGGCGGCGATCAGCACATTGCGCAGGAAGCGGTCGCGTCCCGTGCGCTTTACGGCCGTGCCGCGGAAGCGCGCGCGGAACGCCGCGTCGTCGAGCACAAGAAGCTCGGCGAGAGCCGGATTGTCGCTCTCGGCCCGCAGGCTGAGCTTGGTCTCGCGCGCGACTTGCGCGAATTTGTTCCACGGGCACACGGCCAGGCAGTCGTCGCAGCCATAGATGCGGTTGCCCATCTTGCCGCGAAAGCGCTCGGCGATATGCCCCTTATGCTCGATGGTGAGGTAGGAGATGCAGGCGCGCGCGTCGAGCCGGTAGGGCGCGGTGAAGGCGGAGGTCGGGCACACATCGAGGCAGTGGCGGCAGGCGCCGCAATGGTCCTGTTCCGGCTCGTCAGGCTCGATTTCGATATCGGTGAAGATCGAGCCGATGAACAGCCACGAACCGAATTCGCGCGACACGAGATTGGTGTGCTTGCCCTGCCAGCCGAGACCGGCACGCGCCGCGAGCGGCTTCTCCATCACCGGCGCGGTATCGACGAACACTTTGACCTCGCCGCCCGCGAACTTCTGCACGCGCGCGGCGAGCGCTTTCAGCTTGGGCTTGATCACGTCGTGATAATCGGCGGTCTGGGCGTAGACAGAGATGGCCCCGCGCGAACGCTGCTTGAGGATGGCCAGCGGATCACCGGCGCGGCCATAGTTCAGCCCGAGCACGATGACGCTCTTCGCCTCGGGCCAGAGCGCGCGCGGCGCCTTGCGGCGGTCGGCAGTCGAGGCGAGCCAGCCCATGTCGCCGTGGCGGCCTTCGGCGATGAAGGCTTCCAGCCCTTCGCCCGCGCCATCCACGGCGTCGGCCGAGGCGAAGCGGATTTCATCGAAGCCAAGCGCCTTGGCCTCTTGCGCGATCCTTGCTTTCAGCGTCTCAGCCATAGCCACTATGTTGGAACGCCTTACTCAGAAATCGAGGTTGGCATAAGTCCCCGAAGGCGCGAAACCCGCGACCCGGTCCTGCAACAGCGGCCGGAACGAGGGCCGCGACTTCAAAAGCGCATACCAGTTCTTCGCCGCCTCATGCTCCTCCCACGGTACCTCGCCGAGATAATCGAGTGCCGACAGATGCGCCGCGGCGGCGAGATCGACGAAGCTCAAGGCATCGCCCGCGAGCCAGCTCCGCGTCTCGGCGAGATGGCCGATATAGCCGAGATGATAACGCAGATTGTCATGTCCGGCGCGCATCGCCTCCATATTGGGAGAGGCGCTTTGCGGCCCGAAGCGGCGGAACACCTTCTCGTCCACGAGATAGGCGGTCACCTCGTCGTAAAACTTGCGATGGAACCAATCGACCAGGCGGCGCGCCTCGGCTCTTGCCGCGGCATCGCCCGGGAAAGGCTGAAAGCCACGGGGGTCGCGCTCGTCGATGGTGTCGGCGAGATATTCGGAGATGGCGTAGCTGCCCGAGATCGGCCCATGCGCGTCTGTGATTAGCACAGGCAAGGTGCCGGCCGGGTTCAGCTCGACAAAGCCGCGCCGCCACTCCCAAGGCTTCTCCTCGGCCAGCTCGGCCTCGACCCCGCATTCGGCAAGCGCCAAGCGGATCGAGCGGGAGAAGGCGCAGAGGGGGTAGTGCAGGAGTGTCGCCATCGTCCCATTCGGTGGCTGTTCGCAGAAAATCTATCGCGCAGGCGTTAGGGGCTCGGTATAGAACCTGCTCGCGCGGGGAACAAGCGGGGCAAAAGCGGGGCAATGACCATAGAGCAGATCATCGTGATCGCCGTGGTGCAGGGGATCACCGAATTCCTGCCGATTTCCTCCTCCGGGCACCTCATCCTCATCCCCAATCTGATGCATTGGCCGGATCAGGGCCAGTTCGTCGACGTGATGGTGCATGTCGGCACGCTGCTTGCCATCCTCATCTATTTCTGGCGCGATGTGTGGCGCCTCACGCTCGGCGCGATCGAATTGTGCAAGGGCAACGTCACCGATGACGGCCGCCTCGCCATCTATATCCTGCTCGCCAGCATCCCGGCGGTGGCGTTCGGCATATTCCTGAAGAAGTTCGGCTTCGCCGATCTGGAGCGCAATGTCGCCGTGGTGGCGTGGAACACCATCCTCTACGGCATTCTCATGCTGATCGCCGACATGGTGGGGCCGCAGGATCGTACCATGGCCAAGATGACGCTCGGCAGCGCGCTGGTCATCGGCGTGGCGCAGGCCTTGGCGCTGATCCCCGGCACTAGCCGTTCCGGCGTGACCATGACCGCGGCGCGGTTCCTGGGCTTCAACCGTCCCGATGCGGCCCGCTTCTCGTTCCTGCTCGGTATTCCGGCCATCGCCGGCGCCGGCGTGTTCACCTTGGGCGATGCCATCGCGAGCGACGCGCCCATCACTGCGGATGCGTTCTATTGCGCCATCCTGACCTTCTTCGCCGGGCTCGCCGCCATCGCCTTCCTCATGGCGCTGATCAAACGCATCAGCTTCCTGCCCTTCGTGCTCTACCGCATGGTGCTCGGCGGCTTCCTTCTCGTCCTGGTCTACACCTAGGGGCGATAGACGGAGAATTGGCCGCGCGGACGGAACTGCTCGAGATAGTCCGGCACCACCGAGGCAATGGCGATCGGCTCAATGCCGAGGCCTTCGAGCGTACGGCCGTCACGCTTAGCCGCTTCGCTCACCACATTGTCTTTCTCCAACAGGCGCACCTGATCGATGGTGAGCGGCGGATTGGGAAGCCATTGCAGAAACGCGCCTTGCATCTTGGCGAACCAGAACGGTACCGGCACCAGCAGCCGCTTGCGCATGGTGTAGTCGAGCACGCGGGCCATCACGTCTTTCAGTGTGAGGATCTCGGGCCCGCCAAGCTCGTAAGGCGCAAGTACCTTCGCTTGGCCGCTAAGACCTGCGACCACGGCCTTGGCCACGTCGCCAGCGAACACCGGCTGTAGCTTCGTGTGACCGCCGCCGAATAGGGGCAGTGCCGGCAACATGCGCGCAAGCTTGGCGAAGCGGTTGAAGAAATCGTCCTCAGGCCCGAACACCACCGACGGCCGCAAGATCACCGCCTCGGGAAACACCTCGCGCACCGCGCACTCGCCTTCCGCCTTGCTGCGCGCATAGACCGATGGCGCATGCGGATCGGCGCCGATGGCCGAGACATGCACGAGCGCGCGGGCGCCTGAGGCGCGCGCCGCCTCCGCGACGTGACGCGCTCCCTCGTCCTGCACCGCCTTGAAGGTCTGCTTGCCTTTGGGAAAGAGGATGCCGACCAGATTGACGATCGCGTCGGCGCCCTCGGCCGCCGCGATGAGCGAGCCGGGAAAGCGCACATTGGCCTGCACGGGATTGATCTGCCCCACCCCGCCGAGCGGCTGGAGATGGCCGGCAAGCTCGGGCCGCCTGACTGCGACGCGCATGCGTGCGCCGGTCTTGGCAATGGCCCGCACCACATGACGCCCGAGAAAGCCCGAGCCGCCATAGATCGTCACGAGCGTCCGATTATCGAGTGTTATGGCCACTTAATGCCCAGCTTCCGTGCTCATTAACCTTTGCAGCAATACACGAGGGCGGCAAAGTCTTGAAGACCGCCCCCCAATTGACTTTGGGGAGGGCTGATCGTACCTGAACGGGTCTCAAGCCCAGGTGGCGGAACTGGTAGACGCGCTAGCTTCAGGTGCTAGTGCCCGAAAGGGCGTGGAAGTTCGAGTCTTCTCCTGGGCACCATTCCCGGATTCTTAAGCCCCTCGCGTCCAGTATGCGGCCGCCAAGGAGCCGCAAAGCGTGAATCAGATCACTCCGTCCATCGAGTTCCATAAAGGCGACCTGCCTCCGGGGCGGCTCGCCGCGCGTTCGATCGCCATCGACACCGAGACGATGGGGCTCGATCCCTATCGCGACCGGCTGTGCCTCGTGCAGCTTTCCGAGGGCGACGGGCGTGCCGTGCTCCTGCAGTTCAGCGGCGGCGATTACCATGCGCCCGAGCTCAAGCGCCTGCTCACCGACGAGAGCGTTCTCAAGATCTTCCATTTCGGGCGTTTCGACATGGCGGTGCTCAAGCATTTCTTTGGGGTCATGCCGCATCCGGTCTATTGCACCAAGATCGCGTCACGGCTGGCCCGCACCTTCACCGACCGGCATGGGCTCAAGGATCTGGCTCGCGAGCTTCTTGGCGTCGACCTGTCCAAGCAGCAGCAATCTTCCGATTGGGGCGCGCCGGAGCTGACCGCCGAGCAACTCAACTATGCCGCGAGCGATGTATTGTATCTGCACGCATTACGAGAGAAACTCGACGCCATGCTGAAGCGCGAAGGGCGCGAGAAGCTGGCACAGGCCTGTTTCGAGTTTCTGCCCGTCCGGGTCGAGCTCGATCTGGCCGGCTGGGTCGACATCGACCCCTTCGCCCATTAGGGGCAGTAGCCTCCGGGCCCTTCCGGTCGCAATCTGATCAAAGTCCTGCGGCTAGCTTGGACCCGGGGTGAGGAGTAGGGTCGTTTCTTGAGCAAAATGGCGGGCGCCATGACATTTGAGGCGAATCTCGTTCCGGGCGGCCGGCACACCGGCCTGCGCTTGTCCACGGAGCGCGAGCGCGCCTTTGCGCTGGCCGCGAAGCACACCCGCCTGGTCGGCGTCTTGCGAAAGACGCTCCCGGTTCTGGCCGTGGTCGTGCTCGCCGCCTATTTTATCTCCACCCATCTCAGCGTCACGGTTGGCGACATGACGGCGAGCATCAGCGGCATCGAGATCGCCGACGGCAATCTGCGCATGGTCAACCCCAAGCTCAAAGGCGCCGACAAGCAGAACGGCGAATATATCATCTCCGCCGATTACGCCGATCAGGACGTCAAGAACCCCAAGATCGTCAAGCTGCACGCCATCAAGGCCGATATCGCCAATCCGTCCGGCGGGTGGTCGCGGATGAACGCCACGCGCGGCGTCTTCAACACCCAGCAAGAGCGGCTGGTCATGCAGGACAAGATCACCATCACCACGAGCTCCGGCGTCGAGGGCGAGCTCACGCACGCGACGCTCGACATGAAGACGCAGACGCTCCGCTCCCACCGTCCGGTGTTCTTCGATTTGCCCAACGGCAAGGTAAAGGCCAGGGCGATGACGCTGCGCTCTTCGACGAGCGAGCTGACCTTCCGCGGCAAGGTGCATGTCCATCTCGTCAAGCCGCCGAAGGAAGAGGGCGCGAAGCCGGACCAGCCGAAGCCTGCCGCGCCTGCGCCGGAAGCTGCCGCACCTGCGCCTGAAGCTGCCGCACCTGCACCAGAAGCCGTAACGGCGCCGCTCGCTTCCGGCGCGCCGCGAGAGAGCGCGCTGCCCGAGCTGCCGCCGATGCCGCAATGAGCGAACCTTTCCTCCACGCGCGTTTGGGAGCGGCAATGGTGACCGCGGCGCTTCTTCTGGCCGCGCCGTCTTTCGCGCAGACTCCGACCTTCGGCGGGCTGTCGGAAAACTCCGATGAGCCCATCGACATCGAGTCAGACGTGCTGGTGGTGCACGACTCGAAAAAATACGCGACCTTCAAAGGCAATGTGAAGGCGGTGCAAGGCACCACCACATTGGAGGCGCACGAGCTCGATGTCCATTATGTCGGTGGCCGCGAGAAGCTTGCTGGAACGGCCAGCACCACTCCTGCCAGCAATACGGCGACCGCCAGCAATACCACTGCCGGCACCAGCGATGCCGGGACGGTCGCGACCACCGTAAAGAAGGAGGACGGCACGCAGATCACCAAGATCGAGGCCAAGGGCCAGGTCGTCATTACCAGCGAAGACGGTCAGACTACCAACAGCGACTGGGCGCTCTACGACGTGCCGACACAGCTGGTAACCGTCGGTGGCAATGTGGTGTTAATGCAAGGGCAGAATGTGCTAAAGGGAGACCGGCTCGTCATCGACTTGAAGACGGGCGAAAGCCGGTTCGAAAACACAGGAAATACCGCCGCCGGAGGGCGCATACGTGCGCTGTTCATGCCGAAAGATGCTCCTGCCGACGCCAAGCCGGACGACGCCAAGCCGCGGGACGGCAGCGAGCCTGCCGGTGAGAAGCCGGCAGCATCGCCCGAACAGGAAGAGCCTTTGCAGCTCGTTCCGGAGCACCAGTAAGGCGCCGCAGCTATTTCATCCGATGTTAAGGGGCCGGCGCTTCAACTGAAGGAGCGGAAAAAGGGGTCAGTGGGCAAATTGCTGTCATTCCCAGGCCGTCAGATATTCGCCGCCACGCAAGCGCAGGCGGTCGCCACACAGGCTGTCGCCGTCCCGGCGGATAAGCCCGTGCGGGCGCCAGGCCCGCGTCCAGACTCCGCCACCGGCTGGCTCACCGTCCGTTCCGTGGTCAAGAGCTTCAAGAAGCGCACAGTGGTGCGCGGCGTGAGCCTCGACGTGGCGCGCGGCGAGGCGGTCGGCCTGCTCGGGCCGAACGGCGCCGGCAAGACCACTGTGTTCTACATGATCAC
>DATMDY010000061.1:0-3163 GCA_035557335.1 Methyloceanibacter sp.
GAAGGGCTGATCCCTGTTGGGCCGCGCCTCCTGAGGGATGGAGCGGTACCACTCCTCGGTGTTGGAGAAGGTCGGGTCCACGTCGAAAATCACGCCGCGAAACGGATAGAGCCGGTGGCGGACCACCTGGCCGATCTGAAATCTCGCGTTGCGGACGGTCGACATTTCCCGGCACCTAACCCCGAGTCTTTGTCCCGATAAGACCGAAGCTTACGGAGGCTGTCAACTTAACACTCGGGCTCAAGACCAGCGCCGATTCGACCACATAAATTGCTCAGGTGTCTCGCGAATCCAGGTCTCGAATTGACGCTGAATGGCGGCGGTAATGGCACGGATATCCTCAGCCTGGTTGCTGGTGCGCGGGATCCTCAGCTCGTTGACGTTGATGTCGAAGCAGGTGCGATTGCCGATGCGGATGCAGCGGCCGATCCAGATGCGGGCGCCCACCCGGCGGGCGATCATGGCGGCGATCGGCATGCTCTTGGCAGGGTAGCCGAAGAACGGAACCTCGATGCCGTTGGCATCGTAGAGGTCGGAGATGAAGCCGAGCCGGCCGCCTTGGCGCACATAGTCCATGATGAGGCGCGCCGTCTTTTGGGTCTCGTCGTTCGTGGGTGCGCGGCCCCGGCCGAACAACCCGCCGGGATAGAGCCGTTCGCGCTGGGAGCGAAGATAACGGTCGACATAAGGGTTCTTCACCTGCCGGTAGACGCCGGCGGGCCGGAAGCCGGCGAGCATTACCGGCCACATGCCGATCTCCCAATTGCCCATATGCATGGTGACGATCAGGGCCGGTCCCATTTTGCCCTTGTAGCGGCCCATCCAATGGCTGTTGGTGACATGCAGCCGGTCCGGCTGGTCCAGGATGCGGTCGATGGTCATGGTCTCCACCATGACGCGGCCGAGATTTTCCCAGGCAGCGCGGGCAATGCGCTCGTGTTCCGCCGGTGTCTTCTCCGGGAAGGCACGCTCGAGATTGGCGAGAGCGCGCTTGTGCCGGCGGTTATAGGGCGCGATCCAACGCCACATCTTGGCGGAGATGGCGCAGGCGAGATCGAGCGGAAACAGGCGGACGATGCCGATCAGGAAGCGCAAGCCCAGATATTCGAAGCGATAGCGCAGATCGCGAGCGAACAAGATCTTGGAGCGTGGGGCCACAGGCGTTCCTGTCGGGATGGTCGATGGGCGCGGGAGTTAGCCCATCCTCGTGGCAAAAGCGGGGAGAAGCGTCAAGCAGGCTAAATGGCCTAGTTCGCGGCCGGCCGCATCAAAGAGGGAAGCTCGGTCGGCGGGGTCAGCCCGAGCCGCATTACCATGCGGCGCAATGGGGGGAGGGCGTTAAGCCCATGCAAGAAGAGGCCGCGCGCTGCCTGGATCGGCATCAGGCCGGAAAGCAGCGAGCGGCTCAAGAGATCAACGCCGACGGCGCGCGTGAGCACGTCGAGTCGACGCGTGTCCCGATAGGCGGCGAGCACCGATTCTCCGCCCGGATCGTCGCCCTGCCGGAGTGCGGTAGCGACACAGTCGGCAAGCGCGGCGGCGTCGCGCAGACCGAGATTCAAGCCCTGCGCGCCGATCGGCGGCAGAATATGCGCCGCTTCACCGACCAAGGCCGTGCGGTGGGCGGCGAGCGTCGCTGCCGTCAATCCAGCGACTGGGAACTCCGCCCGCACGCCGGTTTCGGTAATGCGGCCAAGCAGCCCGCCAAGGCGCTCCTGAAGCGTCTCTCTGAAGGTTTCCGCCTCGTACCGCAAGAGGGCCGTGATCTCCGCCGCCGGGCCGACCCAGATCAGGCTCGAGGCGCATGGGTCGGGGAGGGGCACGGTGGTGACCGAGCCGGCTTCTTTATGCAACTCGGTCGAAACCCCATCATGGGGAAACACGTGCTTGAAATCGGTGGCGAGCGCGCTCTGTTCGTAGCGCCACTTGCTTGCCGCGATGCCCGCCGCTTCACGGCAAAGCGACTGGCGGCCGTCGGCGCCGACCACGAGACGCGCGGCGACAGGTGCGCCTTCGTCCAGATCGAGCCGTGCCTCGTGCTCGCCAAGCGCCAAATCTTTGACATTGGCAGCAACGACGGCGCCCAGCGCGTCCCGCGCGCGGGCATAAAGCGTCTCCACCAGAACGGTATTGGGAATGTTGTAACCGAAGGCTTCAAGCCCGAGTTCGCGCGCCTCGAAAATGATCTCGGGCGCCCTGAGCAAGCTGTTCGAGGCGTCGATGATGCGGATGGCCTTGAGCGGCGCGGCATGCGGGGCGAGGTCTGTCCAGACGCCGATCGCTTTTAGCATGTCGATGGAGCCGGCAAGCAGCGCCGCCGTCCTGGTATCCCGCCATTCGGAACGCGCCTCTGGCAGCGAACCGATCAGGGCGACATGGGCCCCGACATAATTGAGGGCGAGCGCCGCGGCCAATCCGGTGGGACCCGCGCCGACCACGGCGGCGTCGTAGAGGCGGTCTTCTGCTGCGGGATCGCGACTCATCGAAGTTTCACCTTACGAGAGCAACCATCTCCGTCATTCCGGCGCAAGTCGGAATCAAATCCCCTCACACCGTGGCCTGAAAGCAACAGTGGGGAGCTGTCATCGCACTGTCATCGATCTGTCGCACGCGCGTCATTGCCCGGGAAATACCGTCGCAACGGTCGATCTGCGCGGGGACACGGGGAGTTCGCAGCCACAGGGACGGTGAAATCTCCTGGCACGCAGATCTACAGGGAAACAAGCGTCAATCACAATGGAATGGAGAGGGGCATGATTGGGGGACTCATCAGGGACAAAGGACGATATTTACTCAGCGGAGTAAGCGTCATTGCCGTTCTGGCATTGAGCGCTCCGGCGGAAGCACAGGATAATGCAGCGATTCAGGCCCAAATCCAGGCTCTGCAATCGCAGATCAACAGCCTGCAAAAGCAGGTCGGTCAGGCCCAGGCAGCGGCCGCCTCGGCCCAAAAGAGCAGCAGTGACGGCCTCGATCTGAAGGTCAAATGGAAGGGAGCGCCGGAATTCTCGAGCTCGGACGGCAAGTTCAAAATGAAGGTCCGCGGCCGACTGATGACCGACTACAACGGCATCAATCAAGACAGGCGGATCACCGGCGAGGACGATGTCCACGCGGTTGAGCTGCGTAGGGCTCGTCTCGGTGTCGAGGGCGTCGTATTTTA
>DATMDY010000062.1:0-2313 GCA_035557335.1 Methyloceanibacter sp.
GCTATGGCTCGGGACCGCAGGGGGCGTGCGATCGCGGATTGGTGATCCCGTCACGATTTGAATGGGGCGAAGCGGCACCCCATGTATTGGTTAACGGATCGTTGTGGAGGCCCCGTCATGGCGGCAGTTCAGAACCGGACGCTACGGCGTAGCATCAACCAGGCGCTGGCGGGCTCCCCCGACCTCGCGGCGCTGCTTGGCGGCGTGCGGATTCATGACGAAGCCCCGCCGGCGGCGAATTTTCCCTTTATCACCCTGGGCCAGAGCGTCATTCGCGACTGGACTACCGGGAGCGAGAATGGCGCCGAGCAAAGCCTCACTCTCCATGTCTGGTCGCCTTTCGGCGGCAAGAAGCGCGTGCAGGACATCATCGAAGCGATCAGGGCGGTCCTGCGCGACCGGGCGCTCCTGCTTGCGGACCGTCAGCCCGTCAATCTCCGCCACGAATTCTCGGAAGTGAGGCTCGATCCCGACGGCGACAGCTTTCACGGGATTATTCGCTACCGCGCCATTTCCGCGCCGGCGCAGGCCGTCGCCGCTTAGGCTTTCACCTCCCCCAAGGGTCACTTTCCTCGCCGAGGGCTCGCTCTTGCGCCCCTTGTTGCGCTATACGACGCCCTTCGCGAGATGAGGCGAGGACATGTCGATGGCGCTCTGGGCCAAATTCAAGGAACTCGCCGATCGTTTCAGTGGAGACGAGCGGCCCGTGCTGAGTTTGCGCGACGAAGAATTGCGGCTCGCCGCCGCGGCGCTGCTCGTGCACGCATCGACGATCGACGGTGAGGTCGATCCCGCCGAGCGCCGGAAGCTCAAAGCGCTGTTGCAAACGCGGTTCGATCTCGATGGCAATGAGGTCCGCCGGCTTCTCGACGAGGCCGGCACGCGCGAGGTCGAGTCCGTCGATCTTTACCGATTCACCAGTGTGCTTTGTCGCGAGCTCGACCAGGTTGGCCGTAAGCGCATCGTCGAGATGCTGTGGGAAGTGGTGATGGCTGACGGCGTCGTGCACGAGTTCGAGGCCAATCTCGTGTGGCGGGCAGCGGAGCTTCTCGGCGTGTCGACGCGGGACCGCGTCACGCTGAGGAAGGCCGTGGAAAGCCGCATCGCGCGTTGCTGATGCAGCGAGCGGAGTGAATCCGCTACTTCTCGGCAGGTTCTGGGAAGGCGCGAATGTCGGCCGCGACGATGGTTCAAGATGGTTACGCGCGAGCCATCTCCCGCGTTCATGCGTCGTTCAGGGGCCTTGCTTTACGGTCCCGCTCAAGAAGGATATTGGGACCGAACCATGTGGCGGGTAGTTAAGCCAACGATCATGGCCGCGCTCGCGGCTGCCATCTTCGCCGATGCCGGGCGGACGGGGGAGCCTGGCTGCGTGGAATGGAGCAAAGCCGGCCCGATCATCGCGCAGAACTCATTGGTGCCCGCCAACGTCATCTATCAGAAGGTGCAGCAGCGCGCCGGCGGCAAGATCGTCAGTCAGGCCCTTTGCGATGTCGGCGGGCGCTTCGTCTATAAGCTCGTGGTGCTCGGCCCGACAGGCGAGGTCACCAACGTCACCGTTGACGCTCACACCGGGCAGTTTTAGGAACGGCCATGCCCGACACGGAGGAATAGCGCTTTGCGACTTCTCGTCGTCGAGGACGATCCGGATCTCAATCGTCAGCTCGTCGCCGCGCTTAACGATGCCGGCTACGCCGTCGATACCGCCTTTGACGGCGAGGAAGGACATTACCTCGGCGATACGGAACCCTACGACGCCGTGGTGCTCGATCTCGGTCTTCCCAAGAAAGACGGCTTGAGCGTGCTCGAGCAGTGGCGGCGCGACGAGCGCAAGATGCCGGTGCTCATTCTCACCGCGCGCGAGCGCTGGAGCGACAAGGTCGCGGGCATGGATGCCGGCGCCGACGACTATGTCGCCAAGCCGTTCCATATGGAGGAGGTGCTGGCGCGGCTCCGCGCTCTGCTCCGGCGCGCGGCCGGACATGCGCGCAACGAGATGGAATGCGGACCGCTTCGTGTCGACACCAAGACGGCGCGCGTCTCCGTGGACGGAAGGGCGGTGAGGCTCACCTCGCATGAATATCGGGTGCTCGCCTATCTCATGCTGCATAAGGGGCGCGTCGTCTCCCGCACCGAGCTGGTCGAGCACCTCTACGAGCAGGATTTCGACCGCGACTCCAATACGGTCGAGGTGTTCATCGGGCGCTTGCGCAAGAAGCTTCCGAGCGATCTCATCACGACTGTCCGCGGGCTTGGCTACCGCCTCTCGGACGTGCGCGATGAGGCTTAATTCTCTCGCGTTTAGGCTCTTCG
>DATMDY010000063.1:0-3919 GCA_035557335.1 Methyloceanibacter sp.
GGCAGGACCTTCACGTAAGGCCCCCACACGCAAACATCGCCCCAACTGCACAGGCCACGCCGGCAGGTCTTCTGATAGGTGCAAGAGCGGCAGCGATAGACCGGGCGGCAGCCGGTGCACATGGCGATGGCCTGGCAATCCTTCCACATCCGTGCGGGCGTCAACAGAGGCTCATGCTGAATCGTGCCGGTCACGGCCGTGGGCGGCGCGGCCCGCGTATCGCTTGACGCGACCATGCCAAAACCGGCCGCCATCAGGCCCGCCAAAATCAGCATGAACCATGCATTGCGCATGATCGCCCCCTAAGCGGCGCCCCTGCCGCAACCATAGAGTGCCTTTTGCGTAGGCTGGGATCAAGCGCCGATCAGCGATAGAGAACGACGTTTGCCGGAGGGTGGCGGTGCTCCCAGCCGGCCCGCTCCAAGGCCGGCGTATCGTCGGCCTCAGCTGGATAGCCGACGCAGAGATGGCCGATGAAGCGCCAGTCCTGTGGCACGTCGAGGATCGCCGTCATGCGCGCGGGATCGAGGATCGATACCCAGCCCATGCCAAACCCATCGGCGCGCGCGGCAAGCCACAACGTGTGGATCGCGATGGCCACCGAATAGTCGAGGGTCTGCGGCATGGTGAGCCGGCCGAGCCCGTTGCCTTGCGCCGTGGCATGGTCGGCGAACACGGCGATCTGGCCGGGCGCGTCGTCGAGACCGGCAAGCTTCAGCCGCGCATAGAGCGCGGCGCGGTCCGGCGTTTGCATTTGCAGCGCGTGCGCGTTGCAATCCTCGAAGCATTGGCGGATGGCGGCGCGGCGCGCGGCATCCTCGACCACGACGAAGCGCCACGGCTCGCTCAAGCCGACCGACGGTGCGAGAGAGGCAATCGAGATTAGCCGCTCGATGATTCCGGACGGCAGAGGCGTGCGCTTGAAACGCCGCACATCCCGCCGCCATCTCAGCAGCTCAAGTAACCGCTCGCGGAACTCTGCGTCGAACTCGGGAGACCGAGAGGCGACCGACAGTTCACTCACCTGCTCCATGCGCCGACTTTAGCATGGATGCGGTCACCAAGACTCCAGCTTTGCCTGGCATCCAATAATCACCGGCCTCGTAAGCGTATCCTCGGTGGTTACTGGATTGCCCGGTCAAGCCGGGCAATGACAAGAAGGGAACTACCCCGCGGCTGCCACGGAATGGGCGGGGTGGGTCAGCGCCGTATAGTCGGCCATCAGGGTTCGGGTGATGTCGCCCATGGCGAAGCGGTAAGGGCCGATCTCGGCGACCGGCGTCACCTCGGCGGCGGTGCCGGTGATGAAGCATTCGGAGAACTCCGCCATCTCCTCCGGCATGATCGCCCGCTCGATGACTTTCAGGCCACGCTGCTTGGCGAGCGCAATCACGGTGCGGCGGGTGATGCCGTCGAGGAAGCAGTCGGGCGCGGGCGTGTGCAGCACACCGTCCTTCACGAAGAAGATGTTGGCGCCGGTGGCTTCGGCGATCTGGCCGCGCCAGTCGAGCATCAGCGCATCGGCATAACCCGCCTTCTCCGCCCGGTGCTTCTCGATGGTGCAGATCATATAGAGCCCGGCGGCCTTGCTCTTGGTCGGTGCCGTGCGCGGATCGGGCCGGCGATAGTGGGCGATGGCGAGTCGCAAGCCATGCTCGCGCGCCGCCGGATCGAAATAGGAGCCCCAATCCCAGGCGGCGATGGCGACATTGATCTTGGTGTGCTGCGCGGCGACGCCCATCTGCTCGCTGCCCCGCCAGGCGATGGGGCGCACATAGGCGTCGGTGAGCTTGTTGGCGCGCAGCACCTCGCGCGCGGCCTTGTCCAGTTCGGCCACGGAAAACGGAATCTCGAAGTCGAGGATCTTGGCCGATTCGTGCAGGCGCTGGTCATGCTCGGTGAGCTTGAAGATCTCGCCGCCATAAGCGCGCATGCCCTCGAATACGGCGCTGGCGTAATGCAGCGCATGGGTGAGCACATGGGCCCTGACGTCGCCCCAGGGGAGCAGCTTGCCGTTCAGCCAGATGAAGCCGTCGCGCTGATCGTATGGCACGGGGGCCATGAGCTCTCCTCCGCGTTGAGACCGGCCGTTCTGCGCGGCCGCGAAGCCAAGTTCCCGCCTCTGATAGCATCCGCGACGGCAATTGCGCGACCCGGCCGCGAGGCGTATCTATGGCCTAAGATAAGTCAACATGGCTGACATAACCGAGCCCCAAAACTAAGTCAACATGACTGACCTAAATGAACCCCTGACGCAGGGTCCCAAGCCCGCCGAAACCGCACGGCGCGGCGATGCCGGCGCGAACCGTAGAGAGGCGCTTCCGGAGGCGAAGCTGCTCGAATACGCGGAGTTGCTGTTTTTCGCCTATCGCGATTTCACTCGCGATCCCGACGCCATCCTCAAGGATTTCGGCTTCGGCCGCGCGCATCACCGGGTGCTGCATTTCGTCAACCGGCATTCGGGTCTGCGCGTGGTCGATCTGCTCGACATCCTCACCATCACCAAGCAGAGCCTAAGCCGGGTGCTCAAACAGTTGATCGACAAGGGTTATATAATCCAGCAGGCGGGCAGCGCGGATCGACGCGAGCGCCTGCTGTTCCCCACCGAAAGAGGCCGCATGCTTGCCGAGCGCCTCGCCGCGCCACAGCTTGTAAGGCTTGCCGAGGCGCTCAACGCGGCCGGCCCCGGGGCCGAGGCGGCGGTGCGTTATTTTCTCGAAGCGATGATCAATGCCGAAGATCGGCCCCAAGTTTCCTCGATCATGGCCTCGTCTCCGCGCGCCCCCGGACCGGGCGGCAAGGAGGGAGAGGGATGACCGTGCCAACGCCGATCAGAGCGCATCGCGCCGAGGGGCCCGACGACAACGCGCCGCATATCCTCGTGGTCGACGACGACAGCCGCATCCGCGATCTGCTCGCCCGTTATCTGCACGACCACGGTTTCCGCGTGACCACGGCCATCGATGCCGCCGCGGCGCGCGCCACCATGCGCAGCCTGTCTTTCGATCTGCTCATCCTCGACGTGATGATGCCGCAAGAGTCCGGCCTGGACTTCGCCCGCTCGCTCCGCAGCGAGTCGCAAGTGCCGATCCTGATGCTGACCGCCCGCGCCGAGCCCGAGCAGCGCATCGAGGGCTTGGAGACCGGCGTCGATGACTATCTTGCCAAGCCTTTCGATCCGCGCGAGCTGCTGCTGCGCGTAAGCAATGTGCTGCGACGCGGAGGCACCGCGCCGGCCGGCGAGGTGCGCATGGGCGATTTCATCTTCCACGTCACCCGCGGCGAGCTGAAACGCGACGGCGAGACCGTCCGTCTGACCGAGCGCGAGCGCGATCTATTGCGCTATTTCGCGCAGCGACCGGGCATGCCGGTGTCGCGCCATGAGCTCGCCAAGGACGCCGACAGCGGTGGCGAGCGCGCCGTGGACGTGCAGATCAATCGGCTGCGCCGCAAGATCGAGAACGACCCTGCCAACCCGGTCTATCTCCAGACCGTGCGCGGCAAGGGCTACATTCTATATCCCGAGTGATGGACGCCTCCGCCGAGACCCGCCCCATCACGCGCCCGCGTCGTCCATTCGCGCGCATGATGGGCGCATTCGGCGACTGGATGCCGAAGGGTCTTTATGCCCGCGCCCTCATCATCATCATCGCGCCGATGGTGCTGCTTCAGTCGGTGCTCACTTTCGTGTTCCTCGAGCGCCACTGGCAGACGGTGACGCGGCGTCTGTCGACGGTCACAGTGCAGAACATCGCCATGTTGATCGACATCTACAAATCCTTTCCCCAGGACGAGAATGCCGAGACCTTGATCCGGCTCGCCGAGCAGGATTTGGGCTTGCGGGTCCGCTTCGCGCCCGGCGAGGAGCTGCCGCAGGCGCGCTCCAAGCCGTTCTTCGACCTTCTCGATTCGACGCTCT
>DATMDY010000064.1:0-24638 GCA_035557335.1 Methyloceanibacter sp.
TGAAGCGCAGGAAGAAGCCGCGGCGGCGGCGCCGTTGCTTCGTCGGTTTGGCTGGGGCCGTAATGTCCATGATTCACCCGTCTTGCCCCCGGTTTTAGTCGCGCGGGGCGCCCAAAACAACCCTAGCGAAAATTATGGCAACAAAACGCTTTCCGTGTGGGTCTGCACCCCTGGAGCGCCGGGTCAAGTCCGGCGACGAATTCGTAGGGCGCTTCTGTGGCAAGAAGGCCACAGGCTCAGGGCGAATGCCTTCGGGTGCCCAATTGTCATACCGTCACGCGCGAATCCCGGGTTAAGTTCAACCGTCAAAAAAAGGGGGTGATCGCGTGCGGAAGACACTCCGCACCCAGTCTGGGGCATTGCCCGGCCGCGCTGGCGCGCGGCCGGCTCGCGTTCGCCCGCCCACTCTCCTCAACTACAGCGCCGATGCCGGCGCCGGTTCCAACACCATCATGGTGATGGGCGATCATACGGGCTGGCGCGCGGCGCTGCTCGGCACGGTCGCGGCTGGCGCGCTCCTGTTCTATTCGGCCCGCAGCGCCAGAGCACAGATCGTGCCGCCCGCGGCGCCTTGCGACGACGTCGCCGGCACGACCGTCACCTGTTCGGGGAATCTGCAACCGGGTATCGAAACGGGCGATCCTTACGACACGCTCATCGTCGACAACGTCACGGCTAACATCGCGCCGGCGGTGAATGTCGACGGCATCAACTTCGTGCGCGCGGGCGCCGGCGACACCATCACCATCATCAGCGACACGGAACCTTTTGATATCGTCACGACGGGCACGGGCGACGGCATCTACGCGCGGGCCGACGGCACGATCATCATCGATCATGCCGGCGATATCGATGCCGGTGACAACGGCATCTTTGCCCGCAACGACGGTAGCGGCGCGATCGACATCGTCGCCAGCGGCGCCGTAGAGGGCACCAGCCGAAACGGCATCAGCGCATTCAACACCGACAACAGCACCGAAGGCATCAGCATCACAACCTACGCTGCGGTCACCGGCGGCGATAGCGGGATTGAGGCCCGCAATTTCGGCAGCGGTGCGATCGAGATCACCATCAACGGCGATGTCGGCCGGCCCGACGGCCCCGACCCTCTCGTTCCTGACACTGGCATCTACGCGGCGAATGGCGGTGGACCCGTCTCTGCCGGAACCGACATCACTGTGACTACGGGAGCCGGGACGAGAGTGACCGGCGAAACCTATGGCATCCGGGTCATGAATTACGGCAGCGGCGACACTGAGATCGTTGCCGAGGGGGTTGTCGAGGCAATTAACCCCGACGGCCGGGCCGTCGTTGGTTACAACTCAATTGACGGCACCGGAGACGTCAACATTCAGAGCGGCGCGACCGTAACCGGCGGCAGGAACGGAATTTGGGCTCGCAATTTCGGCGAAGGCGGAATCGACGTAGTCGCGAGCGGCCATGTCGAGGCAATCTACGGCATCTACGGCCGCGGCCTCGAGGCGTCTACCTTCATCTCCAGCACGGGCGATATCGCCATCGAGACCGCATCCGTCACCGGCGGCCAGTACGGCATTCGCGCCTTCCACCAGGGCACAGGTGCGGTCTCCATAATCGCCAACGGCGCTGTCGAGGGCATCACCGCGGCCGGCATCTACGCCTACAACTCTGGCAACAGCGATTACGGCATCAGCATCGATAGCGCTGCCGTCACCGGCGGCGATTTCGGCATTCGCGCCTTCAATTACGGCGACGGCGCGATCGAGATTATCACCAATGGCGATGTCGGCCGGCCTGGTCTCATCCCCGGTACCGGCATCTTTGCGCAGAACGGAGCTGTCGGCACCCCCGCTGGAACCGACATTGCGGTAACAACCGCCGCCGGCACAACCGTCACCGGTGGCGATTACGGCATCTATATCAAGAACTACGGCTACGGTACTGTCACCGTCACCGCCAACAGCCGTGTCGAGAGTACCGTCGACGCCGCCATCTTCGCCCAGAACAGTTTTGCCGGAAGCAATCTCACAGTGACCACCGCCGCCGTCTCCGGTGGCAGTCACGGCATTTTCGCGCAGAGCTTCGGCGATGGCGCGCTGAGCATCACCACCAACGGCGACGTCGCTGGTGCCATTGGCATGCTTGCGAATAACTACGGCGACGGCGCGCTGTCCATTGTCGTCAACGCCGACGTCGATGGCACCACGAATGGCATCGAAGCGCGGAATGGTTCCAACTTCGTGCCCACCGGCACCAACCTCACGGTGACCAGCGCCGCCGGCACCACGATCACCGGCGGCACAGGCATCATAGCCAGCAGCTTTGGCGACGGGGCGCTGACCATCAATGTCGCCGGCGATGTTTCCTCGGCCCTCGGGATGAGCAGTTTCGGCATTGACGCGCGACACTCCGCCTATGGAACGAACGATCTGAGCGTGACGGTCCGTAACGGCAGCACGGTTTCGGGCGACGCCGGCATTTTCGCGGAGAACGCGGGCAGCGGCGCGTTGAACGTTACGATCAATGGCGCGATCGAAGGGGCTAATGGCGTCGGTCTCTTCGCATCGAACACGTCCGCCGTTGCGGGCGGTCTTACCGTCACCACCGGTATCGGCAGTTCGATCCAGAGCGGCTTCAACGGCATTTATGCGCGCGACTATAGCCAAGAGGGCATAACCATCACCGTGGGCGGTGACATTACCGCCGACACGGGCGTCGGCATCCTCGCCATGCAGAACTCGGGACAGTCGATCGACATTACCATCAGCGAAACGGCCACGGTGACGAGTACCACCGTTACGATCTTGACGTTGAATGGCCCTGCTCAGCGCTGCACCCCACCGCCACCGTCAACGGCAATGTCTTTGCCGGGCCCGGCAGCGATGGCCTCGTGCTGGCGGGCGCGGGCGAAGCGAGTTTCGATGTCGCCTTGATCGGCCCCGGGCAGCAATTCCAGGACTTCGAGCTGTTCGCCAAGGAAGGCTCGAGCCATTGGACGCTGACCGGCGTCAATGCCGGCATCGACAATTTCACTGTCACCGGCGGCCTGCTCACCGTGGACGGTTCGCTGCCGAACGCGGTGTTCGCCGTGACCGGCGGCACGCTCGGCGGCACCGGCATCGTCGGCCCGACCACGGTCATGGCCGGCGGCATCCTGGCGCCCGGCGATTCCATCGGCACCTTCACCGTGAACGGCGCCTTCACGCTCGACGCCGGAGCAATCTTCGAGGTCGAGGCGAACGCACTCGGCCAGGCCGACAAAGTGATCGTCACCGGCACGGTGAATCTGAGCGGCGCGGTGCTGCGCGAGCCGATCGTCGAGCGCCGCCACCTGATCGAAGAGGATGGCCGAGCCGACCCCGCCATTCACCTTTCCAGCGACTGTGACCTGGCGTGCTGGCCGAGAACGGCAACTACAAGCCGCGCACCGAATATGACGGCGGCACCGGCAACGACGTGGTGCTGATCCTGAGCCGCAGCATCGGTCCCGACGGCCCGATCAGCTTCTGCGACGTGGCCGTGACCTTCAACCAGTGCAGCGTGGCGCATGCGCTCGACAGGTTCCCCACCGACAATGCCCTTTTCCTCGCCGTGCTGAACCAGACCGAAGCTGGCGCGCGCCAGGCCTTCGATGCGCTGTCGGGAGAGATCCATGCGACCTTGCCGGGGGTGCTGGCCGACGATGCCCGCTATGTGCGCGACGCGGTGATGGGCCGTCTGGTGCAGGCGAGCTACACCAACAATGCCGGCCAGCTTGCCGCGCTCGGCGCCGGCGGCCCGCAGGTCGCCTCGCTCAACACCGGCTCGATCGATGCGCAGGCCATGCCGCTCGGCTATGACGGCAGGCATTTGGCGGCGCCGCCGCCGCGTTCCGGCGCCGCCTTCTGGACGCGCGGCTATGGCGCCTGGGGGGATTTCAAGGGTGATGGCAATGCCGCGTCCGCCGACCGCGACCTCGGCGGCTTCATCTCGGGCATCGACACGCAAATCTCAGGCACCTGGCGCGCCGGTCTCGCCGCCGGCGGCTCCTGGTCCAACATCTCGGTCGGCGACCGCCACAGCCATGCCGAGGTCGAGAGCTTCCAGCTCGCCGGCTATGCGGGCGGCATGGCCGGTCCCTTGGCCTTGCGTGGGGGCGGTGCCTGGGCGTGGCAGGACATCGACACCGACCGTGCCGTGATGTTCCCCGGCTTCTTCGAGCGGCAGAGCACATCTTACGACGCCGATACCGGACAGATCTTCGGCGAGGTCGCTTATCCCGTCGCCGCCGGCCGCTTCGCCGTCGAGCGGGCTTGCCTATATCAGCGTCGAGACCGACTCGTTCCGCGAGCGCGGCGGCGCTCTTGCCTCTCTCAACGGCGGCAGCGACGACGAGGATGTCGGCTATTCGACCCTGGGCTTGCGCGCCGCCACCGCCCTGCATTGGAACACGATGCTGGTGATCCCGAAAGTCTCCGCCGCGTGGCAGCATGCCTTCGACGACGTGACGCCCGGGGCCTCGCTCGCCTTCGCCACCACCGGCATCGGCTTCGGCATCGACGGCGTGCCGCTGGCGCAGGACAGCCTGCTCGTCGAAGCCGGGCTCGACTTCAGTATCAGCGCCACCGCCACGCTCGGCGTGTCCTACTCGGGCCAGTTCGCCTCCGACGTGACCGACAACGGCGTCAAGGGCCGCCTCACCTGGCTGTTCTGACGCCGCATCGCGGCGTCACCCCGGCGGAAGCCGGGGTCCAGTTTTCTCTTTGCGCTTCGCGCACTGGATACCGGCTTTCGCCGGTATGACGAGCACCTGATCAAAATGGGTGGCGTGCGACCTTCTTGGCGAAATAGCCGTCGATGGCCTTGACCACGGAACCCGCCATGCGCTCGCGCCACGGGTCGGAGACGAGGCGCTTCTCGTCCTCGGGGTTGCTTAGGAAACCGAGCTCGAGCAGCACCGAGGGCACGTCAGGCGCTTTCAGCACGCGGAACCCCGCCGAGCGAAGCCGCCGCGTGTGCAGGCTTCCTTTGCCGGCCAGCTCACCGACGATCGAACGGGCGAACACCACCGAGCGGTTCTGCGTCTCGCGCTGGGCGAGATCGATGAGGATGTTGGCGAGCACCTCGTCGGAATCGCTCGGCAACTCGACGCCGGCGATCACGTCGGAGAAATTCTCCTTGGCGGCGAGATCCTTCGCTTCCTGGTCGGAGGCCTCTTCCGACAACGTGTAAACGGTCGCGCCCCGCGCGATTTCCGGCTTGTCGGGGAAGTAGTCGGCGTGGATAGACAGGAACAGCCCCGCCCCTCGCTTCTGGGCAAACGCCACGCGCTCGCGCAAGGGCAGGAACGTGTCGTCCTCGCGTGTCATGTGGACCTCGTAGCGGCCGCCCGCTTCGAGCTTGGTCTTCAGAATCTTGGCGAAGGCGAGCACCACTTCTTTCTCGGTGGTGCCGATCGCGCTTTTGGTGCCGGGATCGATGCCGCCATGGCCGGGGTCGAGCACCACCACGGGCTTCGCGTCGGGGGACGGCGATGGCGACGGCAGAGGCGGCGCCGATCCGGCGCTTGTGTCTTGCGGCTTGGACTCCTGGAGCTTGGCGAGGAAGGTCTTCTCGTCGGTGGGCACGAGGTCCACCACGAGGCGCGCTGGCTGGTCGTCGCGCGGCTCCAGCACGAAGGCCTTGTCGATGAGGAAGGGGCCGCTCACGTCGATGACGATGCGCGATTTGCCCGGCGCGAACAGGCCGTAGCGATAGGCGGTGACCAGGCCGCGCGTCTCCTTGCCGAGCCCGGCCGGCATCTGGAACCTCACGTCCGGCGCGTCGATGATCACCCGGTAGGGATTGCCGAGCGCAAAGGCGTGCACCTCGACCTTCTTGGACAAGTCGGCGATGAAGCGGGTGCGCTCGCGGTCGCCGGCGAGCCGCGCGTCCTTGGCGACCGCCGGCTTGGAGTCGGCTGCGGCCGTGGGCGCCAGTAGGAAGGCAGGTCCGGCCGCGAGCATGAGGGCTGCCACCCAGGCGGGCATGATCGTTATTAAGGCACGCGGATGTCGCATCGGCCCCTGCCCGTTCGCCAGTCGAAGTTCTGAGACAAATTCACGCAATCCCCCGGTATTTCTGTTAATCCGTTCGCCTGATCTGCGCCGAATAAGGCCGGAATTCCCGCAAACCTTAACCAGACGTGGTTAAGCGACCTTTAGGCCCTTTGCGCCATGAGGCTTGCCAAATCGCCCGCCAGCCCCGTAATAAGGGTCAGGCTCTTAGGAGCCCGAGCCCTCGGACGCCAAGGCGTCCCGGCGGAAGTTTCCCGCGTCCTGCCGCTTCGCAACGGCTAAGACGCAGAAAAAGCGACGGTTTTCGTTACGAACGGCCGTCGGTTGCAAAATAAGCCGCGCGTGACGCGCGGCGGGTGAGGATTGCGATGCAGGATCGGACCATCAGGCTAAGCCTCGGGAATTACGAGGCTTTGTCAGGGATTCTGATCCCGTGGCGGCCGTCGATGGTCGTGGGGCATCGCGACGAATCATGGTCTATTGGTCATTGGCGCGCGCAGGCCTCAGGCTCACGCCCGGCACGGCGGTTAATTCCGCTTTTCCCGGCCCGCGCGGCGGAGAACACACAACATGCCAAGCAAAATGCTAATCGATGCGGCGCATCCGGAAGAAACCCGGGTGGTCGCGGTAAAAGGCACACGCGTCGAGGAATTTGATTACGAGTCAGCGAATAAGAAGCAGCTTCGCGGCAATATCTATCTCGCCAAGGTCACGCGCGTAGAGCCGTCGCTGCAAGCGGCATTCGTCGATTATGGCGGCAATCGCCACGGTTTCCTGGCGTTTACCGAAATTCATCCCGACTATTACCAGATTCCGGTCGCCGACCGGCAGGCCCTGCTCGAGGAGGAGGCGGCCGAGCAAAGCCGCGCTTCGGCCGAGGAAGCCGCCGAGGACGAGGCCGCCGGCCGCCGCAGGCGTCGCGGACGCCGCGGCCGTGGCCGTCACGAGCCGCGGGGCCAGAAGCAGGAGGTGCACGCATTGCCTCCGGTCGAGCTTGCGCCGGTGGCTGGACCGGTGGGACTGGCGCGGTTCGAGATCGGCGAGGACGACGAGATCGACACCACGCCGCGCGAGGACGACGGCCCGACCGTGGCGCTCGAACCGGCCGATCTGGTCCACGAGATTTCCGAGCCGGCTGAAACGATCGAAGCCGAGATGGACAAGCTCGATGTCGACCGCTCGACGCACGAGGACGACGAGGACGACGACCATGTCGAGACCGTCGGCCAGCCGGTCGTCGTCAAGGAAGGCAATGGCGACGCCACCCCTGAGCGCGTCGAGTCGGTGGGCTCGGAGGATGCGCTGGAAGAAGTGCCGGAGCGGGCGCGGCGCCGTCGCGGGCGCCCCTATAAGATCCAGGAGGTGATCCGGCGGCGCCAGATCATCCTCGTGCAAGTGGTCAAGGAGGAGCGCGGCACCAAAGGCGCGGCGCTCACGACTTATTTGTCACTCGCCGGCCGCTACACCGTGCTCATGCCGAATACGGCGCGCGGTGGCGGCATCTCGCGCAAAATCACTCAGCCCACCGACCGTAAGCGCCTGCGCGAGATCGCCGACGAGTTGGAAGTGCCGGAAGGCATGGGGCTCATCATCCGCACCGCCGGCGCGCAGCGCACCAAGACCGAGATCAAGCGCGACTACGACTATCTCCTGCGCCTATGGGAGACGGTGCGCGACCTTACGCTGAAATCGACAGCCCCAGCCCTCGTCTACGAGGAAGGCAGCCTGATCAAGCGCTCGATCCGTGACCTCTACAATAAGGACATCGACGAGGTTCTGGTCGCCGGCGACGAGGCCTACAAGGAGGCCAAGGACTTCATGCGCATGCTCATGCCGAGCCATGCCAAGAACGTGAAGCCCTACAAGGAGCCCGAGCCGATCTTCATCCGCTACCAGGTGGAGCGCCAGCTCGCGGCGATGTTCTCGCCGCAGGTGGTGTTGAAGTCTGGCGGCTATATCGTCATCAACCAGACCGAGGCGCTGGTTTCCGTCGACGTCAACTCCGGCAAGGCCACGCGCGAGCACAATATCGAGGACACCGCGCTCAAGACCAATCTCGAGGCGGCGGAGGAGATCGCCAGGCAGCTGAGGCTACGCGATCTCGCCGGCCTCATCGTCATCGACTTCATCGACATGGACGAGCGCCGCAACAATCGGCTGGTCGAGCGGCGCCTAAAGGAATCGCTGCGCAACGACCGCGCGCGCATCCAGGTGGGGCGCATAAGCCATTTCGGTCTGCTCGAAATGTCGCGCCAGCGCCTGCGCACCGGCATGCTCGAAGGCTCGACCACGTCCTGCCCGATGTGCCAGGGCACGGGCATGGTGCGCTCCGTCGAGTCGGTCGCGCTCGACATCCTGCGTTCCATTGAGGACCGGCTCATCACCGACGGCGTGGTGCCGCTGGTCGCCACCACCGCGGTCGATGTCGCGCTCTACATCCTCAACCAGAAGCGCTTGCATCTGAACGACATACAGCAGCGCTACCGCGTCCCCATCACCGTGACCGCCGACGAGGACATGCATATCTCGCAATACGTGATCGAGCGTGGCGCGGAGGGCGCCGTCATCGACGGCGAGAGCGCCGTGGTGCACATGGACTGGGCGCACCATCGCGATGATACGCATCACGATGAGCCGCATCGCGATGAGCCGCATCGCGCGGAGTCGCGTGTTGCCGGTGAGCCGGAAGGCGAGCAGGGCCGCCGCCGCTCTCGACGCAGGCGGCGTAAGCGCCACGGCGAGACCGGTGCCGAAGACCGCCGCCCGTCCGCGGTGGAAGCAGCGGAAACCTCGGAGTTCGAGGACGAGGCGCCGATTGCCGAGAGCGCGGGCAAGGAGGGCGTCGAAACAAGCGCCGAGACTGCCGCGCAGCAACGCAAGCCGTCGCGCCGCAGAGGGCGCAGAGGCGGGCGACGCGGCCGGTCCGGACAGCGGCCGGAGCGCACGGAGGGCGAAGCGGAAGCGCCGCGCGCCGCCGAGGCCAAAGAACCTTCACGGCACAAGGAGACGGAGAGGGAGACCTCCTCGCCCGAGCATGAGGAGCACCAGAACGGCAAGAGCCGTGAGAGCAAGCCTCATCGCGAGGAGGAACTGGTCGGCGAGGCTGCCGGCCGGGAGGCCCCAAAAGCTCAGTCAATCTTCGGCGACATCGTTTCCGTACGGGAAGAGACCGCCGAGGCTCCGGCGGCGCGTGCCGAGGGCGAAGGAGAGCCGGCGGCACCCCGCCGAAGGGGCTGGTGGTCCCGCGGAAGTTAGGTGGGAACTCAATCGATGTGATGCGGGTTATGTCACTGGATCGCATGTATGCGTAAGACGATCCCCACCGACATTACCGACTGGGCCTAGCAGGGTCCCCGCCGACATTTTTCAAAAGGCCCCGCGATATTTTTCGCCGGGGCCTTTTGTGTAGGCAGCTGCCGTTGCTTGACGCTAGCGCGGCTTAAGCCAACCCGCGATCCGGCGCGCGGCCTCGCGCATCTCAGGCTCGGGCCCGGCATAGCAGAACCGCAGATAGCTTGAGCCTCGTTCGGCGTCGAAATCGATGCCTGGGGTTGCGGCCACCCCTATCTCCTTGAGCATGGATTTGGCGAAGGCGGCGCTGTCCGCGGTGAAGCGGCTGACATCGGCATAGAGATAGAACGCCCCGTCGGCGGGCAGGATGGCGGTTAGCCCCGCGCGCGGCAGTTCCTCCAGAAGCATGGAGCGGTTCCGCGCATAGGCGCATCTGATCTCTTCAAGCTCCTCCAGCCCCTCGAAGGCACCGAGCGCTGCGGCCTGCGAGATGGCTGGCGGCGAGATATAGAGATTTTGCGAAAGCCGCTCGAGCGGGCGGACCAGTGCCTCGGGCACCACCAGCCAACCGATCCGCCAGCCGGTCATGCTGAAATATTTGGAGAAGCTGTTGACGACGATGGCTTCGCCGGAATGCGCGAGCGCGGTCTCGGCTTGGGTCTCGTATTCGAGCCCGTGATAGATCTCGTCGGAGATGAGCCAGAGCCCGTTGCGCCGGCAGGCCTCGGCGATCTCGGCGAGCCGTGGCGGCAAGGCCATGGTGCCGGTGGGGTTGTTCGGGCTTGCCAGCAACAGGCCCGCCGCGCCGTCAGCGGCGAGACGCTCCACGTCTTGCAGGGTCGGCATCCAGCGCCCTTGCCCCGAGGTCTCGACCAGATACGGGCGGACGCCGAGCGCTTTCAGGATCTGCCGGTAACAAGGATAGCCCGGCGACGGCAGGCCGAGCGCATCGCCTGCATCCAGAATGGCGAGAAAGGCGAGCACGAATCCGGCCGAGGAGCCCGCCGTCACCACCACCCGCTCGGGCGACACGGACACGCCGTAACGCTCGGCCGTGTAGCGGGCGATGCGCTCTCGAAGCGCGGGCATGCCGAGCGCCTCGGTATAGCCGAGCCGCTCGCCCGCCAGAGCCTGCTGCGCCCGTTCGCGCGCCGCGCGTGGCGCGGGCGTCGCGGGCTGGCCCACCTCCATATGGATAATGTCCTCGCCGCCGGCCTGGCGCAGATTGGCCTCGCTCATCACGTCCATGACGATGAACGGGTCGATGGCGCTCCGCCTGGCAAGCTGGCGCGGCAGTCCCTTGGAACCTGGCGCGGACGCGGTAATATCGTGCATGGCCTCGCGTTTTGTTGATGTTTCAGGCAATCGTGCTGTCACGTTGTCGCCGCATTCAAAAGTCAAGCAAGACAGGCGTCGGATGGGGCGGAAAACCGGCGTCTTTGCTCGATCTTCGCATATACGACCAAGCGGAACCATGCCTGCTCTGGCCCCACCCCGAACCCAGTCTGCGACGTGGCGGTTTCGCGCGGGGCTGGTGACGGGACTGGTCGCGGCGCTCGCCACCTCGACCACGGCGGAGGCCCAGGGGCTCATCCGCGACGCCGAGACTGAAGCGCTGCTGCGCGCTTACGCCAAGCCCATCTTCAGCGCTGCGGGCCTTGGCTCGCAAAACATCCGCATCCACATCGTCAATGACCGCAACTTCAACGCCTTCGTGGTCGATGGGCGCAATATGTTCTTCCATGCCGGCACGCTGATGAACGCCAAGACCCCGAACCAGGTGATCGGGGTCATCGCGCATGAAAGCGGCCATATCAGCGGCGGCCACCTCGCCCGATTGCGCACGCAGGTGTCGAAGGCGAAATCGGCGGCATTGATGCTTCAGATACTCGGCCTTGCGGCCATGGCCGGCGGGGCATTGGCCGGCGCGCCAGGGCTCGGACAAGTCGGCATGGGGGCGGCCTTCGGCGGAACCGACGCGGCCATGCGCAGCGTGCTCGCCTATCAGCAAACCGAAGAATCCTCCGCCGACCAGGCCGCCATAACTTTCCTGAACGCCACCAAGCAATCGGGCCGCGGCATGGTCGAGACCTTCGAGCTGATGGCGGACAAGCTCAAAGGTATCCAGGGTATCAACCCCTATCTGATGAGCCATCCTTTGCCGCAACAGCGCATCACGCATCTGAAGGAGCTGGTCACCTCGAGTCCCTATTACGAAGTCACCGACCCGCCCGAGCTCCAGCTCCGGCACGATCTGATCAAGGCGAAGTTCTACGGCTTCCTCGACAAACCCGAATCCGTGTTGAACCGCTATGGGACGACCGACCAGTCACTCCCTGCGGCCTATGCCCGAGCGATCGCCACCTACCGTCAGTCCGGGATGAAGGCGGCCCTGCCGCAATTCGATGCGCTGATCGCCGCCCAGCCAAAATGGCCTTATTTCCACGAGGTCAAGGGACAATTCCTGTTCGAGAGCGGAAGTGTGGAAGCGGCCGTTCCGCCCTTGCGCGAAGCGGTCAAGCTCAATCCGGAGGAACCGCTCATCCGCATCATGCTGGCGCAGGCGCTGCTCGGTGCCAACAAGCAGCAATATGTGGACGAGGCCATCACCAATCTGCGCACGGCGCTGGCGCGCGAGGACACCTCGGCGCGGGGCTACCGCCAGCTTGCCGCGGCCTATGCGCGGAAGGCCGAAGCGGCTAAAGCCGGGCAAGCGAAGCAGCAATACATGGCCCAGGCCGCGCTTGCATCCGCCGAGGCCTATTTCTATGAAGGTCGCCTGAAGGAGGCCAAGCAGCAGGCCAAGCGCGCCAAAGCCGGGTTCCTCGAGGGCACGCCGAACTCGATCAAAGCCGACGACATCCTCGCTTTCGAAGTACCCAAGACCAACTGAATTTTCACGAACCTCCCGGAGATCAAGCATGACCCTTAAGACTGGCCTCGCCGCCGCCCTGGTGGCTGCCGTGGTGGCCGCCATTGTGAGCGCCGCCACCATCACCGCTATCTGGCGCGGGGCACCCGGCGTGGTTGACGCACCGGGAGCCGGGCTTCAGGAGAAGCAGGTCATCGACATCGTCCGCAACTTTCTCACCAAGCACCCAGAGATCCTGGTGGAGATGACGACCGAGCTCGACACGCGCCAGCGCGACGAGCAGTCGGCGGTTCAGCAAAAAGCCATCGGCGAGAATGCCGAGGCCATTTTCCGCTCGCCCCACGCCTTTGTCGGCGGCAACCCCGACGGCGACGTCACCGTCGTCGAATTCTTCGATTACAATTGCGGCTATTGCAAACGCGCGCTGCCCGATCTGGTCAAGCTCATCGACAGCGACGACAAGGTGCGCGTCGTGCTCAAGGAGATGCCGATCTTCGGCGGCGATTCCGACGATGCCGCCAAAGGCGCGCTCGCGGCGATGAAGCAGGGCAAATATTTCGAGATGCATCAGAAGCTGTTCGGCGAATCCGGCAAGGCCGACAAGGAGAAGGTTCTGCGCATCGCGGGCGAGCTTGGGCTCGACTTGGAGCAACTCAAGAAGGACATGGAGGGTGAGGAGATCGAGAAGGCGCTCGAAGAGACGCGGGAACTCGGGCAGAAGCTCGGCTTGCAAGGCACCCCGTTCTATCTCATTGGCGACCAAACCATCCCCGGCGCGCCCGAGGATCTCTACGACCAGTTGGCCAAAAAGGTCGGGGAGGTCCGGGAGGAAGGCTGCAAGATCTGCTAGGCCCGGCTACAAAGGCAGTATTGCCTTAAGCACTCCGGGGTGCGCGTTTTGCCGAATGGCGGAAAAGCTGGTAAAGGGGCGCGTCTCGCCCGCCGCAACCGGGTGTTCTGCCCGGTCTTCCCGGCATCCTCAGGCATCCAGCGTCAGCCATGGCCAAACCGATCTATGTGTTGAACGGCCCCAATCTCAACCTATTGGGGTCAAGGGAGCCGGAGGTCTACGGCAAGGAGACTCTGGAGGATTTGCGCGTGCGCTGCGAGAAAAGGGCCGCCGCGCTCGGGCTTTCGGTAGATTTCCGCCAAAGCAATCACGAGGGCGAGCTGGTGGCCTGGATCCAGGAGGCGAGGACGGACGCGGCAGGGCTGATCGTCAATGCCGGCGCACTCACCCATACTTCGATCGCCATGCTTGACGCGCTGCTCGCCTGCCCCATTCCTACCGTCGAGGTGCATCTCTCTAACATCTTCACCCGCGAGCCGTTTCGCCATCACTCCTATATCTCGCGTGCGGCGAAGGGGGTGATCTGCGGCTTCGGCCCGCAGGGCTACGAATTCGCCCTCGAAGCGCTCGCCAGCGCGATTCCAAGCGGCGGGTCAGCCTGATGGCCAAGAAGGAAACGCCGGAGATGACGAGCAGCGGGGGGAGTTTCGACAAGGACCTCATTCGCGAGCTTGCGGCGCTGCTCGAGGAGACCGGCCTCACCGAGATCGAGGTCGAGCATGAGGGCAAGCGCCTGAGGGTCGCCCGCGGCGTCAATCTCACCACCACGCTCACCACCGGCGCGGGTGAAGCGTCATCGCTTCAGCCGCATACCAGAGAGAAGCCGCGTGGGAGCCGCACAGAAGAGATCGTGGTCCACCCCGGCACCGTCATATCGCCCATGGTGGGGACCGCCTACCGCTCGCCCGAGCCCGGCACTCCGCCCTTCGTCGAGATCGGCACTCAGGTGACGGCGGGACAGACGCTGCTCATCATCGAGGCCATGAAGACCATGAACCAGATCCCCTCCCCCAAAGCCGGCACGGTCATCGCCATTCTCGTCGAGGACGGCCAGCCGGTCGAATATGGCGAGCCGCTGGCGGTGATCGAGCAACGCTAGTGTTCGACAAGATCCTGATCGCCAACCGGGGAGAGATCGCGCTTCGCATCGAACGGGCCTGCAAGGAACTCGGCATCGCCACGGTTGCGGTCCATTCCACCGCCGACGCCGATGCCATGCATGTGCGGCTGGCCGACGAGAGCGTATGCATCGGCGCCCCGCCCGCCAGAGACAGCTATTTGAACATCCCTGCGATCGTCGCCGCCTGCGAGATCACCGGCGCCGATGCGGTACATCCGGGCTACGGCTTTCTCGCCGAGAACGCCCGCTTCGCCGAAATCCTCGAGGAGCACGACATCGCCTTTATCGGCCCGAGCGCCGAGCATGTTGCGCTGATGGGAGACAAGATCCAGGGCAAGGAAACCGCGCGCAAGCTCGGCATCCCGGTCGTGCCCGGCTCCGGTCCGGTCTCGGACCTCGCCAAAGCGCGGCGCGCGGCGCGCGATATCGGCTATCCGTTGCTGGTCAAGGCAGCGGCAGGGGGCGGCGGCCGCGGCATGAAGCTCGCTTTGTTCGAGAACGAGCTCGAAGCGGCGCTTAGCGCCGCGCGTCACGAGGCTCAAGCCGCCTTTGGCGACGACACCGTCTATCTGGAGAAATATCTCGCTAAGCCCCGCCATATCGAGGTGCAGGTGCTGGCCGACGGGCTCGGCAACGCCATCCATCTCGGCGAGCGCGACTGCTCGCTACAGCGGCGCCATCAGAAGCTTTGGGAGGAAGCCCCCTCACCCGCGCTGAACGAGAACGAGCGCGTGCAAATCGGCGAGACGGTGGCGGCAGCCATGCGCAAACTTCGTTATTGCGGGCTCGGCACCGTCGAGTTCCTTTACGAGGCAGGCGCGTTCTATTTCATCGAGATGAACACGCGCCTTCAGGTCGAACACACCATCACCGAGATGATCACCGGCCTCGACCTCGTCATCGAGCAGATCAGGATCGCCGCCGGCGCGCCCTTGTCGCTGCGCCAGGAGGACATCATCTTCAACGGTCATGCCATCGAATGCCGCATCAACGCCGAGAACCCACATACCTTCCGTCCGTCGCCGGGGACCATCACGCATTTTCATCCCCCCGGCGGGCTCGGCGTCAGGGTCGATTCCGGCGCCTATGCCGGCTACACCATCCCGCCTTATTACGACAGCCTGATTGGCAAGCTCATCGTGCACGCGCGCACCCGCAACGAATGCCTGATGAGGCTGAAGCGGGCGCTGGGAGAATTCGTGGTCGATGGCATCGAGACCACCATCCCGCTGTTCACCTCGCTCATCTCCGAGCCGGATATCGTCGACGGCAATTATGATATTCATTGGCTCGAAGACCATCTGTCGCCGAACCCGACACGCCTGGGGTAACAAGCCGTGACCTCCATCGACGACGTCATGATCGAGATCACGCCGCAGGTGCTGCTCAAAGCCTATGCCTGCGGTATCTTCCCCATGGCCGAGAGCGCGGAGGACAACGCGCTCTACTGGATCGAGCCGGAGCGCAGGGGCGTGCTGCCGCTGGACCGGGTCCATGTGCCGAAGCGTCTCGCCCGCTCCATCCGACGCGGCGGCTTCGAGGTAAAGATCGATAACGATTTCGAGGGCGTGATCGAAGGCTGTGCCGCGCCGCGCTCAGGGAGGCGGAGCACCTGGATCAACGGTCGCATCAGGAGCCTTTATCGCGAGCTGTTCGCGCTCGGCCATTGCCACACCGTGGAGGTCTGGCAAGAGGGCGAGCTGACCGGCGGATTATATGGCGTGCATCTCGGCCGAGCCTTTTTCGGCGAGAGCATGTTCAGCCGATCGCGCGACGCGAGCAAGGTCGCGCTGATCTATCTCGTGGCCAGGCTCAAATATGGCGGCTTCACCCTGCTCGACACCCAGTTCGTCACCGGGCATCTCGCCCGCTTCGGCGCCATCGAGGTGAGCCGGCCGGAATTTCAGCGGGCTCTTGAGGCGGCGTTGCCAGGTGGGGTGGCCCATGGAAGTATCTCTTCCCCAGCCGGCGCGGCCGGCTCAGGCGGAGGCGGCGCTTCGGCGGCGGCAGGCGGGGCTTGTTCTGCCGGCGCCTCGGTTGCTTCGGTCGCGTCAGGTGAAGGCGCGTTCGCGTTGCTATCGGAAGGCGCAGGCGCGGAAGCCGTCTTGCAGCTGGTGAGCCAGACGTCGAACACCGGGTGCTCGACCGCGTGAAGACCGGGACTCTCGGCAAACATCCAGCCGGTGAAGATGCGCTGCTCCTCGCCGGTGAGCTTGATCTCATCGACCTCGACGAAGGAGGCGGTATCTGGCGCCTCGGTCGGCGGACGGGTGTTGCACACGCGCGGCGTCACCTTGAGGGCGCCGAACTCGACGGTCTGGTCGATGGGGATTTCGAGATGCGAGATGCGCCCCGTGACCTTGTCGAGGGCGGCGAACACCGCCGTCTCATTCTTGATCTTCTCGGCCTGCGCAGGCCCCGACGGCAGCCAGGAAGCCACGGTCGAAGCCAGCAACAGCAGGGCAAACCGGGAACCGGCCGCCTGGACCACGGGCCTTTTCACTTGCTGCATGACGCCGCACGACTGTTGAACGGGCCCCAAACTATCCCTCCGGTGCGCTCCTTAGCAATCAAAACGCGTCGTCCATGATTGGGGCATGGGTGTGGCGGGTGCTTATCAGGTGCCGCGCTCGGCAAAGAAACGGAGCCTGACATGGTCGGCGGTCCAGGCCCCGCTGGCATCGCATAGCGACGGGCGCAACAGCTCCATGACTTCTTTCAGCACTTCATTCCGCTCGGGCTCCTGAAACTGGTCGAAGAAGGACCGGCCGAAGGTTCTGAGCCAGCCCTCCATGCCGGTCTTGAGCGGGGTTGGACGCGGCACCAGCATAACCTCGCGCACGGTGAAGCCACCTTGTTCGAGGAGGCGGCCATATTCCGCGGGCGTGGGGAAGAACCAGGGCGCGACCAGGGCCGGATCGCCGGCTCTGGTTGCACCCACGGCGCGCATGGCCGTGGCGATGGCCGCGACATTGCCATGTCCGCCAAGCTCACCCACGAAACGGCCGCGCGGCTTCAGCGCGCGCGCCACCCCGGTGATGACCAGGTCCGGCGCGCGCATCCAATGCAGCGCCGCGTTGGAGAACACCGCGTCGAACTCGGAGACGAAGTCCAGAGCATGACCGTCAAGCTTGCGGACGGCGAGCCCCTTCATCTTGGCAGCCGCCAGCAGTTCCTCGCTCAGATCGACGCCGAGCACGTCGGCGCCGGCCGCCTTGATCTCGGCGGTCAGCGTGCCGTCGCCGCAGCCGAGGTCGAGGATGCGCTCGCCCGGCCTTGGCGCCAGCATCGCGAAGACGGGACCGGCCATCTCCTGCACGAAGCGGCCGTTGCGTGCATAGTCGGACGCCGACCAGCGCTGGACGGCCTTCGGCGGCGTGGTTTCATGCATAGGTTCGGCTGTCATTGCGGCTGCCACGGCTCGTAATCCAGAGGCGGCTTGCTCACTTCAGGGCGGAGCGTCGATCCGGGCGGGCGATAGGCCTCATAGGTCCCGGTCAGATTGGGGCGATGGGCTTCCTCCCACGGGCGCGGCCGGTAGCTCTCCTCGGAGGGCGGCACGTCGACGGTGTGATGCAGCCACGCATGCCATTCCGGGGGCACCTGCGAAGGCTCGGAGAGCGTGCGGTAGATCACCCAACGCTTTGGGCCGTTGCGCTCCCGATAATAGATATTGCCGAGGCCGTCCTCGCCCACGCGCACGCCCTTACGCCACGTGAAGAGACGCGTGCCGATGGTGTTGCCTGTCCACCAGGCAAAAATCTCAGTGAAAAGTCCCATGGATGATTTTGGCCTTCTAGCGCCGAACTATGGGCTGAAGGCGCGTCTCGTGTCCAGAGGACGAAGCGCTAGCTTGCCACGCGTACTTTCAATGCGAAGGGCATGGCTTGCGCGAAACTCTCGTCGGCGACCGCCAGAGGTGTGCGAGCCGGAACCGGCATTGGCGTGTGGCCGGACGCGGGAAGTTGAGCGCGAGACGCTCCGCCAGTCCCGCGACGACGTAATGCTCGCCGTGAAGCTCGTAGGGACGATCGTCGTTGGTCAGCCAATCGAGCCTTCGATAGAGCGTGCTTGCGGCGATCGGCAGCACCAGCACCTGATGGGCCCCAGCCCTGAGCGACTCTTCGACCAGATGCGGTTTGGCGTGGGCGCTCGTGATCATGGCTGGGATGAAGCAGAGCGGCCCAGCGTCCGCCTGCCGCATGGTCCTGACCAGCGCCGGACCGGTTAGTGGCTGCATGGCGGCGGCGGCGATCACGAGATCCGGCGGCGCGGCCGTCATGGCATCGATGGCTTCGGTCGGGCAGTCGTAAGTTTCGATGCGGCCGACGCCGATGGCGGCGAGCATGGCCCGCATCATCGACAGCATCGGCCGGCGATCGTCGATGACGGCGACGGTCAGCGCTTCGAGACCGCGGCCATAGGCGGAATGATGCAACATGGACTCAGCCGGCCCTCACTCTACGTGCGGGAAAAAAATACTGAGAGTTTCGTAAACAGAGGGTGAAGGGTCGCGTCTAAATCGGCCGGGGTCGCGTAAAGGGCGGGTGCTTGGGGGTTGTGGAAGGGCATTTGTCCCCCCAATTTCCCCATACTATCCCCTGGGTCTGCACCACCAATTTGTGGTGTTCCCCACAGGGTTTAGTGGTTATATAACCTTTCTGCCATAGATGTTGATGCCTCCAACGAATCGGACCACCTTTGGCAGTTGGGCTGTTACGCAAGGCGGGGGCAATAAAATGCGGATTGAGAGACGTTTTACCGAGCCGGGCAAATCGCCCTATGACGCTATTCCCTTCCGGGAGAGCGCAAGCGAGATCCGTAATCCTGACGGCTCGGTGGTGTTCTCGCTTGAGCGCTTCGCGGTGCCGGTCCATTGGAGCCAGGTCGCCGCCGACATCCTCGCCCAGAAATATTTCCGCAAAGCCGGCGTGCCCGCCAAACTGAAGCGCGTCGAGGAGAATTCCGTCCCCTCGTGGCTGTGGCGGTCGGTCCCCGACGAGGCGGCGCTCGCCAAACTTCCCGAGAGCGCCTGCTTCGACAGCGAGACCGACGCGCGCCAGGTGTTCGATCGGCTCGCCGGCACCTGGACCTATTGGGGCTGGAAGGCCGGCTATTTCTCGACCGAAGACGACGCCTCCGCCTTCTATGACGAGCTCCGCTACATGCTCGCCATGCAGATGGGCGCCCCCAACAGCCCGCAATGGTTCAATACCGGGCTGCATTGGGCCTATGGCATCGATGGCCCGAGCCAGGGTCATTATTATGTCGATTTCCGCACCGGCGAGGTGCAGGCCTCGGCCTCGGCCTATGAGCACCCCCAGCCGCATGCCTGTTTCATCCAGTCCATCGCCGACGATCTCGTCAACGAGAACGGCATCATGGACCTGTGGGTGCGCGAGGCGCGCCTCTTTAAATATGGCTCGGGCACCGGCACGAATTTCTCCAGGCTCCGCGGCGAGAACGAGCCGCTTTCGGGTGGGGGCAAATCCTCCGGCCTGATGAGCTTCCTCAAGATCGGCGACCGGGCGGCTGGCGCCATCAAATCGGGCGGCACCACACGCCGCGCGGCCAAGATGGTGGTGGTCGACATCGACCACCCCGACGTCGAGGACTACATCAACTGGAAGGTCACCGAGGAGCAGAAGGTGGCGGCCCTCGTCACCGGCTCCAAGATCCTGGCCGAACGGCTCAACGCCATCCTCAAGGCCTGCGTCAATTGCGAGGGCGACGGCGACGACTGCTTCGATCCCAAGCGCAATCCGGCCTTGCGGCGCGAGGTGAAGGCCGCGCGGCGTGTCAAGGTGCCCGATAACCTGATCCGCCGGGTGATCCAGTTCGGCCGCCAGGGCTACACCTCGATCCAGTTTCCGACCTACGACACGGACTGGGATTCGGAGGCCTACCGGACGGTCTCGGGTCAGAACTCCAACAATTCGGTGCGAGTCACCGACGACTTCCTGCGCGCGGTCGAGGCCGATGGCGATTGGGACCTGACTTTCCGCAAGAACGGCGCCGTGGCCAAGACGGTGAAGGCTGGCGCGCTATGGGAGCAGATCGGACATGCCGCCTGGGCCTGCGCCGATCCCGGCATCCAGTTCCACACCACCATCAACGACTGGCATACCTGCCCGGCGGCAGGGGACATCAGGGCCTCGAACCCCTGCTCCGAATACATGTTCCTCGACGATACCGCCTGTAATCTCGCCTCGCTCAATCTGATGGCCTTCCGCAAGGAGGATGGCAGCTTCGACATCGAGGCCTATGAGCACGCCATCAAGCTCTGGACCGTCGTGCTCGAGATCGCGGTGACCATGGCGCAGTTCCCCTCGCGCCGCATCGCGCAGCTCTCTTATGAATACCGGACGCTCGGCCTCGGCTACGCCAATATCGGCGGTCTGCTGATGGCGTCGGGCATTCCCTACGATTCAGGAAAAGGGCGCGCGCTGTGCGGGGCGCTGACCGCCATCATGACCGGCGTGTCCTACGCCACCAGCGCCGAGATGGCGCGGGAGCTTGGCCCGTTCCCCGGCTACGAGGCAAATCGCGAACCGATGCTCCGCGTGATGCGAAACCATGCGCGCGCGGCCCGTGGCGAGAAAGACGGCTATGAGGGCCTCGCCACGGCGCCCGTGCCTCTCGACCATGCCTCCTGCCCCGATCAGCAGCTGGTTGCGCGTGCCGCGCAGGCCTGGGACCGTGCGATCGAGCTTGGCCAGGCTTACGGCTATCGCAACGCCCAGGCCACGGTGATCGCGCCGACCGGCACGATCGGCCTGGTCATGGATTGCGACACCACCGGGATCGAGCCCGATTTCGCCCTGGTCAAGTTCAAGAAGCTCGCCGGCGGCGGCTATTTCAAGATCATCAACCGCATGGTGCCCGAGGCCCTGCGCGTGCTCGGCTATGGCCCCGACGCCATCAAGCGCATCGTCGAATACGCCGTGGGGCACGGCACGCTGACCGGCGCGCCTGGCGTCAATCACCAGACGCTAGCTGCCAAGGGCTTCACGCCGGAGAAGATCGCCGCGGTGGAGAAGGCCGTCGCCGCCGCCTTCGACATCAAATTCGTGTTCAACAAGTGGACGCTCGGCGAGGACTTCCTGACCGGCGTGCTGGGCCTGTCGCCCGAGCGCATCGACCAGCCGGATTTCGATCTTCTGGCCGAGATCGGCTTTGGCAAGCGCGAGATCGAGTCGGCCAATGAATATGCCTGCGGGGCGATGACGCTCGAAGGCGCGCCCGGGCTCAACCCCGAGCATCTGCCGGTGTTCGACTGCGCCTCGCCCTGCGGCCGCAAGGGCAAGCGCTTCCTGTCGGTCGAGAGCCATATCCGCATGATGGCGGCGGCGCAGCCCTTCGTCTCCGGCGCCATTTCCAAGACCATCAACATGCCGAACGACGCTTCCGTCGAGGACTGCAAGGAGGCTTATCTGCTCTCCTGGCGCCTCGCTCTGAAGGCCAACGCGCTCTACCGCGACGGCTCCAAGCTGTCGCAGCCGCTCAACGCCCAACTCCTCGCCGACGAGGAGGAAGAGCAGGACGAGGTGCTGGCGTCGATCGCCTCCGACCAGCCGCAGGTGCAGCGCGCCCAAGTCGTCGCCGAGCGGGTGGTGGAGCGCATCATCGAGCGGGCGCGGGCGAGGGCCGATCGCGAGCGTCTGCCCGACCGCCGCAAGGGTTATACCCAGAAGGCAGTCGTCGGCGGTCATAAGGTCTATTTAAGAACTGGCGAGTATGCCGACGGGCGGTTGGGCGAGATCTTCATCGACATGCACAAGGAGGGCGCCGCCTTCCGCTCGCTCATGAACAATTTCGCGATCGCGGTGTCCGTCGCTTTGCAGTATGGCGTTCCGCTGGAAGAGTTCGTCGATGCCTTTACCTTCACGCGCTTCGAGCCGGCAGGCCCGGTGCGCGGGAATGAGGCGATCAAGAACGCGACCTCGATCCTCGATTATTTGTTCAGAGAGCTTGCAGTTTCTTATCTTGGGCGCTACGAGCTTGCTCATGTTGATCCAAATGAGATCGGCAGCACAACACTCGGCTCCGGTGACGCGGGCGAAGGCAAGCGTTCCACCGAAGCTCTCGTCTCGCCAGGCTTCACTCGTGGTCGCGTTGGTGAGCGGAAGCTTATTGCGCCGAGCAAAGCGCAAGGCACTGGTGCACAGGCGCATGCATTGCAGCCAAGGCCGGCTGACGATGCAGTGTCCGGCGCCACAAGCCTTGCCACCGCGTCTACCGCACCCCATACAGCGCAGACGGCTGACCATGTTACGCGCGCCGTCGAAACCCTTGCCGAACGCGATGCGATACATCTACTCGCCGAAGCGCGCGTTAAGGGTTATGAAGGGGAAGCATGTGGAGAATGCGGAAACTTTACTCTCGTCCGCAACGGTACGTGTCTCAAATGCGATACGTGCGGGGCGACGAGTGGATGTAGCTAGAGTGTTTTATAGCCAGCCAGCCCTGAAGGAGGGATGAACTATGGCAGCAGCGAAGAAGAAGCCTGCAAAACGGAAGACGGCTAAGAAGCCGGCTAAGAAGACGATGGCGAAAAAGTCGACCGCTCGTCGCAAGACCGCCAAGAAGAAGAGATAGCTTTCCAAAAGGCGCGGGGCTCGTCCCCGCGCCTCCTTTATTTTCCCTTGAAAAATCAGATATTTATAATCAATTCTCCGGCGCATGAGCTGGAGACGCCGCAGCGGCTTCGCGCTCACTTTCATTCCCCCTGAAATGCTCTCGTCCTCGAATTCAATCGCGATCGCGCGCGGCGCATCGCGTCACGCCGTTTCATTGCATGCGCAGTCGCGTACGCATCGCGCGCACGATTTCACATCGCATCGAAGCGACGATGCATCGTTGTCGGTGTAGCACGGTCACTCGAATGAACGACCCTGCCGTCCGATCGCTCTGAAGGGCCGCGATCGTCCCGGCTGCAAGTGATTCGTTTTTTGGCTAGAAATTGGTTAACGCGTCTCGGAGCGGACCGCCGCGAAGCCGTTTTCCACAATTACTGTCCAGAGGGCCTCATAGGCCGCTTCGAGGTCTTTCTCGCCGGTCGCGCGCAGCACCACATAGGTGCCGAGGCGCTTCTGCTCGAAGAACGGATAGCTGCCGATCTGCACTTGCGGGTGCGCCGCCTGCAGCGCCGCGAGCGGGGACGCGATGTCGCCCTCGGGCGCGTCGATGCGGACGGACCGCGTGAGCATGGGGCGCCCCTTGTCGAGCCCCGGCATCACCGCGTCGAGCATGACCTGCATGATACGCGGCACGCCTGCCATGACGATCACATTGCCGATTCGATAACCCGGGGCGCGGGAGATGGCGTTGTCGATCAGCGTCGCCCCTTCGGGGATGCGAGCCATGCGGAGCCTCGCCGGCGTCAGCTCCGCCTCATTGAAATGTTTGCGCAGCGCCTGGACGGCGCCTTCGTCCAGCCTGACGCCGACCCCGAAGGCCTTGGCGATGGCGTCGGTGGTCACATCGTCATGGGTGGGACCGATGCCGCCGGTGGTGAAGACGTAAGCGAAGCGTGGGCGGAGCTCGTTCACCGCGGCGGCGATCTCGCCCTCCTGGTCCGCCACCACCCTCACCTCGCGCAAGGAGATGCCGGTGCGGGCGAGATAGGCGCCGACATAGGCGATGTTCTGGTCGCTCGTGCGCCCCGACAGGATCTCCTCGCCGATGACCACAAGGGCGGCGGTGACGGTGTCCGGCTTGGCATTCGTGTGCGTCATGGTTTCGGCATTATTGACCGTCATGGCTGGCTTGTCCCGGGTTGTCCACGCGTCTCACCGTTGCACATCGGGCTATTTCCCCCTAAGTCACACCTAAGGGTCTATAAGCGTCACTCATGTCCAATCTCGAATTTGCCCGCGCCCAAGGGCGCGACACCAAGATCAAGCTCCATGGGCCGGAGGCTTTTGCCGGCATGACCAAAGCCGGCCGCCTCGTGGCCGAGGCGCTCGATCTCCTGGCCGATCGGGTAAAGCCCGGCGTGACCACCGAGTCGCTCGACGCCTTCGTGTTCGACTTCGCCCTGGCGCACGGGGCCGTGCCCGCGCCGCTCAACTATCGCGGCTTTCCCAAATCGATCTGCACCTCGTTGAACCATGTCGTATGCCACGGCATCCCCGGCAACCGCGTGCTCAAGGAAGGCGACATCCTCAATATCGACGTGACGCTCATCGTCGACGGCTGGCATGGCGATTCGAGCCGCATGTATGCCGTGGGCAAGATCGCCCGCGCCTCGGAGCGCCTGCTCGAGGTCACCTACGACGCCCTGATGCGCGGCGTGGCCGCCGTGAGGCCTGGCGCCACCACGGGGGACATCGGCGCCGCCATCCAGGACTATGCCGAGGGCGAGCGCTGCAGCGTGGTGCGCGATTTCTGCGGCCATGGCTTGGGCCGTGTGTTCCACGACCGGCCGAACATCCTGCATTATGGGGAAGCGGGCGAAGGCTTGCCGCTCAAGCCCGGCATGTTGTTCAC
>DATMDY010000065.1:0-13331 GCA_035557335.1 Methyloceanibacter sp.
TTCGCCCAGGAAGTGCCAGAAGTCTATGAGGGCATCGTCACCATCAAGTCGGTGGCGCGCGATCCCGGCAGCCGCGCCAAGATCGCGGTCGTGTCCCGCGACGCCTCGATCGATCCGGTCGGCGCCTGCGTCGGCATGCGCGGCAGCCGCGTTCAGGCGGTGGTTAACGAACTCCAGGGCGAGAAGATCGACATCATCCAGTGGTCGCCCGATGCCGCCACCTTCATCGTCAATGGACTGGCGCCGGCCGAGGTGGTCAAGGTCGTGCTCGACGAGGACGCCGAGCGCATCGAGGTGGTGGTGCCCGACGCGCAGCTCTCGCTCGCCATCGGCCGCAAGGGCCAGAATGTACGGCTGGCCTCCCAACTCACCGGCTGGGACATCGACATCATGACCGAGGCCTCCGAATCGGAGCGCCGCCAGGCCGAGTTCGCCGAGCGCTCCGCCACCTTCATGGAGGCGCTCGATGTGGACGAGGTGATCGCGCAGCTGCTCGCCTCGGAGGGCTTCTCCTCCGTCGAGGAAGTCGCTTTCGTCGAGCCGTCGGAGATTGCGTCGATCGAAGGATTCGACGAGAACACCGCCGCCGAGATTCAGACCCGCGCTCGTGAGCATCTGGAGAAGCTCGAGGCCGAGCTCGACGCCAAGCGTAAGGCGCTCGGCGTCGCCGACGCGCTGCAAGAGATCCCGGGCGTCACCACGGCAATGCTGGTCGCCTTCGGCGAGCACAACATCAAGACCGTAGAGGACCTTGCCGATTGCGCCACCGACGATCTCGCCGGCTGGAGCGAGCGCAAGGACAAGGAGAAAGAGACCATCCGCCATAACGGCATTCTCGATGGTTTCGGCCTGGCCCGCGCCCAGATCGAGGAGCTGATCCTTGCCGCCCGCGTCAAGGCCGGGTGGATCGAGGAGATTGTGCCCGTTGAGGAGCCTGTCGAAGGCGAGGACGTGGCTGACGCCAACACAGACGTTCAAGAGGCCGATACCAGCGGCGCCAGCGCGTCATGAACTGGGTGAGGAGATCAGCGGTTGCGGTTCGAGGCAGCGGAACAAGACCAGACGCAAGAGCGGCAGGCGGAGACCGTCCGCCGCTGTGCGCTCACGCGCCGGCATCTGGCCAAGGACGCGCTCATCCGCTTCGTGATCGGTCCTGACGGGACGATCGTTCCGGACATCAAGGAGAAGCTGCCCGGACGTGGCGTGTGGCTGACCGCCGCCCACGATACGGTGTCGGATGCCGCCAAGCGCAACGCATTCTCCCGCGCGCTGAAGACGAAAGCCTTAGTCCCTGAGGAACTCGCCGCTCTGGTCGATCGACTGCTCGCCGACGCCGCACTTTCGGCGCTGGCCCTTGCCAACAAGGCGGGCGAGGTCGTGTTCGGCGCGGCGAAAATCGAGGAAGCGATCCGCAAGAGCCGCGTGATCGCGCTCGTTCATGCCGCGGAAGCGGCGGAGGACGGCCGCCGCAAGCTCGACGGCAAGGCCCTGACAATGACCGGTGGAGTCCCGATTATGGCTATTCGCGCCTTTAACGAAGGCGAATTGGGTTTGGCATCCGGACGGTCAAATGTGATACATGCTGCCCTCATCCAGGGCGGAGCGGCTCGAAAATTCCTCGCGGCGGCGGAGCGCTTGGAGCGCTACCGCAAGGGTAGCGCCGCGTTTGCCGACGAGAACGGATTGGATACAGACACGGAATGAGTGAGACCGAGACAGAAGAGAAGACCGCCAGCGGCGGGCGCAAGATGTCGCTCAACGTGCGCCGGACCGTGGAGTCCGGCCATGTGCGCCAGAGCTTCAGCCATGGGCGCTCGAAATCCGTCGTCGTGGAGAAGAAGAAGCGGCGGGTGATCGGCGGTGCCGGCACGCAGCCGGCCGAGGAGGTAAAGGCCAAGCCGCAGGTCACGGCGCCCGTGGCCGAGGCTGCCCCCAAGCCTCAGGCCGAGGAGGCTCAGGGCCGGCGTCCCGGCGTGGTGCTCCGCCAGCTCTCCGAGGAGGAGAAGGACGCGCGCATGCGCGCGCTGACCGATGCGCGCCTGCGCGAAGCCGAGGAGCGTGAAAAGGTCCAAGAGACCGTTGCCCTTCAGGTCGTCACCGAAGAGCAGCGGACCAAGGAGCGCGAGGAGGCCGAGGAGCGCAAACGCAAAGAGGACGAGCGGCATAAGGCCGAGGCCAAGGTCAAGGAAAAGGCCGAGGAAACCGCCCGCAAGCATCTCCTCAAAGAGGAGATGGAAGAGCCGGCCCGTACCGCCGATGCCCGCCACAAGAAGAGCCCGGTCGCGCCGCGCCGGGGCGAGGAACGCCGCGTCCGCGGTCGCCTCACCATCACCAACGCACTCGACGAGGAGCAGCGCCAGCGAAGCCTAGCCTCGCTGAAGCGCCGCCAGGAGCGCCAGAAGAAGCAGAGCTCGGGACCGCTCGCGCAGCAGAAGATCCAACGCGAAGTCGTGATCCCCGAAGTCATCACCATTCAAGAGCTCGCCAACCGCATGGCCGAGCGCGGCGTCGACGTCATCAAGTTCCTGATGAAAGACGGCGAGATGCACAAGATCACCGACGTGATCGATTCCGACACGGCCCAGCTCGTGGCCGAGGAGTTCGGCCACACGGTGCGGCGCGTGTCCGAGGCCGATGTCGAAGAAGGCTTTATCGGCGCCGACGACCATGAAGCGGATTTGGAGCCACGCGCACCCATCGTCACCATCATGGGACATGTCGATCACGGCAAGACCTCGCTGCTCGACGCTATCCGCACCACCAATGTCGTCGCCCAAGAGGCCGGCGGGATCACCCAGCATATCGGCGCCTACCAAGTGGAGACGCCGTCGGGGCACAAGGTCACCTTTATCGACACGCCGGGCCACGAGGCCTTCACCGCGATGCGCCAGCGTGGCGCTCAGGTGACCGACATCGTGGTGCTGGTAGTGGCCGCCGACGACGGCGTGAAGCCGCAGACGGTCGAAGCCATCAACCACGCCAAGGCGGCAGGCGTGCCGATGATCGTCGCCATCAATAAGATCGACAAGCAAGGCGCCGACCCGCAGCGCGTGCGGACCGAACTGCTCAGCCATGAGATCGTGGTGGAAAGCTTGGGCGGCGATACGCTGGAACTCGAAGTCTCGGCCCTGAAGCGAACCGGCCTCGACAGACTGCTGGAAGCGATCGCGCTGCAGGCCGAGGTGCTGGAACTCACCGCCAATCCCGATCGGCCTGCAGAGGGTGTGATCGTCGAGGCCAAGCTCGAGCGCGGGCGCGGGCCGGTCGGTACCGCCCTGATCCAGCGCGGGACACTGCATCTTGGCGACCTCATCGTCGCGGGCTCTGCCTATGGCCGCGTGCGCGCGTTGATCAACGAGCTCGGCGAGCAGGTGCAAGAGGCCGGACCTTCCGTTCCGGTCGAGGTTCTCGGTTTCGACTCCGCGCCTGAGGCCGGCGACCAGTTCGCCGTGGTCGAGAACGAGGCCCGGGCGCGGGAGATCACCGACTATCGCATGCGCGAGCGACGCAAGCGCCTCGCCGCGTCCGGCCAGCGCGGCAGCCTCGAACAGCTGATGAGCCAGATAAAAGAGGCTGGAATCAAGGAGTTCCCCCTCGTGGTCAAAGGCGACGTGCAGGGCTCGGTGGAGGCCATCACCAGCGCGCTCGCCAAGCTCGGCACCGAGGAGGTCAAGGCCCGCATCATCCATGCCGGCGTCGGCGGCATCACCGAATCCGACGTGTCGCTTGCCGCCACGTCCGGCGCGGTCATGCTCGGCTTTAATGTGCGCGCCAACACGCAGGCCCGCGAGACCGCCGAGCGCGAGGGTGTCGAGATCCGCTACTACGCCGTGATCTACGACCTGGTCGACGATATGAGACAAGCCATGTCAGGTTTGCTCGCGCCGACCGTGCGCGAGACTTTCCTCGGCAATGCCGAGATCCTCGAAGTGTTCACCATCTCCAAGGTGGGCAAGGTGGCCGGCTGCCGCGTCACCGAGGGCAAGGTCGAGCGTGGCGCCAATGTCAGGCTCATCCGCGACAATGTCGTCGTGCATGAAGGCAAGCTGTCGACGCTCAAGCGCTTCAAGGATGAGGTGCGCGAGGTGACCGCTGGCCAGGAATGCGGCATGGCGTTCGAGAACTATCAGGACATGCGGCAGGGCGACGTCATCGAGTGCTTCCAGGTCGAGCACGTCCAGCGCACGCTCTAATCGCGACACGCCGGGAAAGTTCGGCGGCCAGCCAAGAGTCTTCACATGAACGCGCGCGAAAAGGGCCGGCCTCCGAGCCAGCGTCAATTGAAGGTAGGCGAGTTGATCCGCCACGCCTTCGCCGACATCTTCTTTCGCGGCGAGGTCATGGACGACGTTTTGAGCAAGCATTCGCTCACCGTGCCGGAAGTGCGCATGACACCGGACCTCAAGCTCGCCACGGTCTACGTCATGCCGCTCGGTGGGGGCGACGCTGACGAAGTGGTCGCCCATCTCGACAAGCATAAGCGCTTCCTTCGTGGCGAAGTAGCGAGGCGGATCAGCCTGAAATTCATGCCGGAACTCCGGTTCAAGGTCGATACCTCGTTCGAAAGCTCACGCCGCATCGACGAGCTGCTCGCCTCGCCCGGGGTGGCGCGCGACCTCGACGATTAGCGGCGAGAGGCAAGGTAGCGATGGCGCGGCAGCGCAAGGGCACACCCGTTCATGGCTGGCTGATCCTCGACAAGCCGCAGGGCATGAATTCAACCAAGGCCGTGGCGCGCGTGAAGCGTCTCTATGATGCGGCCAAGGCGGGGCACGCGGGCACGCTCGATCCACTGGCGACAGGCGTGCTGCCCGTTGCGCTTGGCGAGGCGACCAAGACCGTGCCCTTCGTGTTCGACGGGAGCAAGGCCTACCGCTTCACCGTCCGCTTCGGGACCGAGACCGATACCGACGACGCCGAGGGCAAGATGGTGGCGGTCGGCGACAAGCGCCCCACGCGCGCCGAGATCGAAGCCATTTTGCCCCGCTTCACCGGCACGATCGATCAGGTGCCGCCTCGCTACTCGGCGCTCAAGGTCGACGGCGCTCGCGCCTACGACCTCGCCCGCGACCAGGAAGAATTCGAGCTTGCGCCACGGCAAGTGACGATCGACCGGCTCGAGCTTGTCGACCATCCGGACCCCGACCATTGCGTGCTCCAGGCCGAATGCGGCAAAGGCACTTATGTGCGCGCTCTCGCCCGCGATCTCGGCCGCGCGCTTGGCTCGCTCGGCCATGTGGCGGCCTTGCGCCGCACCCGCGTCGGGCCCTTCGGCGAAGACCAAGCCATCGCGCTCGATCGTCTGGAAGAGATGGCCAATGACGCCTCAGCGTTGCTGGGCGTTCTGCAGCCGATAGAGGCGGCGCTTGGCGGCATCCCGTCGCTCGCTCTCAGCGCCTCCGACGCCGCAAGGCTCCGGCAAGGCCAGCCGGTGCTGCTGCGAGGACGCGACGCGCCCATCATGAGCGGCACGGTCTATGCTACGTCACGGGGCACCATCGTGGCCGTGGGCGAAGTCGAAAAAGGGGCTCTAAATCCGCGCCGCATCTTCAATTTGCCGGGCTAATTCCGGTTATTTCCGGTGAATCTGCATATAATTTCCGCTGGTTTCGCGGCCGATTATCCCTATATTGCAGCCCTTGCGCGGCCCTTAGCCGGCCATATGCGCATGTGAACCGACCGTGCTGGACGACATCCCGGCCCGGCCTAGACCCACTCCTACAGATAAGGATCATCCGATGTCGATTAGCGCTGAGCGCAAGCAAGAGCTCATCCAGGAATACGCGACCAAATCCGGCGACACCGGCTCACCCGAGGTCCAGGTCGCTATCCTGACCGAGCGCATCACCAACCTTACCGATCATTTCAAGACTCATATCAAGGACAATCATTCGCGGCGCGGGCTGCTCAAGATGGTGAGCCAGCGGCGCCGGCTGCTCGATTACGTCAAGTCCACCGACGAGGATCGCTACCAGAAGCTCATCAACCGGCTGGGCATCCGCCGGTGACAGCCGATCCCGTGGTCGTGCTTGCGAATACTCAACGGGCCAGCCTGCCGCCATCCGGCACAAGCGGCCTTCGTCTTTCCCCACGCATTGGGACACAACCATGTTTGATAAACACACCGTAGAAATCGAATGGGGCAAGCGCCCCCTCAAGCTCGAGACTGGGCGCATCGCCCGGCAGTCCGACGGCGCCGTGCTCGCCACCTATGGCGAGACATCCGTTCTCGCCACCGTCGTCGCCGCCAAGGAGGAAAGAACCGGCATCGACTTCTTTCCCTTGACCGTGAACTACCAGGAGAAAACCTTCGCCGCGGGTAAGATCCCCGGCGGCTATTTCAAGCGCGAAGGGCGCCCGACCGAGAAGGAGACGCTGACTTCGCGCCTCATCGACCGGCCGATCCGTCCGCTTTTCGCCAAAGGCTTCAAGAACGAGACGCAAGTCATCGTCACCGTGCTCTCGCACGACATGGAGAACGACCCCGATATCGTCGGCATGGTCGCGGCCTCGGCCGCCCTCACCCTGTCGGGCGTCCCGTTCCTCGGTCCGATCGCCGCCGCCCGCGTCGGCTATATCGACGGCAAATATGTGCTGAACACCATGATCGACGAGCAGCCGGAAACGACGCTCGATCTCGTAGTGGCCGGCACCGCCGACGCCGTGCTGATGGTTGAATCGGAAGCCAAGGAATTGTCCGAGGACATCATGCTCGGCGCCGTGATGTACGGGCAGCAGCATTTCCAGCCGGTGCTCGACGCCATCGTCAAGCTCGCCGAGCGCGCCGCCAAGGAGCCTTGGGATCTGAAGCCCAAAGACGACGGTGAAATCGTCGTGCGCGTGCGCGACCTGGGAGAAACGGAGCTCCGCCAAGCCTATACCATTCCCGCCAAGCACGAGCGCCGCGACCGCGTCGCCGCGGTCAAGGACAAGGTCATTGCCGCGCTGGTCCCCGCCGACGATGACGGCGTCATGGCCGCCAAAGTGTCGAGCGCCTTCAAGCAGGCGGAAAAAGAGATCGTCCGCGGAACCATCCTCGATACCTCGAAGCGCATCGACGGGCGCGACCTCAAGACCGTGCGGCCGATTTCCTGCGAGGTCGGCATCCTGCCCCGCACCCATGGCAGCTCGCTCTTCACCCGCGGCGAGACCCAGGCTCTCGCCGTGGCCACACTCGGCACCGGCGAGGACGAGCAATATGTCGATGCTCTCCAGGGCACCTATAAAGAGACCTTCATGCTGCACTACAACTTCCCGCCTTATTCGGTCGGCGAAGTCGGCCGCATGGTCTCACCCGGCCGCCGCGAGATCGGTCACGGCAAGCTCGCTTGGCGCGCCATCCATCCGGTGCTGCCGGACCGCGAGAGCTTTCCCTACACCATCCGCGTTGTGTCGGAGGTTACCGAGTCTAACGGCTCGTCCTCCATGGCCACGGTCTGCGCCTCCTCGCTGTCCATGATGGACGCCGGCATTCCGCTCAAGCGCTCTGTGGCCGGCATCGCCATGGGCCTGATCAAGGAAAGTGACCGCTTCGCCGTGCTGTCCGACATCCTCGGCGACGAGGACCATCTCGGCGACATGGACTTCAAGGTTGCCGGCACGTCGGAAGGCGTGACCTCGCTGCAAATGGACATCAAGATCACCGGCATCACCGAGGAGATCATGAAGGTCGCGCTCGATCAGGCGCGAGACGGGCGCATGCATATCCTCGCCGAGATGAACAAGGCGCTCAACACGGCGCGGCCCGAGCTTGGCGAATATGCGCCTCGCATCGAGACCATCCATATCCCCGTGGACAAGATCAGGGAAGTGATCGGTTCCGGCGGCTCGGTGATCCGCGAGATCGTGGCGGAATCCGGCGCCAAGATCGACATCTCCGACGACGGCACGGTGAAGATCGCATCGGCCAATGCCGAGTCGATCAAGGCCGCCATCAACCGCATCAAGTCCATCACCTCGGAGCCCGAGGTCGGCGAGATCTATCAGGGCAAGGTGGTCAAGGTGATGGAGTTCGGCGCCTTCGTGAACTTCTTCGGCCCGAAGGACGGGCTCGTTCACATCTCGCAGCTCGCCGAAGGACGCCCCAAGGCCGTGACCGATGTGGTCAAGGAAGGCGATCAGGTATGGGTGAAGCTGCTCGGCTTCGACGATCGCGGCAAGGTCAGGCTGTCGATGAAGGTGGTCGACCAGAAGACCGGCAAGGAACTGGCGCAGGCCGAAGCGAGCTAATCTTCTTCACATGGATGCAAAATGCCCGGTCTTAAGGCCGGGCATTTTTGTTTTGCACATCGTCATTTATTGCGTCTGCTCCTTATCCTGATCCACCTTTTCGCAGCGCCAGCCGATGACGAAATACTGGCTGTTCTCCTTCTGCCACGCGCCGGCCTTGTCGCCCGCCTGCTTAAGGCAAGCGACGATGCCGTCAGCGGAAGAGCGGGGCACAGCCTTCTCCGAGCATTTCTCCGGCGTGGCCAGAAGACAGATGAAAACCACAAGCTGAAACATAGACTTACTCCGCTAACAGGCTGAACTTTATTGGGCGGCTTCCCGGGGTGCTGCTTTCGTCACGGCCCCTTCGATCTCCTCGGCCTGCTCCATCGCCTTGAGCGACGTCAGGTTGGGCATGGCAATGGTCGAGTAGCCGCAATCCACGAAATGCACTTCCCCGGTGACCGCGCCGGACAGATCCGAAAGCAGATAGAGCGCGGCGCCTCCCACCTCGTCGAGGGTCGGCGAGCGGCGCATCGGCGCGTGGCGCTGCTGGTAATGGAACAGCGTGCGCGCGTCGGAGATGCCGGCGCCGGCCAGCGTACGCATCGGGCCGGCCGACAGCGCATTCACCCTGATGCTTTGCGGGCCGAAATCGGAAGCCAAATACTTGACGCTCGCCTCCAGTGCCGCCTTGGCCACGCCCATGACGTTGTAGCAGGGCACTACTCGGGTCGATCCACCATAGGTCAGCGTCAGCAGCGAGCCGCCTTGCGGCATCATGGCGGCGGCGAGCTTGCAGACCTCGGTGAAGGAGAAGCACGAGATCACCATGGTGTGCTCGAAATTGGCGCGGGTCGTGTCGGCATAGCGGCCCTTCAGCTCATTGCGGTCGGAGAAGGCGAGCGCGTGCACGACGAAATCGAGCGAGCCCCATTGCTTGCGGATCACCTCGAACACGCGTTCGACGCTTTTCAGGTTTTCGACGTCGGCCTCCTCGATGATCTTGGCGCCGATCGCCTGCGCCAAGGGCACGGCCCGGCGGCCGAAGGCCCCGCCCTGATAGGAGAAGGCAAGCTCGGCGCCCTGGCCATGCAGCACGCGGGCGATGCCCCAGGCGATCGAGCGGTCGTTGGCGACGCCCATCACCAATCCCCTCTTCCCCGCCATCAGCGGGGCCGGCTCGGCGATATCTTTTGTTGTTGTTGTCATGGTGCTTACTCTGGTTATGGGTTAATCCGTCGGCTCTCGTTCCTCAGCCATCCAGCCGCCGGAAGACAAGTGTGGCGTTGGTCCCGCCAAAACCGAAGCTGTTCGACATAACGGCGTTAATGGCGACATTGTCCTGGCGCTTGCGCGCAATCGGCATGTCGGCGACTTCGGGGTCGAGATTGCCGATATTGGCGGATTCGCAGATGAAGCCGTTATTCATCATCAGCAGCGAGTAGATCGCCTCGTGCGCGCCCGCGGCCCCCAATGAATGGCCGGTCAGCGATTTGGTGGCGCTGATCGGCGGGCACTTGCCGCCGAACACCTCGCGGATCGCCTCGATCTCCTTCACGTCGCCGAGCGGCGTCGAAGTGGCGTGGGGATTGATGTAGTCGATGTCGCCGTTGACGTTCTTCATGGCCATGCGCATGCAGCGCACCGCGCCTTCGCCTGACGGCAGCACCATGTCGAAACCGTCCGAGGTGGCGCCATAGCCGACCAGTTCGCCATAGATGCGGGCCCCGCGGGCCTTGGCATGCTCGAGCTCCTCGAGTACGACCACGCCGGCGCCGCCGGCGATGACGAAGCCGTCACGCTCGGTATCGTAGGCGCGACTCGCGACCTCGGGGCGGTCGTTGAAATCGGAGGACATGGCATTCATGGCGTCGAACAGGACTGACAGCGTCCAGTCCAGTTCCTCGCCGCCGCCGGCAAAGACGATGTCCTGCTTGCCGAGCTGGATCAGCTCTCCGCCATTGCCGATGCAATGGGCTGAGGTCGAGCAGGCCGAGGAGATCGAATAGCTCACGCCCTTGATATGAAACGGGGTGGAGAGCGTGGCGGAGTTGGTCGAGCACATGGATTTCGGCACTTCGAAGGGGCCGACTTTCTTCGGACCCTTCTCGCGCGTGGTGTCGGCGGCCTGCACGATGGCGCGGGTCGAGGGACCGCCCGAGCCCATGATCAGACCGGTCTTCTCGTTGGAGACTTCGTCTTCCTCTAGCCCCGCGTCGCGGATCGCCTGCTCCATGGCGATGTAGTTCCAGGCGGCGCCCTCTCCCATGAAGCGGCGCACCTTGCGGTCGATCATCCCTTCCCAGTCGAGTTTCGGCGCGCCATGCACCTGGCAGCGAAAACCGAGCTCCTCGTATTTGTCGGCTTTGACGATGCCGGACTTGGCCTCGCGCAGAGAGGCAAGCACCTCCTGGGCGCTATTGCCAATCGAGGATACGATGCCCATGCCGGTCACGACCACGCGTCTCATGGGATTAGCGTCCTTCAGAGTCAGTGCCACTCAGATGGCCAAGGTCAGACACTAGCAGGCGCGCCTTCGCCCGCTTGGAACAGGCCGACCCTTAAGTCCTTGGCGATGTAGATGGTCTCGCCGTCGGCCTTCAACCAGCCATCGCCGGTGCCAAGGGTGAACTTCCGCCGGATCACCCGCTTGAGCTCGACGATATATTCGAGCTTCTTCATGGTCGGCAGCACCATGCCGGAGAATTTCACTTCGCCCACACTCAAGGCGCGCCCCTTGCCGGGTGCGCCGAGCCAGCCGAGGAAAAAGCCAAGCAACTGCCACAGAGCGTCGAGCCCGAGGCAGCCCGGCATGACGGGATCGCCCTTGAAGTGGCAGGTGAAGAACCAGAGGTCCGGCTTAACGTCGAGCTCGGCGACGATACGGCCCTGGCCGTGCTCGCCGCCCTCCTCCTGGACCTGCGAGATGCGGTCGAACATCAGCATCGGCGGCAGCGGCAATTGCGCGTTGCCGGGGCCGAACAATTCCCCCCTGGCGCAGGCGAGCAGATCCTCGAAATCGAACTGGGACCGCCGTTCTACCCTTGATTTCTGCACGCTTTCCTCGCCCTTTGACGCAACCTTTGACTTGGTGTGGTTTCCTAACACAGACGGAGGCCCACCAAAAGCCTATGGCGCGCTCGTTCCAGCCCGAAAAACGCCCCTGTCCCGCTATGTGACACAGCCGAGCCTTGAGGGGCGGCGTTGCGAGGGAAAGCGCTTCGGCCTATATTCAACTGAATCCGGGCCCCTCAGCGGTCAACCGAGCGAGATCGTACCTTGCGCAGCGAGACGACAATAGCGGACGTGGCCAAGCGCTTGCGTGAGGCGGGCCTGAGGCCCACGCGTCAGCGCGTGGCGCTCGCGCATCTCCTATTCGCCGAGGGCGACCGTCACGTCACGGCCGAGGCGCTGCACGAGGAGGCGCAAGCCCGCAAAGTGCCGGTGTCGCTCGCAACGGTCTACAACACGCTGCATCAATTCACCGAGGTCGGGCTGCTCCGGGAGGTCGCGGTCGAGGGCGCCAAAACCTATTTCGACACCAACACCTCCAACCACTACCATTTCTTCTGCGAGCCGTCCGGCAAGCTCATGGACATCGCCACCGGTGCGATCCGCATCGAGGGCCTGCCCGAGGCGCCCGACGGCATGACCATCTCCCGTGTCGATGTGCTGGTGCGGCTGATCGATAAGCACCGCCGCTGACGCGTTCGTCTGTAAGCGCAGCTAGTTCACCTGCTCGCCACGATAGACGCCCCACAGCCTTTCCTGCTGCACATAGCCGGAATAGTCGTCGACCGAGACCTGGCACCAGTCCCCGTCGCAGGACATCACATTGCCGAGCACGCCGGCTTGCAGCGCGGCCACCGCGCGCGAGCTGGTCGACTTGCTGCCGTACAGCGTCACGCTCTCCTCTCCCTTGGACCAGGGGGTGACTAGCACGGTGCGGCGGCCGCTAAGCAGGCTGTGAAACACCCAGCCGTCGGCCCCTTCGCTGTCGCGCACGCGCCGCCAATTCTCCGACTCGGCGATGACCTCGACGGGGAGGCCGGCGCGCGAGAACACCCAGACGATGGCCTGATCGCTGCTCGGGCCCCTGCGCACGTTAACCTTGTCGGATTTCAGGCTGACGAAACGCGGTATCGGCAGCGCATTCTTGCGGCCCTCTACCGGCACCTGGCTGGCGCCATCTTCCGCAGCGCCTAGACTGGCGACAGCGAGGAGGCTGATGCCGATGGCCAACCCGACTTCGATCAAGATCCGATGCCGCAACTGCCTCACCCTGGCCCCTGTAACCCCCGAATCGATGCTCTCTCAATGGAGGAGAAAAGTGAACGGATCGTGGCCCTAAGCCAATATGACGCTTTATCTCGCGAAGCCGCTTCTGTTAGAGAGAGCGCCTACCGAATGCTGGGCAACGATGTCGGGGGAGCCCCTCTCCCGCCAATTCCTTGACGGGACGGGTCATGGCTGAACGACCGCTCATTATTGTCACGCGTAAGCTTCCCGACGTGGTGGAGACGCGGCTCCGCGAGCTGTTCGACGCACGGCTCAATCTCGACGACCGGCCTTTTTCGCGGGAGGAGCTGATCGAGGCAGTAAAGACCGCTAACGTGCTCGTACCTACGGTCACCGACCGCATCGACCGCGCCGTGCTGAGCCAGGCCGGGCCCGACCTCAAGCTGATCGCCCAGTTCGGCACCGGCGTGGACAATATCGATCTCGAGACCGCGCGCAACCGCTCGATCCTGGTCACCAACACGCCGGGCGTGCTGACCGAGGACACCGCCGACATGACCATGGCACTGATCCTCGCCGTGCCGCGGCGGCTAACCGAGGGCGCCATGCTGCTCAAAGGCGACAACGGCGAGTGGCATGGCTGGTCGCCGACCTGGATGCTCGGCCATCGCATCTATGGCAAGCGGCTCGGCATTGTCGGCATGGGGCGCATCGGTCAGGCCGTAGCCAAGCGGGCGCGTGCCTTCGGCTTGCAGATCCACTATCACAACCGCCGCCGCGTGACGCCCGACATCGAGCACGCGCTGGAGGCGACCTATTGGGACAGCCTCGACCAAATGCTCGCCCGCATGGACATCATCTCCATCAACTGCCCGCATACG
>DATMDY010000066.1:0-4548 GCA_035557335.1 Methyloceanibacter sp.
GCCGCCTGCTATACGCTGGTGCTCGCCACCTCCTACCGCATGCTGTTCGGCCACCGGCCGCATACGCTGAAGCCCGGCCATAACGTTCTGGTGTGGGGCGCCTCAGGCGGTCTCGGCTCCATGGCCGTGCAGCTCTGCGCCACCGCCGGCGCCAACGCCATCGGTGTCGTCTCCGACGACGAGAAGCGCGACTATGTGCTTTCGCTCGGCGCCAAGGGCGTCATCAACCGCAACAATTTCAAATGCTGGGGCCAGATGCCAACGGTCGGCACGCCGGAATACGACGCCTGGGCGAAAGAGGTGCGCGGCTTCGGCAAGGCCATCTGGGACGTCACCGGCAAGGGCGTGAACGTGGATAGCGTGTTCGAGCATCCAGGCGAAGCGACCTTCCCGGTCTCCTGCTTCGTGGTGAAGCGCGGCGGCATGGTCGTGTTCTGTGCCGGCACCACCGGCTACAACCTCACCATGGACGCCCGCTATGTGTGGATGCATCAGAAGCGCGTGCAGGGCTCCCATTTCGCCCATCTGCTGCAAGCGAGTCAGGCGAACCGGCTCGTGGTCGAGCGGCGGATCGATCCGTGCATGAGCGAGGTTTTCCCCTGGGAGCAGATTCCCAAGGCGCATATGCGCATGTGGAAGAACGAGCACAGGCCCGGCAACATGTCGGTGCTGGTGAGCGCTCCCTGCACGGGCTTGCGCACCGTCGAGGACGTGATCGAAGCCAGCAGGCAGATGCGCGGCGCTTAGGTCCTGGATGCCCGGCTCAAAGCCGGGCATGACTTATCTTCCATTTGGGACACCCGCCCGTGACTGACACCGCCGAGCTTGTGCCGCTGCTCAAATCCGCCGCCGAAGCGGCCGCTTCGTTGCGCCAGCGCGCCATCGAGGGCGTCGCCGCCAAGGTCGTGACTTCCGGCAAGATTGACGGCACGGCGCTCGAACGCGAGCAGCATGCCGCCCACGGCGTCGCCTGGGTCGCCACCTATGCCGAGGCGCTGGCGCAACTCGCGGACTATGCCCAGCGCATGCAGGGCGAGGACCGGCTCGGCGAGATGGAACAGCTGCTTTCCCGTATCGCCGCGGGCGAATACCTCTCCCAGCTGTCCGGCGGCGTGGTGATGAGCCAGAACGAGATCGCCCGCCTGCACGAGCTTGGCGTCAGCGAGAAAGACCAGGCGGCGTTCCTCACCCCGGCCGTCCGGGCCCTAATCCACGGCAATACGCCCGAGATCCGCGCGCGCGTGGTCGAGTTGATCCAGGGCGCACAAGGCAATGCGGCGTACGGCGATCCGGGACTCGATGAGACGATCGACGCCATGCGCGAGGAAATGCGCCGCTTCTCCGAGTCTGAGGTCATCCCGCACGCGCAGGAATGGCACCTCAAAGACGAATATGTGCCGCTTGAATTGATCGCCCAGCTCGCAGAGCTCGGCGTGTTCGCCCTCACGCTGCCCGAGGACTATGGCGGGCTCGGTCTCGGTAAGGAAGCCATGTGCGTCGTCTCCGAGGAGTTGTCGCGCGGCTACATCGCCGTGGGCTCGCTCGGCACGCGCTCGGAAATCGCCGAGGAGTTGATCCTGAGCGGCGGCACCGACGCGCAGAAGCAGGAATGGTTGCCGAAGATCGCGAGCGGCGAGGTGCTGCCGACGGCGGTGTTCACCGAGCCCAATACCGGCTCCGATCTCGCTTCGCTCACAACCCGCGCCGTGCGCGACGGAGATGTCTATCGCATCACCGGACAGAAGACCTGGATCACGCACGCCGCCCGCGCCGATTTGATGACCGTGCTCGCCCGCACCGATCCCAAGGTGAAGGGCTATCGCGGACTCTCCATGTTCCTGGCGCCCAAGCCGCGCGGCACCGACGACAATCCCTTCCCGGCCGAAGGCATGTCTGGAGGCGAGATCGAGGTGCTCGGCTATCGCGGCATGAAGGAGTACGACATTTCCTTCGACGGCTTCGCGGTCCCTGCCGCAAATCTGCTTGGCGGCGAGGAGGGCCAGGGCTTCAAGCAGCTGATGCAGACCTTCGAGGCGGCGCGCATTCAGACTGCCGCGCGCGCCGTCGGCGTGGCTCAATCGGCGCTCGATCTCGGGCTACGCTACGGCATGGAGCGGGTGCAGTTCGGCAAGCCGATCATCGCCTTCCCGCGCGTCTCCGACAAGCTCGCGATGATGGCGGCCGAGATCCTGGCCGCGCGTCAGCTCACTTATTTCGCGGCCCGCGAGAAGGACGCCGGCCGCCGCTGCGACCTCGAAGCCGGCATGGCCAAGCTGCTCGCCGCGCGGGTGGCCTGGGCTTCGGCCGACAACGCGTTGCAGATCCACGGCGGCAACGGCTTCGCGCTGGAATATGCGGTGAGCCGGGTTCTGTGCGACGCGCGCATTCTGTCGATCTTCGAAGGGGCCTCCGAGATCCAGGCCCATGTCGTCGCCCGCCGCCTGCTCGAAGGCTGAGCGCGCTGTTAGAATGGAGGCGCCAGTGGCGTCAGCAGCAAATTCAACAAGGTCCCTTATCGTGCCGGCGATCGCGGCAGTTGGTTGCCTTGCCGCCTGGTTCATCGGTGGCGCGCTGACCAGGCCAAATCTCGATTGGTACGCAACCCTCGAAAGGCCCGGCTTCACCCCGCCCAACGAGACCTTCCCCGTAGTCTGGTCGATCCTCTACGTGGTGATGGCGGTGTCGGCGTGGATTGCCTGGCGCGCGCCGGGCAAGGACGAAGACCGCAAGCTCGCCTTCATCTGGTTCTTCATCCAGCTCGCCATCGGCGTGCTGTGGTCCTACGCGTTTTTCTGGCTGCACAGTCCGGGCTTCGGACTGGCCGTCATGATGGCGCTCTTGATCGCCATCGTCATCACCATCGTGCTGTTCGACCGGTTGAGCCGCGTGGCGGCACTTTTGCTCGTCCCCTATGCGCTATGGGTGTGCTTCGCCACCGGGCTCAACGCCGCCTTCTGGCTCCTCAATGGCTGAAGGCAGGTGGGCGCTCAATGCTACCGCCCCGCGCAATTAGGGTGTAAGCGGGGCCACGGAGCCGGTACTCCGAAGGGATGAAGCCATGGACTTCCTGACCAAATACGCCATTCCGGTCGCGCTCGCGGCGGTGACCATCGTGCTCGGACTGGGCTTGTGGAACATGCTCAGAGGCGGCAGCCCCAATCTCAGCCAGACGCTCATGCGGTGGCGCGTGATACTTCAATTCGTCGCGCTGTGCATCGTCATGCTCGCCATCTACCTGGCCGGACGAGGCTCGTAACGAAGTCTTGACCCCCTTTAGGGCCAAGCTACGCTAGGCTTTGAACGTGACGTGACCCCCCGCAAAGGCGGGCGATGATGGTAGTCCTCAGCAAGATCTACACGCGCACCGGCGACGACGGCACCACCGCGCTTGGCTCGGGGAGGCGCGTGGCGAAATACGACCTCAGAGTCGAGGCCTACGGCACGCTCGACGAGACCAACGCGGCCATCGGGCTTGCCCGCCTGCATACGCGCAACTCCGCGCCTGAACTCGATGCCATGCTCGCGCGCATCCAGAACGATCTATTCGATCTCGGCGCAGATCTCTGCTTCCCGGACGAAACCAGGGATGCGCGCGGCCGCCTGCAAGTGAGCGACTCCCAAGTCAAGTGGCTCGAGAGCGAGATCGACGCTCTCAATCGCGAGCTTCAGCCGCTGCGCTCTTTCGTGCTGCCGGGCGGCACGCCGGCCGCGAGCTTCCTGCATCTTGCCCGCACCACATCGCGTCGCGCTGAGCGCCTGGTCGTGGCGCTTGCGGCGCGGCCGGACGAGCCGGTCGGCGCGCCCGCGCTTCGCTACATCAACCGGCTGTCGGACTTCCTATTCGTCGCCGCCCGCTTCGCCAACGACAAAGGCAAGTCCGACGTGACGTGGGTGCCGGGCGAGAACCGCTGAGGCGGAGAAGAGCCAACCGGTGTTCGTCCCCCTCCACGACACCAACCCGCTGAAGCGGATCCGCTACCAATATGTGACGGTGGCGCTGATCGTCCTCAACGTCGCCATCTACGTCATCTTCCAGACCGGCTGGGTCATCCCGCTCGGCGAGGAGAATACCGCGGCCTTCGCCGTCATCCCGGCAAAGCTGATGGCAAGCGGGCCGGGCGACGGCACGATGTTCGCCTCGGGCGCCTTCATGCCGGAGCGCTTCACCCTCATCTCCTACATGTTCCTGCACGGCAGCTGGATCCACCTCATCGGCAACATGCTGTTCCTCTGGGTGTTCGGCGACAATATCGAAGACGCCATGGGGCATGTCCGCTTCCTCATGTTCTACCTGATGTGCGGCATCTTCGCCGCCATGCTCCATTCCTGGATGCTGCCCAACTCCGACATGCCTCTGATCGGCGCCTCGGGTGCGGTCGCCGGCGTCATCTCCGCCTATCTGATCCTGCATCCCAAGGTGAAGGTCTGGGTGCTGGCGCTGTGGCGCATCCCCATCCGCATCACCGCCGCCTGGGCCCTCGGCATTTGGATCGCAGTGCAGGTCGGCAGTATCTTCTTCGAGGGCGAGGAAGCCATCGCCTGGTGGGC
>DATMDY010000067.1:0-30855 GCA_035557335.1 Methyloceanibacter sp.
GCTGCCCGCAGTGTAGAGGACGCCGGCTTCGCCGCCGGAGAATGCGATCTTCGCGTCGGGAAACCGGTTGGCGAGCATCACCGCCTCGACCACGCGCTCGGCGGATTCGTTCAGCGCCGGCGCATTGCGTGCAACGCCGACCAGACGGTCCTCGGCCCCGCCGAGAACGATGAACCCTGCGGGCGGCGGATGACGGTCGAGAGCGGCCCGAGGGAAGCGGTTCTCGAGCGGCAGGATCAAGGCGTTGCCAAGCGGCGACAGGCCGGCAACCAGCAGAAGGACGGCGCCGATGGTGACGAAGCGTCTCCCCCACCGCGCCCAGCCGGTCCAGATCAGGATCGAGCCATAGCCGATCAGGAGCGCAATCAGCGTAGAGGGCTGGAGCAGGAACCACAGGACTTTGGCAATATAGAAGAACATGCTCGCCTCTCTCTGGGCCCTAGATTAACCACAAGGTAGCCAGGCCGAGAAAGGCGAAGAAGCCCACGACATCGGTGACGGTGGTGACAAACACCCCGGACGCCACGGCCGGATCGATGTCGAGGTAATTGAGCGTGATCGGGATGAGAATCCCCGCCAGCGCCGCGACGAAGAAGTTGACGACCATCGCCGCGGCGATCACCAGGCCAAGCTCGTCATTGCCGAACCAGAAATAGACGACCAGCCCCAACAGGGTGGCGAACAACAGACCGTTCAGAAGCCCAACCACCGTTTCGCGGCCGATGACCCGATAGGCATTGGCCGGGCCGAGGTCCTTGGTCGCCAGGGCGCGCACCGTGACCGTCATGGTCTGGTTCGCCGCATTGCCACCCATCGACGCCACGATCGGCATCAAGACAGCAAGCACCACCATCTGCTCGATGGTCGCCTCGAACTGGCTGATGACCCAGACGGCGAGCAAAGCGGCTCCGAGATTGACCAGAAGCCAGACGAAGCGCTGGCGCTGCGTCTGCCACACCGTATCGGTGACGGCCGAGCCGGCCACGCCACCCATGCTCAGAATGTCCTCCTCGGCCTCTTCCTGCACCACTTCGACCACATCGTCGGCGGTGATCACCCCGACCAGCCTGCGGTCGCGATCGACCACCGGCGCCGCGGTGAGATTGTAGCGCTCGAACTGACGCGCCACCTCCTCCTGGTCGTCCTCGACCTGGATCGGGTGAATATCGCGCTCGGTGATGGACTCGATGGTCGTTGCCCGCTTGGAACGCAGTATGCGATTGAGGGGCACCGCGCCGATCAAATGATAGGCCGGATCGACGACGAAGATTTCATAGAAGCGGTCGGGAAGGTCGTCGGCCAAGCGCAAAAAGTCGATCGCCTGCCCCACCGACCAGTAGGGCGGCACGGCGATGAGGTCGGTCTGCATGAGGCGGCCGGCCGAATCCTCGGGATATTCGAGGCTGCGCTCGAGCGCAATGCGCTCGAAATAGGGAAGCTTGGAAAGAATGTCGGACTGATCTTCCTTGTCGAGATTCTCGATCAGGTAGACCGCTTCGTCCGAATCGAGCTGCTGCAAGGCCTCGGCGACCTGTTCCGCGGGCATGGCCTCCAGCATCTGGTCGCGCACCGCCTCGTCGAGTTCGGTGAGCGCCGCCGCCTTGAAGTCTTCGCCAAGCGCGTCGATGAGACGCTCGCGCTGCTCGGGCCTGAGCAACTCGATCAGATCGGCGAGATCGGCCTCGTGAAGCTTGAGGGTAAGCTCGCGGACTTGCGCCGCGTTGTTCTCGTCGAGCGCGGCCGAGACGGCGTGGAGGAAGTCGGAGCGAATGCCCCCCTCCTCGTCGCGCAGTTGAACTTCGCCTGCGGCGTCCTGCATCGCTGTCCGATCGCCGGTTGAAGCTTCAAACGGGAAGGGCCGCGGAGTCCGGCGAGCGGAATGGCGCTTGCAACAAGCGCTGATTACCGCTTCCGGCCTGCACCGACAGGCGCGGCTCGGACGCCAATAGACGCCTGTTACAAAGGAAATTCCAGCCCAAAAAGGAGCCGCGAGAGCTTACGCCGACGCGCGAGCGCCTGCGGGCCGGTAACGCCGCCGCCGCTGGCGATTGGCGGGAGCCGGCCTTTCTGCTTGGCTTTTCCCGTTCTGGCGCGGAGCCGAGCTTTCCCTCGGGACCTCGCCGACCACGCTGATGGGCCGCTTGATCAACCGCTCGATCGAGCGCAGATGCGGCCGCTCGCTCGCGTCGCAGAACGAGATGGCGATGCCGTCCGCTCCGGCGCGCGCGGTGCGCCCGATCCGGTGCACATAGCTTTCGGGCACGTTGGGCAGCTCGTAATTGATGACGTGGGTCACGTCATCCACATCGATGCCGCGCGAGGCGATGTCGGTGGCGACGAGAACGCGAGCGCGCCCCTCGCGGAAGTTGTTCAGCGCGCGCTGGCGGGCGCCCTGCGATTTGTTGCCGTGCAGGGCCTCGGCAATCACGCCGCCGCGCGCGAGATGCTTCACGACCTTGTCAGCGCCATGCTTGGTCCGCGTGAAAACGAGCACCCGGTCAAAGCCGGGCTTCGAGAGAAGCTCGCTCAACATGGACGCCTTGCGGCTCGCGTCGAGGTGATGCACGCGCTGGTCAATGCGCTCCACGGCCACGGTCCTGGCGGCAATTTCGATGCGCTCCGGCTCGAACAGGATATCCCGGGCAAGCTTCTCCACTTCCGGCGGCATCGTGGCGGAGAACATCAGCGTCTGCCGCTCGTCGGGCAGCATCGCCACAATCTTCCGCACGTCCTTGATGAAGCCCATGTCGAGCATGCGGTCGGCTTCGTCCAGAATCAGAAATTCAGTGTGGCTCAGATCGACATGGCGCTGATTGATGAGGTCGATGAGCCGCCCGGGCGTTGCAATGAGAATATCGACGCCCCGCTTGAGCGCCTCGACCTGCGGGCGCTGACCGACGCCACCCATGATGACCGCCTGCCGCATGCGCATATGGCGGCCGTAGGTCTTGATGCTGTCGGAGATCTGGAGCGCGAGCTCCCGCGTGGGCGCGAGGATCAAGGCGCGCGCCGAGCGGGGCCGGGCGCGTTCGTCGTCCTCTGCGAGGTTCTGCAGGAGCGGCAGCGTGAAGGCGGCCGTCTTGCCGGTGCCGGTCTGGGCGATGCCCAGCAGGTCGAAACCGTCGAGAAGAAGAGGAATAGCCTTCGCCTGAATCGGCGTCGGCGTATCGTAGCTCGCGCCCGTGAGAGCGCGCAGAAGAGGCTCGGCGAGGCCGAGTTCGTCAAAAGAAGTCACAGTCATAAGTCAATGTTCCTTACGCGGGCGAGCGCATGCGCATAGGCGCACGACAGGCCCTTGGTGGGGTGTCGCCATCCCACGCGCACTTGGAACAGACGGATTGTTGTGAATGAAGTCTCGAGACAAGAACGCCCGAGAGTGGGCGATCGCGCGATCGCGAGAAGTTATCGGCTACAGATGGCGGTGCGGCCGTCGAAAGTCAAGCGTCCTCTCATGCGGACGGCCGCTGGATTTAAACTGTATTTTAGAGAGTGGTGCGGTCGAGAGGAATCGAACCTCCACGAGCTAAGCTCACAGCGACCTCAACGCTGCGCGTCTACCATTTCCGCCACGACCGCAGGAAAATACCGGGGCTTAGAGCCTCGGATATGGCTATCGGCTGGTCCCCCCGCAAGCGAAGTGGGGCTGCCTTAGCAAACCTGTCTTGGGGGTGCAAGGTTGGGCTTGCCACCCGCATCTTGGGCCGTCACATAAGTCCTATGGCCGAGCCGGCACGCCAAACAGCGACTATTCTCACGCCAAGGCCCGAGATCGAGTGGCTGACCAGCCGCGACCCCGTGCCCTATGACGAGGCCGTGCGCATCATGGAGGCGCGCGCCAGCCTCATCGCCGGCGGTGAAGCGGCGGAGCGCGTATGGCTGCTCGAGCATCCAACGCTCTACACCGCGGGCACCAGCGCCGACCCTTCCGAGCTGCTCGACCCGCACCGCTTTCCGGTGTTCCGCACCAGCCGCGGCGGCCGCTACACCTATCATGGCCCTGGCCAGCGCGTGGCCTATGTCATGCTAGATCTCTCGGTGCGCGGCCGTGATGTCAGGGCCTACGTCACCGCGCTCGAAGACTGGCTGATCGCCACACTGGCGCGGCTCGGGGTCGAAGGCGAACGGCATAAGGACCAGATCGGCATTTTCACCGGCGGGGCGAAGATCGCTTCGATCGGCGTGCGCGTGCGCCGCTGGGTGAGCTTTCACGGCGTGAGTCTCAACGTCGCGCCGGAGCTGGTGCATTTCTCTGGCATCGTGCCGTGCGGCCTGTCCGTGCCTGTCACCAGTCTCGCCGCGCTTGGCGCCGAAACCGATATGACGCGCGTTGACGCCGCGCTCCGCACTGCCTTCGAGGACGCGTTCGGCGTTCGCCTCAATGCGTCGGGAGCACTTTGAAGCCTGACGGCGGCGCACCACCTTCGTCGGTGACGATCACGTTAGTCACCTCGGCGTCACGCGGGCCTTCGGCTCAACGGCGCAGCATCGCGTCAACCTGCGCGGCAGGTCCGGAGAATACCGCTTCGACACTGCCGTCGCGGCGATTACGCACCCAGCCATCGAGCCCAAGCATGCGCGCCGTGTCTTCGGTCCAGGCGCGGTAGAACACGCCCTGCACCCGGCCTTCGATCCGCACCGTCACCGTGCGCCTGTTTTCCTCTGTCACTGTCATTAGCCGAATATAATGCAAGCGTCGCCGCTTGCTCTCCCCTTCCCCCTTGTGGGGGAGGGATAGGGAGGGGGGTCAAACATAAGACTCGTAGCGCCGTTCACCCCCCTCGACCGCGCAAAGCGCGGTCGTGCTCCCCCACAAGGGGGGAGCGGGAAGAAAAATGCGAGGTCTCGTTAAAACGTCACGCGAATTCGAGGATCACGGCGTCGACATTGAGGCTGTCGCCGGGTTTGGCCAGGATCTTTGACACGGTAGCGTCACGCTCGGCCTTGAGCACGTTCTCCATCTTCATCGCCTCGACGACGCAGAGGGTCTCGCCCGCCGCCACCACCTGGCCTTCGCACACAGCGAGCGACACCACGAGTCCCGGCATCGGGCAGAGCAGGAATTTCGAGGTGTCGGGCTTCTCCTTGGCCAGCATCAGCGCTTCGAGCTCGGCCTCGCCCTCGGTGAACACGCGCGCCGGAATTTCCACGCCCTGATAGGTCAGCGCCACGCCGTTCAGAATCGGGCGCACCTGCACCGCGGCCGGCTGGCCGTCAATGGTTCCTTCCCACACGGGATCGCCAAACCACCAGGGCGACTCGAGCATGATCCGCCGTTTCGTCTCGCCGGTGCCCTTCCCGCCCATGGTCACGACCATCGGCCCTTCGAGACCGCCTTCGACGGTGACGCGATTGAGCTTCTCGCCGAGCTCCACGATGCGCGTGACGGCGAAGCGCACGGGCTCGCCCTGCATCTGCTGGGTGATGGCGCGGCGGCGCTGATTGGAGAGATGGTCGATGCTCGCGGCCACCGCGATCAGCGCGTCGCGCACTTCACCTCGCGGTGTAGGCGGTTGAAATCCTTCAGGAAATTCTTCACTTATGAACTTGGTGGAGAGCCGCCCCTCTCGCCAGCGCGCGTTGCGCATGAGCACGGCGAGGAACGGAATGTTGTGGCGGAAGCCGTCGATGGCGAAGGCGTCGAGCGCGCGTCCCATCTCCTCGATGGCTTGCAAGCGCTTCGGCGCGTGGGTGATGAGCTTGGCGATCATCGGGTCGTAGTAAACCGAGATCTCGCCGCCCTCCTCGACGCCTGAATCGAGCCGCGTGGTGATGCCCTTTTTGGTGCCGAGCTCAGGCGGGCGATAGCGCACCAGCCGTCCGGTCGAGGGCAGGAAATTGCGCGTCGGATCCTCGGCATAGATGCGGACCTCGATGGCCGAGCCCTTGAGAGTGACGTCCTTCTGCTTGATGGCGAGCTTCTCGCCAGCTGCGCCTTTGAGCATCAGCTCGACCAGATCGAGTCCGGTGACCAGCTCGGTGACGGGATGCTCGACCTGAAGTCGCGTGTTCATTTCCAGGAAATAGAATTTGCGGTTCTTGTCGACGATGAACTCGACGGTGCCGGCAGAGTCGTAGCCGACCGCCTTGGCGAGCGCGACGGCCTGCGCGCCCATCGCCTCTCGCGTCTTGGCGTCGATGACCGGGCTCGGCGCCTCCTCCACGACCTTCTGGTTGCGCCGCTGGATCGAGCATTCGCGCTCGCCGAGATGGATGACATGCCCGTGCTTGTCGCCCAGCACCTGAATCTCGATGTGCCGCGGCTCCTCGATATATTTCTCGATGAACACGCGGTCGTCGCCGAAGCTCGACTTGGCTTCGGACTGCGACGAGGCGAAGCCCTCGGCCACCTCCTTGGCGCTGTAGGCGATGCGCATGCCCTTACCACCGCCGCCGGCTGACGCCTTGATCATCACCGGAAATCCGATCTCCTCGGCGATCTTGACCGCCTCCTTGGCCGAGCCGATCACGCCGAGATGGCCGGGAACGGTCGAGACTTTCGCCTTGGCCGCGAGCTTCTTCGACTCGATCTTGTCGCCCATGGCCTCGATGGCCTTGGGGTTCGGCCCGACAAAGACAATGCCTTCCTTCTCGAGCGCGCGGGCGAAAGCGGCATTCTCCGAAAGGAAGCCGTAGCCCGGATGGACCGCATCGGCGCCCGTCGATTTGGCGGCGGCAACGATCTTGGCGATGTCGAGATAGGACTGGGCGGCCGCGGCCGGGCCGATGGGCACAGCCTCGTCGGCCAGGTCCACATGCAGCGCGTCGCGGTCGGCCTCGGAATAGACCGCGACGGTGCGGATACCGAGCCGCTTGGCGGTGCGGATGATGCGGCAGGCGATCTCGCCCCGATTAGCGATGAGAAGCTTGGCTATCATAGGTCCCCGGCCCGGTGGCTCGTGGCTTTCTAGAGGCTTGATCGGGGAGAGTAAACCAGGCGAGACGGTTAAGGTGTATGTCCCTATTCCGCTGCGGTCGGAAGACGCCCCCGCCCCTTGCCGGTCGAGGCGTCGGCCCCAGACGGGGCGGGCTTCGCCTCGCCAGGGAACACTATTCCGGCCACGGCCTCCGCATCCAAGCCTTGGCCCGCGCTTTCTTCGGCTTCCAGCGCCAGTCTGGCCTTCTGATGGTCCCTGGCGATGTAGGTATAGACCACCGGCGTCACGAACAGCGTGAAGAGTGTGCCGATGGTCATGCCGGCGAAGATCACCACGCCGATATCGAAACGCGCGGCGGCGCCCGCGCCGGTGGCTATCAGCAGCGGCACCATGGCCACCACCATGGCCGCGGTGGTCATGAGGATGGGCCGCAAGCGGATGGAAGCGGCCTGTTCGATGGCCTCGCGGCGCCCATGGCCCTGCTCCTGAAGCCTGTTGGCGAAGTCCACCATCAGGATGCCGTGCTTCGAGATCAGCCCGATCAGGGTGACGAGCCCGATCTGCGTATAGATGTTGATGGTGGCGAGCCCGGCATTGAGCGGGATCAGCGCACCGAAGATCGCGGTGGGCAGCGCGATGAGAATGATCAGCGGATCGCGGAAGCTCTCATACTGCGCGGCGAGCACGAGGAAGATGATCACCAGCGCGAAGACGAAGGTGTAGACGAGGGTGTTGCCCTCCTGCACGAACTGCCGGCTTTCGCCCTGGAAGTCGTAGCTGAAGCCTTCCGGAAAGCTCTCGGCCGCCTTCTGCTTGAGGAAATCGATAGCCTCTCCCACCGTGCGCCCGGGGAACGGCACGGCCGACAGCGTCGCCGAATTGAGCTGCTGGAAGTTGGTAAGCGCGTTCGGCTCGACCGTCTTGGTCACCGTCGCGACATTGGAGAGCGGCACCAGCGTGCCGTCGCGGGTGCGTACCTGATAGCGGGTGAGCCAATCCTCATCCAGCCTGAACTCGCGCGGTACCTGGGGAACGACCCGATAGCTCCGGCCATACAGATCGAACAAGTTGACGTAATTGCCGCCGAGCAGCGTCGCCAGCGAGTTGCCGATATCGGCCATGGTGATGCCGAGCCGGTTGGCCTTGTCGTGATCGATGTGAAACTCGATCTGGGGCGTCTCGAAGCGCAAATCCGAGTCGGAGAAGATGAACAGCCCGCTTTCCTTTGCCGACTTCTCGACATCGGCCAGCACATCGGCCAGCTCGCGGAAGTCGTGCGTGGTGGTTATGACGAATTGCACCGGCGGACCGCCGACCGAACCCGGCAGCGCCGGCGGCGAAAAGGCCAGCGCCTGAGCCGTGGCGATGTCGGCAATCTTGGGCGAGAGCTCCTGTAGCACCTCTTTTTGGCTGCGCTTGCGTTTATCCCAAGGCTTGAGCAGCAGCCCGGCGAAGCCCTGGTGCACATCGGGCATGCCGTTGATGGTAAACACATGCTCTGCTTCAGGTACGGCGGAGTAGACGCGGTAGAGCTGCTGGGTGGCGTCCTCCAGATAATCGAGATTGGCGTATTGCGGCGTCTTGACCAGGGTGAACAGGATGCCCTGGTCCTCCTCAGGCGCCAACTGCCGCTGCGTCGTCATGTACATGAGGCCCGTGCCGAACAGCACGCCGGCCAGGACCAATATCGTCACGGGCCGGTAATTGAGCGTGCCGTGCAGGCGGCGCTGATAGCGTTGCTTGAGGCTCTCGAACCGCCGGTCGAGCCAGGCCGCGAGCCGCCCGTCGCCGCCCTCCTGCTTCGCCTTGAGCAGCTTCGAGCACATCATGGGCGAGAGCGTCAGCGCGATGACCCCCGACACGATTACGGCGCCCGCAAGCGTGAAGGCGAACTCGCGGAACAGCGCGCCGGTAAGTCCCGAGACGAAGCCGATCGGCGTGAACACCGCGGCGAGCGTGATGGTCATGGCGATGACCGGATAGACGATCTCGCGCGCGCCTTGCAGCGAAGCCTGGAACGGCCGCATGCCATCCTCGATATGACGGTAAATGTTCTCCACCACGACGATGGCGTCGTCGACCACGAGACCGATGGCCAGCACCAGCGCGAGCAAAGTCATCAAATTGATGGAGTAACCGAGCGCTATCAGCAGGGCGAGCACGCCCACCAGCGACAGCGGAATGGTGACGATGGGAATGAGCGTCGACCTCATGCTGCCGAGGAACAGAAAGATCACCACGATGACGATGATCGCCGCCTCGCCCAGGGTCTGCACCACCTCCCACAGAGACGCTCGGATGAAATTGGTGGCGTCGTAGGCGATGTCCGCGGCGAGTCCCGGCGGCAGCTCCTTGACAACCTGGGGAAATGCTTCGCGCACATCGGTGATCACCGTGAGTGGATTGGCGGTCGGCGTGGCATAGACGCCGATGAACACCGCCTTCAGCCCGTCGAATACCGAGGAAGAGTCGGCATTTTCCGGGCCGAGCTCGATCTCGGCAATATCGCCGAGCCGCACCAGCGAATCGCCACGGCCGATAACCACGAGACGGCCGAAGGCCTCGGGACTGTGCAGCGACGTCTTGGCGTCGATACTGGTTTGCACGAAATCGCCTTTCACCTGGCCGGGCGCCGAGGTGAAATTGTTGTTGGCCAGCGCGGCGCGCACGTCGAGCGGTGTCACCCCGAGGGCCGCCATGCGGTCGGGATCGAGCCAGATGCGCATAGAGAACACTTGGCCGCCGAGGATCTGCGCGCTGGCCACGCCATTGATGGTTTGCAGCTTCGGCTGTACCACGCGCTGGAGATAGTCGCTGATCTGCGAGGAGGTCATCACCTCCGAGTTGAAGGAGAGATACATCAGCGCGTAGCCCTCGCCCGTCTGCTTGGTGACGATCGAGTCGTTGGCCTCGCGCGGCAGAATGCTTTTCACCTGGGCGATTTTCGACAACACGTCGGTCATGGCCCGGTCCGGATCGGCATCGAGCTTCAGGTTGAGCGTGACCGTGCTCACATTCTGCGTGGACGTGGCGACCAGCGTGTCGATCCCTTCCGCGCTCGCCACCGCCTGCTGAATGGGCACGGTGATGAAACCCTGAATCAGGTCGGCATTGGCGCCGGGATAGGTGGTCATCACCGTGATCGTGGTGTTGGACAGCTCGGGATATTCCCGGATTGGCAGCTTGAAGCCCGCCTGCGCGCCAATCAGCAGGATCAACAGGCTGACCACAGTGGCGAGCACCGGCCGCTTGATGAAGATATCGGTGAAGCTCATGGCGGTTACTGTTTGGGGAGTTCCGCCGGCGGTTTCAGCGCATCGGCGTTATCGACCTTGATGGCGGCGCCGGGCTGGAGCTTGAGCTGACCGCTGGTTATCACCTGCTCGCCGGCTTTGATGCCTTCGAGGATGGCGATCCTGCCCTCTTCCGTCTGCCCGACGCGCACGAAACGCCGTTCGGCGGTAAGCTTCGGCGCCTCCGGCGCATCGGCGGCGATCGCCGCACCGGCGCTTTCGGCCGAGGCGGTCGGCTGCGCGTTCTCTTCCGGCGCGCCCTCCTTCACCACCCATACGCTATCGCCGTAGAGACTGTAGGTCAGCGCCGTGCGCGGCACGGTGACGAGCTCCCGCGGCTCGCCGGCGAGCACGGCGGTGTTGGCGAACATGCCGGGCAGCAGCCTACGCTCTGGGTTTGGCAGCGTGCCGCGCACCATCAGAGTGCGCGCATCTTGGCTCAGGCGTGCGTCAAGCGCCTCGACTTCGCCTTTGAACACTTCACCAGGATATGTATCGACGGTCAGCTCGATCTTGGACCCAATCTTGAACTTGGCGACCTCGCTTTCGGCCACGGGGAAATCGACCCAGATCGGATCGAGCGCCTGGAGCCAGACCAGCGCCTGGCCTGGCGACACATATTGCCCCTTCTCCACCCGGCGCAGGCCGAGCTTCCCGGTAAACGGCGCGGTGATGGTTTTCTGCGCGATGATCGCTTGGATGCGTGCCATTGCCGCCGCCGCCGAGTCGCGCTTGGCGGTGGAGGTATCGAGGATGGCCTGTGACACAGCCCCCTTCTCCACGAGATTTGCTTGCCGCTCCCGAGAGAGATCGGCCTCGTGCAGCGTGGCCTTGGCGCTGACCAGATCCGCCTCTTCCACCGAAATGTCGAGCTGGACAAGCTTCTCGCCCTGCTTCACCTCCTGCCCGCTATCGAAGAAATAATCTATGACGGTGCCGCCGAGCTGCGGTGCCACCTCCACGCCCTCGATGGCGACCAGAGTGCCAATCGAATGCACCCGGGCAATCCAGGTCTCGGTCTTGGCCGGCTCGGCCGTCACCGTGGCCGGCGGCGGCGCCATCTTGCCGACGAAGTCGGCGATCATCGCCGGCTTGAAGACCATCTGGAAATAGGCGACGCCCCCGAGAAACAGGGCGATGAGGACGGCGGCAATGAAAAGGCGCTTGAACATGGCCGATATGGTTATTGCCTGAGGCCCGTGAACGGACCGTTGCCGAGGGGCTTTTAGCCGTGGGAATGGGCGAAATTGCGCCCCGATCGGCGCCAAAAAGGGATATCAGCCTTGTGGGGGATTTCAAGCGGTTCGGAGCTTTTCCAGGACCGAGTTACTAATCCAAGAAGCCGCCCAGCGAGTCGGCAATGGCGCCCGACGACGGCCGGCTCACCGAAACCGACGTGCCCACGGCGCGCCGCTGCTTGACCTCCGGCGGCGGCAACGGAAAGCCCGTGGTGTCTCCATACATCGCCGTGGCGAGCTTGCGGTCGAGCCCATAGAGATCGGTAAACGTCTTGACCTTGCCTTCGCCATCCGCGGCCGCCGTGAAATAGGTCGTGTGCACGGGGATCGTGCCCTTGATCGTGACGGCCTGGTTGATGCTCTTGTCCCACAACTCCTTCACCTTGGCTTTAGGCAATTCCTGATCCTCGGACAGAAGCAGTTCGGCGAATTGTTGCGGCTTCTCCATGCGCACGCAACCATAGCCGATGGCGCGGGCCGATTTCTCGAAGACCTTTTTCCGCACCGGCAGCGTGTCGTGCATGTAGACGTCATGCTTGTTGGGGTAGAGGAATTTTATCTTGCCGAGATTGTTGCCGGGACCCGGCTTCTGGATGAAGGTGTAATTATGGATATTCACGCTGTTCCATTTGACCTTGGCCGCGTTGACCGGCTTGCCGCCATAGCTCACCGAAAACCGATGCTTCTTGAGGAAGTTGTAGTTCTTCTTGCGCAGAGGCGGCAGAAGCGCCTCCTTCAGCACTGAGCGAGGCGCAATCCATTCCGGATTAAACACCACCGTCCCCATGTCGGCTGAGAACACCGGCGTGGCGTTGCTGATCGTGCCGACCAGAGTCTTGTCCGTGTAGATCGGCTTCCCGTCCTTGATCATGTAAAGCATGTATTCCGGCGTGTTGATCCAGATATAGATCGCGCCGAGATCCTCCGGCAGCCAACGCCAGCGCTCCATGTTGAGGACGATCCGCTTGATCGCCACCACGTTGGCATCCGTCTTGACGTCCTCTTCGTCCTTGCCGCGGGCTTCGAGCAGCGCCTGGCGCAGATGCGCGAAACCCTCGTGCTTGGGATGCAGCGATTGAAGATAGACGTCTGGCGCGTCCTCCACGGCGATCTCGGTCAAGACTGTCTTGGGATCGCGCAGCGGCGGCTCTTGATCGAACAATCCGCTGATGTCGATCGGCACGAACCGTCCGCCGCGCGCGAAGCGGGCATATTTGAGAATGGCGAGATCGAGCTTGATCTCGGCGAGGGCTTGCGCGTCCGCGCTCGTGGGCAGCGCGCCGGCTTGAGGCAACTCAAAGGCCGTCTTGTCGAGGCCCCAATCGTCGGCCTTCTCGATCTCGGACAGGACCGCTTGTCCTTTCGCCGAGAACCCCATCTCCGTCGTCCAGAGAGGGCCCTCTGTTCGCGCCGCATAGAAGGCCTCGATCGCGGCGAGGTCTCCTTCATTGGCGTCTTTGCGCAGATCGGCATCGGCAAGCTTGGTCTTGATGAGTTCGACAACGGGGTGCGGTGTCGACGGTGGTGATACCGGTTCGATCGCGGGCGTCTCGTCAGTAGGAGGCTCGACGACGGGCGACGGCTCGATGGCATGCACGGCCGAAGTATCGGGCGTGGTGGGCGTGGCGGATGGCGCGGCCGGTTCTGGAACGACCGGCAGGGTGACGGACGGCCCCTGATCCTCCGCGCAAGCCGGCATGGCCCCCAAAGCCAGGGCTTGGGCCACGCACAGCAAACCGGCGATGAGGTAAGGCCTAAGCACCCCTTATTCCCCCGAGTCAGCTTGCGAAATTAGCCTGGGACGTGCCTCTCGGCCACCATGATCTTGGGATAACTATTCCAGTATTTTCGATATGCTTGGAAGATATTCCACCTTCGGAGGCGTCATGACCGTGCGACCGCACAACGAAAAGGCCGCCGCGACCTGGGGATCGGGCGGCGCCGCCTATGATCGGGTGAGCGAGACCATCGCCGACGCAATAGACCATGCCGTCGCCCGTGTTGCGCCAAAGCCCGGCGAGACCTGTCTCGATGTGGCCACCGGCACAGGCTGGACGGCGCGGCGTCTCGCAGCACGCGGGGCACAGGTGACGGGCATCGATATCGGCGCAGGCGTTATCGACGCAGCGAAACAGCTTGCCCCCGACATCGACTTCCGCGTGGGTGACGCCGAGCAGCTCAACTTTGCCGATCGTCACTTCGACGTGGTGACCTCGACCTTCGGCGTGATGTTCGTTGCGCGCCCCGAAGACGCCGCGCGCGAGCTTGCCCGCGTATGCCGCAAAGGTGGACGGCTTGCGCTCTGCACCTGGCCGCCGGGCGACACCATCGAAGGGCTGTTCAAGGTGATGCGCCCTTATATGCCACCGCCGCCGGCCAACCCGCCACCATCGCCGTTCGAATGGGGCAAACTGGAGCGGGTGCGCGAATTGCTGGGCGACGCCTTCGACCTAAAATTCGAGACTGGCGTGACCACGCTGCGGCTCCCTAGCGGCAAGGCCGCATGGAAAGTGTTCGTTGAGGGCTACGGGCCGACCAAGACCGTCGCCGCCGCCTGCGAGCCTGAACGACGGAAGGAGCTGGAACGCGACTTCATCGCCTATCACGAAACATTTGCCGGCGATCTCGGCGTTGCCATGCCGCGCCAATATCTCGTCACCATCGGTGTGCGGCGATAATGCCTTCGGTTATTTGCCGGTGACGCAGCCCGAAAAGGTCTCCTTGCCGTCCTTGCCTTCGGTGACGAATGCCGTGTCGCCCTTGTTCCAGAACACGAAGGTCTCGTCCTTGTTGGCGTAACGCGCGCCGGAGGCGGACATGGCTTGCGGTACCTTCATGCTACGGCCGTCGCTGAGTTTCAGATCGACAGAGTCGGCATAAAAGGTCGCGTCGATCGTCTTGCCGCCGTCGCATTTGAATACGGCCGTGGCGACCGGCGCCTCGGCCATAGCATGCGACGGCAGAAGCATCGCGCCGCCGAGAACGGCGAGCAGCGTATAAAGAGTTCGAATATTCATGTTTACCTCCCGAACCTGTCTGTCATGTCATCCGGAATATAGCGTGACGGTGCCATGCGGCGCGACGCCTAGAAGGATGCCGTCAAGGAGCCGACCACCCGCGGACCGCATTGGAAAGATGCCGCATCGATGCAGTCCTCAAGATCCGTGTCCCAATACCGGACGTCGAAAAACAGGGCCGGACGACTGCTCATCGCGAGGGTCAACCCCGCGTTCCAATAGGTATAGGTTTCGTCGTTCCCCTCACCCCACTGCCTGCCGATCAGCGCGCTGACCGTCGGGGTTATGATCCACACCGGTTTCAAGACATAGCTCGCGGAGAACTCGGTGCCTTGGAGTTCGTCGTTCGTAGTGGACTCGTCCGGCGACCACCAGACCACCCCGCGAAAGGTGAGCTTGTCGAACATGGCGTACTCGGCCACGGCGTCGAACTCCACATAGTTGAACTCGCCCGGCCGGAACGAGTCCGGATAGGCATAATACGCGACGCCGAAATCGAAGCTGATACCCCGCCATTTCGGTCTGATTCCGGCATAGGGGCTGAGCTCCAGATTGGCTGCCTCTTGCAAGTTCCCGGCGCGGTTCCGCTGCTTGCCGAAATCGACATTCGAGGCCCAGAAGCCCGCATAAAGCAGCTTATGCGTGGCCTCGACATAACCTTGGACAGCCGGATTACCGGCGCTCTGCGAGACGCCGCGATAGATATAGTCCGAGGTGAGCGTGGCGACGGCCGTGTACGCGAAGCCGTTAGGCGGAGACGACGTCTCAGCCCTCGCGCCCGTGGCAAAGCACGAGGCGGCCCATCCGCTCAAAAGAGCCAAGACGATGAGATTGCTCTCGGCCCGGCCCACCTCAAAGACGGCCTTCTATCTGAAGACGTAGACGATCTTCCGCGCGGTGGGCTCGATCAGCACCCTTTGCCCGTTGATGTAGGAATAGTCGTAGGGCGAGGCCGGGATGTCATAGGCCGGCGCCGCCATCGGCAGCACCGCGCCGACCATCACTTCGCCATTGACGATCACCGGCGCCACCGTCTGCCGCGTCACATAGGTGATGACCTCGGGCGGTGGAGCGATCGGCATGACGAAGCCGACCGTGGGCGGGACTGCGACCATCGCGCCGACCGGCGGCGTGGCGACGACGTTCGAGCCGGTGTTCGTGGGTACGACCACGGGAATGTTGAGCGCGGCGCCGGCGACCTGGAGATTTTTGGGCGGTGTGGTGGCCTGGGTGACGAGATAAGGCGCCGAGGCCCAGCCGGTGGTGCCGTCGGGAAGCGCCACGCTGCACCAGGAATAATCGGACACGCAGCCGGTGACCTGGGCATTGACGCCCTGCCCGATCTGATTGACCACCGGGAACTGGAAGCCCGGGCCGCTGCGCACATTGAGATGGCCGGTGGGGGAATGGGCGGTCACCGCCAGGGCCGAGCCCGCGGCCAGCGCGGCGCCGAGAAAGGTGGCAAAGCCGATCGTTGCATGCGTACGTTTCATTCTACTGCACTCCCCTTGGTGTTTCGGTTGAGTAGTTTCGCATTTTCCCAAGTCATATCACAGCGGGATGTTGGTGCTACGCTGCGGCGGTCATGACTTGCACGGCGGCGCTTTCGCCGGAGCGCACGGCGCCCTCCATCAGGCCATGCATCTCCTTGGCGTATTCGGTCCCGGCCCAGTGAATGCGGCCCGAGGGCTTGCCCAGCGCTTCTCCATACATGGTGAACACGCCTGGAGCGTAGTGCGCGATCATGCCGCCGAGCGACCACTCTTGCGCGGCCCAATCCGTTTCCATATAGGCGCGCGGCGTGAGTGCCTTGGGCCCAAAGCGCGCGGCCAGCGCACGAAGCCAGATGTCCCGGCGCTTTTCGGGCTCGAGGGCCGCCGCCTTAGTCGCCCCTGGTCCAAACATGTAACTGCTGAGAATGCCGGGCGAGCCTGAGCGAGGCGTCTGATCGATGGTGACCGGAACGGGCAGGTCTGGGGCGACGCTCATGCCGCTCATCCCGTCTTTGCGCCAAAACGGCTCGTCATAGATGGTGATACCGCGGATGACGGAGCCGCTCAACATGCGGCGAAGCAATTGCGTTTGCACGGCGGGAAGCGCCGGATCGTAATCGATGCGGCTGGCAAGGTATGGCGGCACCGCCACGATGACGCGCCGCGCCTCGACCGTCTGCCGGTCGCCAATGACGCGCACGCCGGCGCTTGTCTGCTCGATGCGCCGCACCGGCGACGAGAGGTGCAGCGCCTCGCCGAGCTGAGCGGCCAAGCGATTGGCGAGCGCCGGCGATCCGCCGTCGATCAGATGCGTCTCGGTGTTCGTGGAGTCGACATAGTATTCGAAACCCCCACCGCCGCGGGCGAGCACCATCGAGCCAAGCAGCGAGACCTCATCCGGATCGACACAAAACAACACCGTCATCGTGGTGCGAAGCAGTTTTCGTCCCGTGGGCGAAGGCACGTTCCAAAACGACTCAGACCATGCCCCCAAGGTCTGTGCATCGAGCGCGCTCGCCGCGTCTCCCCGCCAAGCCCCGTCACGCGGCAGGCGTTTCAGAATGCGATCCAAACGCCAGAAGGCGAGCCCCAAGCTGACGAGGGCAAACGGACCCACGTTGGGATATTTGCGATAGCGACGATTCTTGCCGCCGAGATGGGCGACATTGTCGCCCTGTTCGTACTGGGGATAGACTTCGAGCCCGAACTCGCGGCAGAGCTCGAACATTCTTTCCTGCCCTTTGCCGAGCCACGTGCCGCCGACCGAAGCGACGGTGCCGTCGTCCGCCTTCCGGTTCCAAACGCGGCCGCCGACGCGGTCGCGTGCTTCAAGCAGCACGACCGATTTTCCTCCCTGCAGCAGCCGCCTTGCCGCCGAAAGCCCCGCAAAACCCGCACCCACGACACAATAGTCTGCGCGCAATTGCTCCATGGTGCGGCCTCTCTAAAGCGGGATGTTGTCGTGCTTCTTCCAGGGGTTCTCGACGCGCTTGTTGCGCAGCATCTGTAGTGCGCGGGCGACGCGCTTGCGCGTGCCGTGCGGCAGGATCACCTCGTCGATATAGCCCCGCTCCGCCGCCACGAACGGATTGGCGAAGCGCGTCTGATATTCGTCGATGCGCTTCTTGATCTTGGCGGGATCGGACAGCTCGGCGCGGTACAGGATCTCGACCGCGCCCTTGGCGCCCATCACCGCGATCTCGGCCGTGGGCCAGGCATAGTTTACGTCGCCCCTGATATGCTTTGACGACATAACATCGTAAGCGCCGCCATAGGCCTTGCGCGTGATGACCGTCACCTTCGGCACGGTAGCCTCGGTGAAGGCGAACAGCAGCTTGGCGCCGTGCTTGATGAGGCCGCCATATTCCTGATCGGTGCCCGGCAGAAAGCCCGGCACGTCGACGAAGGTGACCAGCGGAATGTTGAAGCAGTCGCAAAAGCGCACGAAGCGCGCCGCCTTGCGCGAGGCGTCACTGTCGAGCACGCCGGCCAGGAACATCGGCTGGTTGGCGACGATGCCGATGGTGCGGCCTTCCATGCGGGCGAAGCCCACCACGATATTGGGCGCGAACGCCGCCTGGATCTCGAAGAAATCGCCCTCGTCAACGACCTTATGGATCAGCTCCTTGATGTCGTAGGGCTTATTGGGATTGTCGGGGATCAGCGTGTCGAGCGACGGCTCCAGACGGTCCCACGGATCGCGCGTCGGCAACTCCGGCACGCCCGAGAGATTGCTCGACGGCAGGAAGTCCATCAGCCGGCGCATCTGCAACAGCGCCTCAAGGTCGTTGTCATAAGCGCCGTCGGCGATCGACGACTTCGTCGTGTGGACGATGGCGCCGCCGAGCTGCTCGGCGGTCACCTCCTCCTTGGTCACCGTCTTCACCACGTCGGGACCGGTGACGAACATGTAGGAGGTGTCCTTCACCATGAAGATGAAGTCGGTCATGGCCGGCGAATAGACGTCGCCGCCGGCGCAGGGCCCCATGATCACGCTGATCTGCGGGATGACGCCGGAGGCCAGCACGTTGCGCAGGAACACCTCGCCATAACCGCCAAGTGCCGCCACGCCTTCCTGGATGCGCGCGCCGCCCGCGTCGAACAGGCCGATGATCGGCGCGCGGTTCTGCAGCGCCATGTCCTGGATCTTGATCATCTTGTTGGCGTGCGCTTCCGACAACGACCCGCCGAATACGGTGAAGTCCTTGGCAAACACGTAAGTGACGCGGCCGTTGATGGTGCCCCAGCCGGTGACCACACCGTCGCCCGGCACCTTGGTCTTCTCCATGCCGAAATCGGTGCAGCGGTGCTCGACATACATGTCGAACTCCTCGAAGGAGCCTTCGTCGAGCAGCAGGCCGAGGCGCTCGCGCGCGGTCAGCTTGCCGCGCTTGTGCTGCGCCTCGATGCGAGCCGCGCCGCCGCCGGCGCGCGCCTTTTCGCGGCGCACTTCAAGCTCTTCAAGGACTTCTTTCATGGGCTCCCCATGAGTCGCGGGCTCACGGTGCATAGCATGGGGGCGATTCCCCGCAAATGGGCCACTTGCGGGGGCGTTGCCCACGAGGCGTAAACGGGGCATGCTTAATGCGAGGGAACGGCTTGAGGTTGGGGGCGATTTCATGCGCGTCGGGCTCATCGCCGCTTTATTGGCTGCCGCCATCCTGCTTGGGATCGGGCTTGGCCTCTATTACCGCGCGGTCGGCGAGGAGATCGCCGACATCAAGGCGCGGCTGGTGACCGAGGAGCAGCTTTCCCGCCCCGGCGACTCGGAGACGGTCTCCGGCATCAAGCTGGCGCCGATCCAATGCGCCAGGGTCTACGACCTCCTCGCCCATCCCATCGCGCGGCGGCTGCGGCGGGCTGAGATCAAGGCGCTGTGGCGGCATTGCGAGAAGATCGCCGACATCGCCTCGGGTCTCGACAAGATCGAACGGCAGACCCCACCATAATCCCCACTCTTCCTTTGTCATGCCCGCGAAAGCGGGCATCCAGTAACCACCACCATCATTTATCAATGAAGACAGGGGTTACTGGATTGCCCGGTCAAGCCGGGCAATGACAATTTTATTTGGATTGATCCCGTAACAGCTCCAGCAGACGCGTAGCGGCGTCGAAATCGCGCCAGTGACGCGCGCGGCGCGACGCGGCCTCTTCATCATCGCCCCATTTACCGATCTGCCAGTCCTCGTCCACATGCGCGGCCTTCCACGCCTCCTCCGGCGTAAGCCGCCCAAGCGCCACGGCCAGCGCCAGCAGGGCCGAGCCGGTGAGCCCCGTCATCACATGCAGCGCGGCGAGGTTGAAGGCATCGAACCCTAGAAGCCGCTCTTTGATCCGGTCGAGCGAAGCTTGCCGCTGTGTCACATGAACCACGTCTTCGGCAAGTGTGAACGGCGCGTCGAGCGCGTCCTTGGCCCAGTCGAACACGGGGTCCCACTGTGCCTGTTGCGCCGCCACCAGCCCTTGCGGCCCGTCCGCGCGGTAGCAAAGCAAATCGGACGCGGCATGAGCCATGATGTCGTCGATCACCGCTTCCTCGTTGCCATGCACGCCGTCGATGACGCTGTTGGCGAGCTTGGTGAGCGGCATGGTCTCGGGATCGATGCGTTCGCCTTGCGCGCGCCATTCCTCCGCTACCGCCTCGGCCAGCGCCCGCGTGGGCAGCGCCAAGGGCTTCTTCAGGGGCGTGCGTATAGGCTTGCCGTCGAGACGAAGGGCGTACCCTCCCTTCTCGCGCTCGACCGAGACCGTCTCATAAAATCTTTTGGGGCGCTGATCCGCCTGATGCACGAAACCTCCTAGCGTTTACCGGCGCCGGGTTTTCCGGTCGCCGTCTTGGCCGGTCGGAGCCGCTTGCCGCCGGGCTTTTGCTTTCGTGCCAATCGTTCGTAGTCTTCCCGGACCTTTTCCAGCTCCGCCTCGTCGAGTTCCTCGAGATCGAGCAGCACGTTCCGCGCGCCTTTAGTCACCCGGATCAGCTCGTCGAGCTTGATCTGCATGGCGGTTGTGTCGCGGTTCTGCGTGTTCTGGATGACGAACACCATGAGGAAGGTGACGATTGTCGTCGTCGTGTTCACCATGAGTTGCCAAGTATCGCTGAACCCGAATAGAGGCCCGGAAAGAGCCCAGAGCAGGATCGCGCCGGTTGCGACCATGAAGGCCGTCGGGCTGCCGGTGACATGGGAGACAAATTGGGCAAAGCGAACGAACCAACTACCTTTTCCAAGCATCTTTAGCCTCCGTAGACTCTTGACCGCATTACAACGCGCTATCCTCGCGGTCGGCTGCATGACCAGCCTCGAAACCGAACAGGGCAAAGCTCTCGCGCAGATGCTCCGGCAAAGGCGCGGTGATATCGACCGTTCCCTCGCCGGACGGATGCGGAAAGCTGATGCGCCGGGCATGCAGATGGAGCTTGTTCGGCACGCCTTCGGGCAGATCGCGGTCGCCGTGATATTTTTCGTCGCCGATTATGGGATGGCCGAGAATGGCCATATGGGCGCGTAGCTGGTGCTGCCGGCCGGTCACGGGCTTGAGCGACAGGAACGCCACCTTCTGGCCGGCCCTGTCCACCACGGCATAATGGGTCACCGCCGATTGCGCGCGGTCCTGCTCGCCGGGGCGCGCCTTGCGCACGCGGTCGCCCTCGGGCCCCGCCGCCTTCACCAGCGCCGCCTCGATCTTGCCCTGAGGCGGCTTGGGCACGCCATGTACGAGCGCCCAATAGATCTTGCGCACCGAGCGGGTCTGAAAGGCGCGGCCGAGCTTGGCCGCTACGGAACGGCGCTTGGCGATCACCAGCACGCCCGAGGTATCGCGATCGAGTCGATGCACGAGCCGCGGCCGTGTCTCAGGCCCGTCGCCCAGGCCCTCAAGCAGCCGGTCGATATGGTGTGCGGTCTTGGTGCCGCCCTGCACGGCGATCCCTGACGGCTTGTTCAGCACCAAGAGATCGTCGTCTTCGTAGAGGGTGATGGATTTCAGAAAGGCGCGGTCGGCTTTGGAAAGCGCATGCTTCGGCGCTGACGGAGGCGGCACGTCGGGGAGCGGCGGCACACGCACGGTCTGGCCGGCGGCAAGCCTGGTGCTCGCCTTGACGCGCCCGCCATCCACCCTCACCTGCCCGGTGCGCAGCAGCTTCTCCAGGCGGCTATGCGGCAGCGTGGCGTAATGGGTTTTGAACCAGCGGTCGAGCCGCATGCCGTCCTCGTCACGGCCAACGGTTCGATTGGCGACGGCGCTCGCGGCTCGCGCCATCAAGTCAGCACCCGCATCAGCCACAGGCCTATGAACAGGCCGAGGATCGAGAGCAGCACCGACCCCAGCACATAAGCGAGCGCCTGCGACATCTCCCCACGCTCCATGAGCAGCGCGGCATCCATGGAGAAGGCCGAGAAGGTGGTGTAGCCGCCGAGCACGCCGGTGGCGAGGAAGAGCCTTGCATGTTGCGTCAGGCCTCCGCCGGCGCGGAAGGCGAGATAGCCGGCTAGCAGGCCCATCAGGAAGGAGCCGCTCACATTGACGATCAGCGTTGCCCACGGGAAGCCCGGGCCGAGCGCCCGGAACACCGCGACATTGACGCCGTGCCGGAACAAGGCGCCGATGCCGCCGCCGAGAAATACGAGTAGGAACGCGGTCATGGGTCCATCCTTTGCCGGCTGTTCTAGCGGCTAGGGCGCGGCCTGCGCAATGTCGGTCTCCTTCTGTGCCGCCTTGTACACCTTGAGCGCGGCATCGGCATTGATGGCGGCGATGCTCAAGCCCACGATCATGTCGGGCCAGATCGACAGCGTATAGGCGGTGATTAGGCCAGCCAGGATGATCGCCACGTTGGCGAGCACGTCGTTGCGTGCGGAGAGGAAGGCGGCGAGGCTCAAGCTGCCGCCATGATGGCGATAGCGCATCAGCAGGGTGGCGCAGACGAAGTTCACGACCAGCGCACCGGCGCCGGTGATGGCCATCGGCACGGGCGCGGGTGCGACCGGCAAAGCGAGTTTTTGCGCCGCGGTCCATAGCGTGGCAAGCGCCGGCACGAGCAGAATGCCCGCCATGATCTTGCCGAGCAGTCTGCGGCGGGGTGCGGTCCAGCCGAGCCCGAGCAGAATCAGCAGATTGAGCGAAGCGTCTTCCAGGAAATCGATGGAGTCGGCAAACAGCGACACCGAGCCGATGGCGAGCGCCACGGCGAACTCGACGCCGAAATAAGCGAGATTGAGCAGCGCCACGATGAGCACCGTGCGCCGCAATGCGTCGTCCGTGGTTTTGTCACGGCTCACGCTCCGCGCCTCGCCAGAAGGCTCGTAAATGTCCCGATCGCCTCCTCGGCGAGCTGTTTCTGCCGCGACTTCGGCACGCCGGCCTTGCGCGCCAAGCTCCCTTCAAGAATGAGAGTCGCGAGTCCGTGGACCATGGCCCAGGCGGCTATGGCAATCCCCCGCCGCGTTTCAGGAACCTCACCGGTAAAAGCCTTGTCTATCCCCTCGACCAATTTGCCGAAGGCCTCCTCTTCCTGCTTGCGTACATCGGGATAGCGCTCGAGCGGGACCGCGTCGGCCCGGAACATCACCTGAAAATAGGCAGGATACCGGATGGCGAAATCGACATAGGCCTTGCCCATGGCCTCCATCGCTTTGACAGGGTCGTCCCCTGCTCCGGCGGCGCGCATGAGCGATTGTCCGAGCTTGGCGAATCCATCGCCGGCGATGGCGGCGAGGATCGCTTCGCGGTCGGAGAAATAATGGTAGGGCGCCTGGTGGCTCACCCCGGCTTTGCGCGCCACCTCGCGCAGGCTGAGCCGGTCGAGACCGCCCTCCTCGATCACAGCAAGGCTCGCCTTCAGCACTTTTTGGCGGAGATCGGTCTCTTTTCGCATGGCAGGAAATTATTTGGCGTATGGACTTGACACTGTCAAGTCCCATCCTTAACTAGACACTGTCAAGTTAACCCGTAGCTAAAGGAGACTTCGAGATGAACACCATAAACACAGTGGCTTCCATGGAGGATGCCGACACCGACAATTCATTCCCCTATGTGCTCGTGTCGAGCCTGGCGGGAGCCCTCGTCAGTCTGGCGGCCGTTTGGATCTCGACCGCGGCCGCGTTTGGTCCCATGGTTGGAGCGTAGAATGTCCACATGACCTCATCCCACGCGATCGTGGGCAGCGCATTGGCAATAGCGGCCATCAATATCTTGGTGGCCGCGATCGTCACCTTCACATCACCGGAGGCACGTATCGAGCCCCAAATGCTGAACAGCTCAGCGCCTCTCTTTCAATTGTCCCCAATTCCCGCCGGCGCCGACTGGACCCGGTACTGATCTGCCCCGTGAAAGGATACTCAAATGAACGCCGTGACAAAAAAAGAACCCACCCCCGGCCTACACGACACGCTCGCCCGCCAACGCGCCGCTTTCCTGCGGGACGGCGCACCGACGCTGCAACAGCGCCGGGCCGACTTGACAAAACTCAAGCAAGCCATTCTGGCGCGCCAGGACGCCTTCATCGCCGCGTTGGACGCCGATTTTGGCCACAGGTCCCGCCAAGAGTCCCTGATGCTCGATTTGGGCACGACGATTGGCGCGATCAACTATCTGCACGGCAAGCTACGGCACTTCATGCGCACCGAGCGGCGTCACGTGGCGGCCATCTTCAAGCCAGCCTCGGCAAAGATCATGTACCAGCCGCTCGGCGTGGTTGGCATCGTTGCGCCCTGGAACTTCACCGTTTCATTAGCCTTGACTCCCCTCGCCACAGCGCTTGCCGCCGGCAACCGGGTGATGCTGAAGCCGTCGGAGATGACACCCGCGACCACGGAGCTGCTTGCCGCCATGCTGGCGGAGACGTTCGACGAGGAGCAACTCGCCGTCGTGACCGGCGACGCCGAGGTCGGCAAAGCATTTTCCAGCCTCCCCTTCGACCATTTGTTCTTCACCGGCAGCACGCCGGTCGGCCGGGCCGTCATGCGCGCGGCGAGCGAGAACTTGGTGCCGGTGACGCTGGAGCTCGGCGGTAAGTCGCCCATCATTATCGATGAGGGCTATTCGCTACAGACCGCGGCGCGACGCATCGCCTATGGAAAGCTCGCTAATGGCGGTCAGATCTGTGTTTCGCCTGACTATCTCCTGGTGGCAAAAGGCCAAACTGAAAACTTCGTCGAGGCCTACCGCCAAGAGGTCGACACGCTCTACCCCAACATTGCCGACAATGCCGATTACACCTCAATTCTCAACGACCATCACTTCGCACGCCTGTCAGGACTGGTGGAGGATGCGAAAGCCAAAGGTGCCCGCGTGATCGAACTTGGGACCCGGAAGCAAACCGGCTCGCACTCGCGCATGTTCCCGCCGACCCTGTTGCTCGACGTAACGGACGAGATGGCGGTGATGAAGGAAGAGATTTTCGGCCCAATCTTGCCGGTCGTCACCTATGACGGACTGGACGATGCGATCGCCTATGTCAACGCACACCCGCGGCCGCTCGCGCTCTACTTCTTCGGCAACGACGCGGAATCGCAGCGCCGGGTCCTGGAGCGGACGACGTCAGGCGGGGTGCTCATCAACGACACCATCCTGCATTACGTGCAGGACGATCTCCCGTTCGGCGGCATCGGACCGAGCGGCATGGGCACCTATCATGGCTTCGAGGGCTTCAAGACCATGAGCCACGCCAGGGCCGTGTTCCACCAGGGGCGGTTCAATCTTGCCGATCTGTTCCGGCCACCCTTCGGCAAGGCCTTCGACTTTCTGCTCAATATCCAGCTGCGCTAGGAAGGTATCTAACGATGGCCAATACACAATCGGTGAAGCGCTCGTCCCAGGCAGTGATCGACCACCCTGCAGATCGCATCGACCTCGCGCAGTGGCTCTCCACGATGACCGATCGCGAATACCAGGCATGCGCGCGGGCCCATCGCGCCGCCGGCACCTTCCGCGAAGGCGGAACGTTCGGCATGGTCAATGTCGAAAGCATCGGCGGACAACTGCTGGTCCAGCATTATCTTGCCAAAGAGGCTTCGGCCGACCGTGTCCTCATGCATTCGCCGGAAACGCGTGTGTATGTCCTCCACGTGGTTCCTGCCACGATCGAGGTCATTTGGATGCTCGAGGTCGAGCCAAGGGACGCCAAGAGCGCCACGTTCACTTGCACGGTCGAGACGCGCATGCCCACGATGCTGGGTTCCGTTGGCTTCCTCGGCCTGTTGCCGCTCTTCCTGCGTTGGCACGTCGAGGAGGAGACCGTCAAATTCGCCGCCGACATCGCGCGGAAAGTGGACGGAGGGAGTCTCCGCTAAAAGCAACACCGCGATTGCGCCGGCCCACGAGAGTGCTATGGTCAGCAGACCGAGATCGCGATGCCCTTTGAAATCAAAATCAATGGTACCGATCATGCGGTAGACGTCGACGGCGATATCCCCTTGCTTTGGGTGCTGCGCGACGTGCTGGGTATGACCGGGACCAAGTTCGGCTGCGGCAAGGCGCTGTGCGGGGCGTGCACCGTGCACTTGAACGGCAATGCTGTGCGCTCCTGCGTCTTTCCGGTCGGAAGCATCGGCGAGTCCGAAATCACCACGATCGAGGCGATCGGCGAGACCCCCGCCGGTCAGAAAATCCAGAAAGCATGGCTCGACCTCGAGGTCATTCAGTGCGGCTACTGCCAGCCAGGCCAGATCATGTCGGCGTCGGCGCTGATCGCAACCAACCCCAATCCGACCGATGCCGATATCGACGCGGCCATGGCCGGCAATATTTGCCGCTGCGGCACCTATGTCCGTATCCGCAAGGCAATTAAGCAGGCCGCCAAGGACTCTCACGCCCCAAGCCAAGGTGGTTGATCGTGCTGGGCCGACCAATAAAGCCTGAAGCCGAGGCCGGCCCCCCCGAGAGATCCGGCCTTTCCCGCCGCGCCGTTCTGCTGGCGGGCGCCGCAGCCGGCGGCGGGTTGCTGCTCAGCTTCAGTATGCCATCTCTCTTCACGCCCCGAAGCGCGGCTGCCACCATCAGTTTCGAGCCGGACGCCTTTATCCGCATCGGCCAGGACGGCAGCGTGACGCTGATTATTCCCCAGGTTGAGATGGGACAAGGCACGTTCACGTCCTGCCCAATGCTGCTCGCAGAAGAGCTCGAGGTCGACCTGTCGCAGGTGCAGGTGGCGCAAGCGCCCCCCAGCGATAAGCTCTACGGCAATTCCCTCGTCGGCTTTCAGGTCACCGGCGGTTCGACATCGATCCGCGCCTTCTATCAGCCACTCCGCGAAGCCGGTGCGACCGCGCGAACCTTATTGATTGCCGCCGCTGCCGCCACCTGGGGGGTCGATGCCAGCACCTGCCGGGCGGAAAAGGGCGAAGTGATCCATACGCCCACCGGGCGAACGCTTTCCTATGGCGCGTTGGCGGACAAGGCAGCCACGGTGCCGCCGCCAAGCAATGTGGCGCTGAAGGACCCGAAGGACTTCACCCTGATCGGCACGTCGGCCAAACGTCTCGACACGCCCGACAAAGTGAACGGCGACACCGTCTACGGCATCGACGTCAAAATTCCAGGCATGAAGATCGGCACTGTGGCTGCCTGCCCAGTTTTCGGCGGCAAGGTGAAGAGCGTCGATGACAGCAAGGCGCTGGCCGTCAACGGCGTGGGCCAGGTGCTGAAAATCGACAATGCCGTGTGCGTCGTCGCCGACAATATGGGTGCGGCCAAGAAGGGCTTGGAGGCGCTCAACATCGCGTGGGACGAGGGTCCGAACGCGAAACTCACCACCGCCGACATCGTCGCCGAGATGGCAAAGGTGTCCGAGACGGAGGGCGTGATCGCCCGCAATGACGGTGACGTGGTCGGTGCCTTGGCCGGCGCAAGTGCGAAACTCGACGCCATCTATGAGCTTCCCTTCCTCGCTCACACCACAATGGAGCCCCCGAACTGCACGGTTCATGTGCGGCCGGACGGCTGTGACATCTGGGTTGGGATCCAGGTGATGTCCCGGGCACAAGCCGTGGCAGCCCAGATCACTGGGCTTCCGCCGGAGAAAGTCACCGTACATAACCACATGCTCGGCGGCGGCTTCGGCCGCAGGCTCGAGGTCGATTTCATCGCCCAGGCGGTGGCCTTTGCGAAGCAGGTCGATGGACCGCTGAAGATTGTCTGGACGCGCGAAGAAGACGTCCAGCACGATATGTACCGCCCCTATTTCTACGATCGTCTGGCGGCGGGGCTTGATGCCTCGGGTGCGCCAATTGCCTGGAGCCACCGTATCTGCGGATCGTCCATCATCGCGCGCTGGGCGCCCCCGGCCTTCAAGGACGGCTACGACTTCGACACCGTTGACGGCGCGGTTGAGCTGCCCTATTCGCTGCCGAATGTGCGGGTCGAGTATGTACGGAATGAGCCCAAGGGAATTCCCACCGCGTTCTGGCGGAGCGTCGGTCCCTCGCACAATATCTTCGTGGTCGAGAGCTTCATCGACGAGCTCGCCGCGGCGGCCAAGAAGGACCCGGTCGAATTTCGCCGCGCGCTGCTCGACAAATCGCCGCGCGCCAAGGCCGTGCTCGATCTCGCCGCCGAGAAGGCGGGTTGGGGAGAGCCCCTGCCCCAAGGAGCAGGTCGCGGTGTCTCCGTACAGACAGTATTCGGAACTTACATGGCGCAGGTCGCCGAGGTGGAAGTCGCCAAGGATGGCGTCGTGAACGTCAAGCGCATCACCTGCGCGGTCGATTGCGGCATCGCGATCAATCCCGACACCATCGAGGCGCAGGTCGAAAGCGCGATCATTTACGGCCTCACCGCCGCGTTGCACGGCGAGATTACGTTAAAGGACGGCCGCGTGGAGCAAAGCAATTTTGACACTTATCCGGCTTTGCGCATCAACGAGATCCCCGCTATCGACGTTCACACCCTCAAGAACTTCGAGGCACCCGGTGGTATGGGCGAGCCCGGTACTTCGGCCATCGCGCCGGCGGTCACCAATGCGATCTTCGCCGCGACCGGCGTGCGCCTGCGCAAGCTTCCCGTCGATACATCTAAGTTGAAGAGCTAAGAGTGCCCTAGCCGCGTTTCGGCCGCTTGGCGCGGAGTTCGGCCCAGCGGTCGAGGCGCTCCTTGATGTCATGCTCGAAGCCGCGTCCCGTAGGCGCGTAGAAGCTCTGCCGCGCCATGCCGTCGGGGAAGTAGTTCTGGCCCGAGAACGCCTCTTCCTCCTTGTGGTCGTAGGCGTAGCCGCTTCCATAGCCTTCCTGCTTCATCAGCCGCGTCGGCGCATTGAGGATGTGCTTGGGCGGCAGCAGCGAGCCGCTCTCCTCAGCCGTGCGCCGCGCCGCGCCGAAAGCGACGTAGGCCGCGTTCGATTTCGGCGCGGTGGCCATGTAGATTGTGGCCTGCGCCAGCGCCAACTCGCCCTCGGGTGTGCCGAGGAAGTCGTAAGCGTCTTTGGCGGCATTGGCCTGAACCAGTGCCTGTGGATCGGCAAGCCCGATATCCTCGACCGCCATGCGCACCAGGCGCCGCGCGATATAGAGCGGGTCCTCGCCGCCCACGAGCATGCGGGCGAGATAATAGAGCGCAGCATCCGGGTCCGAGCCGCGCACCGATTTGTGCATGGCACTGATGAGATTATAATGACCGTCCTGCGATTTGTCGTAGAGAGGCGCTCGGCGCTGCACGAGCCCTATCAGGGCCTCACGGTCGATCGGAGTCCTTGCACCGGAGGCGGCGGCGAGAAACACTTCTTCCGCAAGGTTGATGGCGCCGCGGCCGTCGCCATCCGCCATGTTGATGAGCGCTTCGCGGGCGTCGTCGGTCAGCGGCAGCTTGCGACCCTCACGGGCATCGGCGCGGGCAAGAATCTCCTCGATCGCATCCTCGTCGAGGCGCTTGAAGGTCAGCACGCTCGCGCGCGACAAAAGCGCGGAGTTCAGCTCGAAGGATGGGTTCTCGGTGGTGGCTCCGATCAGGATGATGGTGCCGTCCTCCATATGCGGCAGAAATGCATCCTGCTGCGCCCGGTTGAAACGGTGAATCTCGTCGACGAAGAGCAGCGTGCCGCGCCCCTCCTCGCGCCGCGCGCGGGCCGCGTCGAACACCTTGCGCAAGTCGGACACGCCGGAATGGATGGCGGAGAGCTGCTCGAAATGCAGGTCGGTGACCTCGGCCAGCAGGCGCGCCACGGTGGTCTTGCCCGTGCCCGGCGGTCCCCAGAAGATCACCGAAGACAGCCGCCCGGCCTTGACCATGCGGCTCAGAATGCCCTGCTCACCGAGGAGATGATCCTGGCCGATCACCTCATCGAGCGAGGCCGGCCGCAAGCGGTCGGCGAGCGGCCGGGGGGCGGTGTCGGCAAGCCCGGCAGCCTCGAACAGTGTGGCCACCTTTTTCATGGATCAGCCCTGAACGGTGACGTTGAACACCTTACCGCCACGCTCGACGGCCAGCCGCCAAGCGCCGCCACCAAGTTCGAGCACCACGGTCAGATTGGCAACCGACGTCACCTTCTCATTATTGACCCCGACCACGATGTCGCCTCGCTTGAGTCCCAGGCGGGCGGCGGCGGTGCGCGGCTGGACCTCCAGCACCACCACGCCCTCGCGTGTATCGTCGCCGATGCCGAGATCCTGGGCCACGGCCGGCGAGAGATTGGCGACCTTGGTGCCGGCAAGAGGATGGCGGCCTTTAAGCTCACGCGTGTCGCGCGCGGGTTCCTCGATCGGCGGCACCAAGGCTATCGTGGCCTTGACCGTCTGGCCCTTGCGCAAGACGCTGATCTCAACCTCGCCGCCAACGCCCTGAGTCACGAGGCGATAGTGGAGGCCTTGCGGGTCCTGCACCTGCTTGTCGTCGACGCCGACCACGACGTCGCCGGCCTTGAACCCGGCGCGCGCCGCCGGTCCCTTGGCGTGAAGATTGGTGATCAGCGCGCCGGAAGGACGGTCCATACCGAGAGATTCGGCAAGGTCGGAGGTCAGTGGCTGGAGCGAGGCGCCGAACCACGGGCGCTGCACCGTGCCGCCCGCCAGCGCCGACTGCACCACGAGGTTCACCATGTTGGACGGAATGGCAAAGCCGATACCATCGGAGCCGCCGCTTCTGGAGAAGATCGCCGTGTTGATGCCGACCAGATGCCCGTCCATGTCGACCAGCGCGCCGCCGGAATTGCCGGGATTGATGGCGGCGTCGGTCTGGATGAAGAATTGATAGTCGGAGATGCCGATCTTGGTGCGCGCGAGCGCCGAGACGATACCGCTGGTCACTGTCTGGCCGACGCCGAACGGATCGCCGATAGCGAGCACGAGATCGCCCACCTCCAGCGTGTCGGAATCGGCAAAGGCGATGGAGGGGAACTCTTCGCCCTTGGCGTCGATCCTGAGCACCGCGAGGTCGGTCTTCTCGTCCTGAAGGATTAGTTTGGCCGGAAACTCCTTGCCGTCGGCGAGCGCGACTTTAATCTCCGCCTTGCCGCT
>DATMDY010000068.1:0-21059 GCA_035557335.1 Methyloceanibacter sp.
GATGGCGGTGATGGCCCCGAGCAGGCGGTTGGCGGTCGTGCCGTTATGGATCAGCGGCAGGAGAACGAGCTCGAAACTCGCCTTCCGGCCCGTGTGGGCCGTGGCACGGAAGCGGCCATGGGCCACGGCGCCATCGTTGAGGACTTTGCCGATGAGGGAGGCCACCGTGTCGCGGTCCTTGCCTGTCCACAGGGTCAAGAAGTCGACCCCGCGCAATTCCCGACAGAACTGCTCGCAAATCTTTGTCCCGGCGAGCCGGAAGCGAAAACCCGGCCTTCCTTCGCATTCGGCGATGAAAGTTTCCGGCAACAGCGCCGCGATCTTCGTCGGATCGATCTCGAAACGATACGGCGCCATACGGCCATTGCGTACCCGGTCCCAATACGCGTAAAGCTCCCTAGTCGCTGATTGCTGCATGATCCACCTGACGCAAAACGCTACATTGTTGCTCCGGCACGACCCCACCCCTTCGCAAGGCGAGACCAGAATCTCGCTTTGGCACAAAGGTTGAGTTCCACATGCTAACTAAGCAGGGAGCATGCCAGCGCCGCTTTCGGCGGCGTGTCGCCGGAGCCTCGTTCCATCGCGTGAGCCATGGCTGAGACTGAGCCGATCTTCAACGTTCCCCGCAGCGTGATCTGGGCGTCAGGCCTGATGGCGGCGGTGCAATTCGTGCGGAAGCTGCTGCCCGACGAGCTAAGCCTTACCGTGCTGCTGGCGCTGGCCTTCATACCCGCGCGCTACAGCGGCGCCGCTCCGGAGCTTCCCGGCGGCTATCTCACCGCCGTGACCTCCTTCGTCACCTATATGATCGTGCATGGGGGATGGCTGCATCTCCTGGTGAACGTGGCATGGATGCTGGCCTTCGGCAGCGCCGTGGCGCGGCGGATCGGCGACAGGAAGTTTTTCTATTTCTCGATCCTGTGCGGCATCGCCGGCGCGCTCACCCATCTCGCCTTCCACTTTGGCGACATGGCTCCCGTGGTCGGCGCGTCGGCGGCGATCTCGGGCCAGATGGCGGGCGCCCTCAGGTTCATCTTCAGCGCAAGGCGGCGCCCGGGCGAAATGGCGCTCGATTTCGTCGACGCGCCGCTATGGAGCCTGGGACGGACCTTGAGCGACTACCGAATCCTCATATTCCTGGTGTTCTGGGTGGCGCTGAACGTCTATTTCGGCCTGAGCTCGGTATGGGTCGGTGCGGAGGGTGGCATCGCCTGGGAGGCGCATATCGGCGGCTTTCTGTGCGGCTTGCTCACCTTCGGTTTTTTCGACCGGGCGCCTGCCGCCGAGCCGTTGCCACGCTTGCCCTAGAGACCCCGGACGTATCATCCGTCTCACGGGGCTTGCGCCTCCTTTCCTCACAGGACATGATGTCGCAGGCAAAAAGGGCCATTAAGCGCCCAGCCTGGGAGGAATCGGTATGAATGTGGCTGCAATCTTGAAGTCCAAGGGCAGGGAGGTTTTCACCACCACGCCCGATACATCGTTGCAGGACATCGCCAAGCTGCTTGGGTTGCACGGCATCGGCTGCATCGTCATTACCGCTTCGGACGGCAAGGTCGTGGGCATCGTGTCTGAACGCGATATCGTTCGCGAGATCTCGCGCGCCGGCTCGAGTGTGCTGAAAGAGCCGGTTGCGAAGTGCATGACCACGACGGTCGTGAGCTGCCGCGAGAGCGATACCATCGACCGGCTCATGGCGGAGATGACGGCGCATCGGTTCAGGCACATGCCGGTGGTCGACAGGGGCCGTCTGATCGGACTCGTGTCGATCGGCGACGTGGTGAGGATGCGGATCGCGGAAGCGGAGATGGAAGCCGCGGCGATGCGCGAATACATCGCCACCGGCTAGCGGCGGTCAGCGTCCCTTGGTGTCATCCGGACGGCCATAGACGGTCTCCGGATCGAACTGCCGCTCGGCATCCACCCAACGCAACGTAACGCCTGCGGCCGACCCGCCCACAGGGACCGCGCGATAGAAGCAGGATTTGCGCCCCGTGTGGCAGCAAGCCGCAACGCCGATCATCTCGACCTTAAGCCAGATCGCATCCTGATCGCAGTCGGTGCGCATCTCGACCACGCGCTGGCTGTTGCCGCTGGCCTCGCCCTTGTGCCAGAGCTTGCCGCGCGACCGCGACCAATAATGCACTTCGCCGGTCTCGATGGTGCGAGTAAGCGCCTCTTGGTTCATATAGGCGAGCATCAGTACGTCACCGGTCGCGGCGGCAGTAACGACCACGGGCACAAGACCGTCGGCGTCGAATTTCGGGGTGAAGTCGGTCCCTTCCTCAAGCGCGGCTTTGCTTCCAGGCTCGGGGGAGACGGCAGGCTTGCTCACCGCGATCCGTCCTTCACGGACCTGCGCATTATGAGCGGCCGCGGTCGGCCGCGAGCATCATGAAGCGTGCCTGCTGTGCCGGATCCTCCTTGAAGATGCCGGTGAACTGCGTGGTGATGGTCGCCACGTCGGGCTTCTTCACGCCGCGGATCGTCATGCATTGATGCACGGCTTCGATCATCACCGCAACGCCCTTCGGCTTCAGCGCCTTGTCGATGGTCTCGGCGATCTGCGCGGTCATGGTCTCCTGCGTCTGCAGGCGGCGCGCGAACACCTCGACCACGCGCGCGAGCTTGGAGATGCCGACCACGCGGTCGGTCGGAAAATAGGCGACATGCGCCTTGCCGATGAAGGGCACCATGTGGTGTTCGCAATGGGAGTGAAGCTCGATATCGCGCAGCATGACGATGTCGTCATAGCCCGCGACCTCGTCGAAGGTGCGCGACAGCACTTCGTGCGGGTCCTCGCGATAGCCGGAGAAGAATTCGTCGTAGGCGCTCGTCACCCGACGTGGGGTCTCGCGCAGGCCCTCGCGGTCGGGATCGTCGCCGGCATAGGCAATCAGCGTGCGCACGGCCCCCTCGGCCTCCTCGCGCGACGGGCGCAGAATGGCGGGTCCCTGGCCGATCTCGGTCCGCTGCCTGGTCGGCAATTTCTTAACCGTGGCGTCCATGAACTGAAGCTTTCCTTTTACGACTCAACGCCTAAACATCGGCAACCGGTTCCGTGGCCGGCTTCAGGCTAATATAACCGGCTCGTCAACCCCTTTCAGGCGCGATCTTCGCATCCCCCAGTGAGGCTGCATATATAATGCGTGACTTCGGCCCGCAAGGCGAGCCTACCGAGCTAAGATGACCAACATGAATTTGCCTGAGGACATCTACAGCCAGCGCATCCTGGAGCTTGCCGCCGCCCTGCCGCGGACGGCCAGGCTTGTTGCGCCGCAGGGCACGGCCAAGGCCCATTCCAAGCTCTGCGGCAGCACCGTGACTGTCGATCTGACCATGGAAGGCGACGTGGTGAGCAACTACGGCCAAAGCGTGAAGGCATGCCTGCTCGGGCAGTCGGCGGCCTCGGTCATGGGGCGGGAGATCTTGGGCTCGCGCGCTGACGAGTTGCGCGCGGTCGGCGTCGCCATGCGCAAGATGCTGAAAGAGGGCGGTCCACCGCCGGAAGGCCGATGGGCCGATCTCGCGGTGCTCGAGCCGGTGCGCGATTACAAAGCACGCCACCCTTCCACCCTTCTGGTGTTCGACGCGGTGGAGGCTGCGATCGGGAAGATCGAGGCGGAGCGTGCTGCCCGCGCGGTTTCCGAGCCGGAAGTCGCCGGCAATGCCTAAAACGCGCGAGCGTCCCTCTGCCGGGGTTGCGGGTTTGGCGCGGGACCTCGCCAAGTTCATGATGCTCGGCCCGATCGCGATCTATCGCTGGACGATCTCGCCCCTGCTCGGCGTGAACTGCCGGTATCTCCCGTCCTGTTCGTACTATGCCCGGGAGGCCATCGACAAGAACGGCGCGTGGAAGGGTGGTTGGCTGACGCTGGCAAGGGTTTGCCGCTGCCACCCATGGGGTAGCCACGGTTTCGACCCCGTGCCCGACTTAAGCGGCGAGCATCACCCCTGGGCACCCTGGCGCTACGGCCGCTGGCGCCTGCCGCTAAACGCGCGTGACGCGGGAGCTGAAAACCGGTAAAAGCCACGCCATACCGATTGTCTCTTACCTGCGCCGGTACGCAGGAGTGAGAGGAGCAAAGACCGTGTCGCAAATCTCCCTGACATTTCCCGATGGCGCAAAGCGCGCGGTGCCTCAAGGCACCACCGGCCTCGATGTCGCCAAATCGATCTCGCCGTCGCTTGCCAAGCGCACGGTGGCGATGAGCCTCGACGGCAAGCTTGCCGACATTGCCGCGCCGATTCGCGCCGACGCCTCGATCAAGTTCATCGCGCGCACCGACCCCGAGGCGCTCGAGCTGATCCGCCACGACGCCGCGCATGTCATGGCGGAAGCCGTGCAGGAACTCTATCCCGGCACGCAAGTCACCATCGGGCCAGTCATCGACAACGGCTTCTATTACGATTTTGCGCGCGAGGAGCCCTTCACGCCCGACGATCTGCCCAAGATCGAGGCCAAGATGCGCGAGATCATCGCTCGCGATTCGCCGTTCACCTGCGAAGTCATGGAGCGTGACAAGGCCAAGGCCCTGTTCAAGAGCAAAGGCGAAGACTTCAAGCTCGAGTTGATCGACGCCATTCCCGAGGGCGAGGAGATCAAGATCTACTCGCAACGTGAGTGGCTCGACCTCTGCCGCGGGCCGCATATGACCTCGACGGGCAAGGTCGGCAAGGGCTTCAAGCTCACCAAGATCGCCGGCGCCTATTGGCGCGGCGATTCCAGCCGGCCGATGCTCCAGCGCATCTACGGCACGGCCTGGGCGAGCGAGGACGACCTCGCCGCCTATCTGCATCAGCTCGAAGAGGCGGAAAGACGCGACCACCGCCGCCTGGGCCGCGAGATGGATCTCTTCCACTTCCAGGAAGAGGCGCCGGGCGCCGTGTTCTGGCATCCCAAGGGCTGGGCGCTGTTTACCGCGCTGATCGGCTATATGCGCCGCCGCCAGAACGCGTGGGGCTATGTAGAGGTCAACTCGCCCGACATGATGGAGCGGACGCTGTGGGAGCAGTCGGGTCATTGGGAGAAGTTCGGCGACCTCATGTACGTCACCGAGACGCCAGACGAGCGCCTCTATGCCTGTAAGCCGATGAACTGTCCGGGCCACGTGCAGATCTTCAAGCACGGACTCAAGAGCTACCGCGATCTGCCCTTGCGCATCGCCGAGTTCGGCAAGGTGCATCGCTACGAGCCGTCAGGCGCGTTGCATGGTCTCTTGCGCGTGCGCCACTTCACCCAGGACGACGCGCATATCTTCGCGACCGAGGACCAGATCACCGAGGAATGCGTGAAGCTCAACGAGCAGATGCTGGCGATCTATCGCGATTTCGGTTTCGAGGACGTGCGCATCAAGTTCGCCGATAGGCCCGACAAGCGCGTGGGCGCCGACGCCACCTGGGACAAGGCGGAAGCCGCGCTCAAGCGGGCCGTCGAGGCGGCGGGGCTTACATACGAGTTCAATCCCGGCGAGGGCGCCTTCTACGGGCCGAAGCTCGAATATGTGTTGCGCGATGCCATCGGCCGCGACTGGCAATGCGGCACCATCCAGGTCGACCTCAACTTGCCGGGTCGGCTCGGTGCCTTCTATATCGGGCCGGATGGCGAGAAGACCGTGCCGGTGATGATCCATCGCGCCATGTTTGGATCGCTGGAGCGATTCACCGGCATCCTCATCGAGCATCACGCGGGCCACCTGCCGCTTTGGCTGTCACCGGTTCAGGCCATGGTCGCCACCATCGTGTCGGATGCCGACGCCTATGCGGGCGAAGTCCTCGAAGCGCTGCACGACACGGGGCTCCGTGCCGAGGCCGATCTCCGCAACGAGAAGATCAACTATAAGGTGCGCGAGCATTCGCTGGCCAAGGTGCCGGTGATGCTCGTGGTCGGCAAGCGCGAAGCCGGGGAGAAGACCGTCTCGGTGCGGCGGTTGGGCAGCCAGAAGCAAGAGGTCATGATGCTCGACGCCGCAGTTCGGATGCTTACCGGCGAAGCCATCCCACCCGATTTGCGGCAGGCGACCGAAACCAAAGCAGCTTGAGCAAGCAAGCACCGGCCATTTTCACCATTGGGCATTCGAACCATCCGATCGGGCGGTTCATCGCGCTACTCGCCGATGCTGGCGTGACGGCGGTCGCCGATGTGCGGTCGGCGCCTGTCTCCCGGTTCTCGCCTCAGTTCAACAGGAAGGCTTTGTCCGCTTCGCTCGGCGAGCACGGCATCGCTTACACCTTTCTCGGCGAGGAGCTGGGCGGCCGGCCCCAACATCCGGAAATGTTCATGGGCGGCGTAGCCGATTACGAGAAAATGGCGGCAACCGAATCTTTCCGGGATGGACTCAACCGGCTCATCGACGGGGCAAGGCGGTATCGGATCGCCGCGATGTGCTCGGAAGCCGACCCGCTCGACTGTCACCGCTGCCTGCTGGTGGCGCGCGCTATGACCGAGAGGGGCCTGGGCGTCGCGCATATCCTGGCGTCCGGAGATACCGTCACGCATGCCGAGATCGAGGCACGGCTGCTGGACCTGGCGCATCTTTCGGAAGCTGGTTTGTTGCTCGAATCGCGCGATGAACGTCTGGCGGAGGCTTATCGGGCGCGCGGCCGCAAGATCGCCTATGCCCCAAAGGTCAGCGCACCGAGGGGCGGAGCAGCACGCCGGGATTGATCAGGGGCGCATTGGGATCGGCCGGCCGTGCCGAGAACCCGTCGAAGCCCAAGCCGGTCCCGGGCGCTCCGTCCTCCCCGGCATAAGTCCCCGCGGCCGGCGGCGGCGGCTCGGGTGGGTCCATGAGCGCCTTGAGCGCCTCGGGCGAGGTCGGGCCGTCGGCCACGGCCACCTCGATCTGCTTGGTTTCGCCGGCCTCGATGCTGAATTTGCGCGTATAGCTCAGGCCGTTGTGATCGGCGACCACGGCATAGCTGCCGGCCGCGAGAATGTGTGTCGGCAGCGCGCCGGCGTTTTCTTTGACCATATCTCCTGCCGAGGTGAGGATGGACCATTTGGTATCGGCCAGCGCCTCGCCACCTAGGCTTTGCACCAGCCGGAAGGTGATTTTGGCGCCGTTATGCTTGACCGTCGCCTCGGTGATCTTGCCGGGCTCGACCGTCACATCGGCCCGGACAGTCGCGTTGGCGTCGCCGTAGAGGCTGACGACATGATAGGCGCCGGCATTGAGCCGCACCACCACGCCCGGCTTGGCGTCGGCGAGGATCGTGGCGCGATTGCCGAACTGGTCCTCCTCGTCTGACATGATGTCGAAGCGGATGCCTTGCTCCGGCATCTTCTCGCCATTGGCCAGCACCGCGGCAAGCTTCAGCCCGCCCGTGTTGAGGATGAAAGTCTCCTCGATCGACCGGCCGCCCTCCACCTTGACCTTCTTGGTGAGATTGGAAAGGCCGTAGGCGGCGTTGACCATATATTCCCCGGGCAGTAGCGCCGCGGTCGGCATCGCCTCGCGATGCGTGCTGATCAGCTTGTAGCGGCCGTCCGTCGAGGCTTGCGAAGAATAGACCCGCCAGGTCAGCCCCGATTGCACCTTGGGCCCGACCTCGGTGACCATCGCCTTGAAGGTGACGGGCACGGGCTTCAGGGGCGCGGCCGGCTTCGGCGGAGCAGCTCGCTGAGCGAGCGTCAGGGTTTGGCTCGGGGCAGCCGTCTCGGACTTGTTCACCGCTGTCTCATGTGAGGCCGGGGATGCCGATTTCTGCACTGCCGATTGGCCGGGCTCTACGGCTTGGCCATCGGCCGGCTCATCTTGTGTGACACCCGTTGATGCCTCTCCCGCTCCGTCCGGAGCCGTGATGGTCACGGTGGCGACGGATCGAACAATGGGCGCGGGGCTTGCGATGGCGTCAAGGACCGTGGCCAGGCCTTGTTTGAAGGTGCTTGCCTCGGTCGCGGCGACGAACTCGCCGCCGGTCGCCGCGGTGGCGCAAGCGAGTGGCTTAAGCTCCTCGGCCTTGGCGTCGAGACCGATGGCATGGATGCGTATGGCGGGCGACTTCACCTTGAGCGCGTCGGCCATGGCGCAGATATCGGCGTCGCAGTTATCGCCGCCCGAGGCGACGAGGACAATGTCGAGCCTGCCGTCCGGCGTCGGCGCCGCCTTGACGGCATCGCTCAGCGCCGCGGCGATGGGAGCTTGCCCCTGCGGCTTGAGGTCGAGAAGCTTGCTTTGGGTCTCCGATGTCAGTTCGCCGGGCTTCGCCAGAGTTTCGGTGTCGGCGCAGTTCGCGGCCTTGCGATGGCCGAAAGCGACCAGCCCAAAGGATAGGCGGTCGCCGTAACTGCTCACGGCGTGGCCCAGCTCGGCGCGGGCGACCTCGAGCTTGCTTGCATCGCCGATCTTGGCGCCCATGCCGCTCGAGCCGTCGAGCACGAAGATGGTGGCAGGCCGCGGCGTATCGGAGGGAGGAGCCGGCGCGTCCTCGGCTCCGGCCACCGCCGCTCCCAGGAGAGCGGCGGGGAAGAGCGCGAGCAAGAGCGCAGCGCAGCGTTTCCCCCGCATTCGATTGCTCCGATCGGTCAGCCGCCGTCTCTTATACCGGTTTCCGACGGGCACAACGGAGCCAAAATCGGCGGTGAATGAGGCCGATTTTGGGAGCCAGGACAGGCTTTTGATGGGGGATTACGGCATTGTTCGGCACGGATTTTCGCGATAGGGAACGCGACCCCCGCCAAATTTATGGAGCCATGTCCAAGACCGCACTCGACCACCTGCTCACGCGCCGTTCGGTGTCTGCCAACAGCCTTGGCGATCCCGGGCCGAGCGAGACCGAGCTTCGGCAGATCCTGACCGCTGCTGCACGGGTGCCGGACCACAAGAAGCTGGTGCCCTGGCGATTCGTGCTGTTCCAGGGCGAGGCACGGGCGGCTTTCGGCAAGATCCTTGCCACGATCTGCCGTGAAGAGGAGGCGGACCCAGGCGCCTTCCGGCTGGAGAACGAGGCGAAGCGATTCCTGCGCGCACCTGTGGTCATCGCCGTGGTTTCGCGCGTGGTCGAAAACAAGGCGGCCCCGGAATGGGAACAAATCCTGTCGGTGGGCGCCGCCTGCCAGAATCTCATCGTCGCCGCCACGTCTCTCGGGTTCGGCGCGCAGTGGATCACCGAATGGTGCGCTTATAGTCCAGGCGTGCGCCGAGCGCTGGGCTTGACCCCTAACGAACGCATTGCCGGTTTTGTCTATATCGGCACGGCGAAGGAGAAGCCCGACGAGCGCGAGCGGCCAAAGCTCGCCGATATCGTCAGCGCCTGGCGCCCTTGAGCCGGGTCAGAAGCCGAACTGTTCGGCAAGGATGCGTTCGGCCAGGGTGTGGCCGGGGTCGAACATCATGAAGATATCGACACCGCTTTCCTCCTTGACCTCGACCAGAACGACGTCGCGGAACTCGATATGATCGGCCACGGCGCTGACCGGGCGCTTGTCGGGCTCGCGCACCTCGATCGTGACTTGCGCATTGTTGGGCAAAAGCGCACCGCGCCAGCGCCTCGGCCGGAAGGGACTGATCGGGGTCAGTGCCAGAAGCGGCGCGTTGATCGGCAGGATCGGCCCATGCGCCGAAAGATTATAGGCGGTGCTGCCCGCCGGCGTGGAGATGAGTACGCCGTCGCAGATCAGTTCATCCATGCGCACCTTGCCGTCCACCGCGATCCTGAGCTTGGCGGCCTGGTAGATCTGGCGGAACAGCGACACCTCGTTGATGGCGAGCGCCTCGTGCTTGGTGCCGTTCTTATCATGGGCAGTCATGCGCAAGGGGTGGATGACGGAAATTTCGGCCTTCGCCAGCCGCTCCTTCAGGCCGTTCTCCCGGTAATCGTTGAGGAGGAAGCCGACCGACCCCCGGTTCATGCCGTAGATCGGGATACGGCTATTGAGATGGCGGTGCATGGTCTGGAGCATCAGCCCGTCGCCGCCAAGGGCGACGATAGCGTCAGCCTTGCCGGGTGGCGTGTCGCCGTAGAGCTTAACGAGCTTCTTCAGCGCTCGCTCCGCCTCTTTGGTCTCGCTGGCGACAAAGGCGATTTTATTGAAGCGGGGCATCCGGTTTCACGACGCTTGGACCAGGCTCAAGGCGGGCAGTATAAACGCGACGGCGCCCCTGCAATGCAAGCCTCTCGATGAGAGGAGAAGGGTGAATCCCATGGCAAACGAGGACCGGCCCGCTCTGGTCTATACGACTTTCGCCAGGCTGGAGGATGCGAAAAGGATAGGTGACGTGCTTGTGGCAGCCAAGCTTGCCGCCTGCGTCAACATCTTCCCCGGCATGATCTCGATCTTCGAGTGGAAGGGCGCGCGCGACGAGGCGAATGAGGTGGCCATGATCATCAAGACCCGAGCCTCGCTTACCGAGGCTGTGGTCGCCGAGACCAAGCGCCTGCACCCTTACGAGCTTCCCGCTTTGCTCGTGCTGCCGATCGAAGGTGGAAGCGCCGAATATTGCAACTGGATCGTGAATGAGACGGGTGGTTCCTCCCGATAAGCCGGGGTGCGCTGTTAAGTGGTGGGCTGCTGGATAGAGGCATTCACAGAACTATCGTAGGTCTGTCATAAAGTATCTTTTGGTTTGCTCGATTAGCAGAGGGACAGGACATGACGATTGCCACGCTCGATTTCCAAACGCTGGCCAATGCGGGGTTTCCGCTCGTCACGTTGGCGCCGGGGGAGGTCGTCTTCGCGCAGGGCGACAAGGGTGACAAGATGTACGTGATTCGCTCGGGCGAGGTTGAGATCGAGCGAGACGGAAAGGTCGTCGAGAAACTCACTGACGGCGGCATTTTTGGAGAAATGGCCCTGATCGACGGATCGCCGCGGGCGGCCACGGCGCGCGCCAAAACCATGTGCGAGGTCGCCCCGATCACCGAGAAGACCTTCCTGTTCCTGGTGCACGAGACGCCGTTCTTCGCCATTGCGGTGATGCGCACGCTCGCCGAACGGTTGCGGCGTTCTGCTTAAGTTTGAGGCGGTTTAAGCGCCTGGCGCGATCGGGGCGCCATTTTTGCCTTGCATTGTAGCCGCCCCCAGCCATGATCGGCCCTAACACAACCCGTTAGACCCTGCTGCATAACGCCCTTGTCGCTGCTCGCGAATTTGGCGCAGAGGCGCCCGCGCAATATTGAAACGTCGACGCTCGGGCGGGACGCTGCTGCTGGCGTCATCTCGGCGATCGTCAATATCGCCTATTGCATCTCCTTCGCCGCCCTGATCTTCCAGGGTTCGATCGCCGCCGGTTTCCCGCTGGGACTGGCCGCTCTCATCATGGGCACGGTGGTCACCGGCTTCGTCATAGCCCTCACCACCACGCTCGTTCCCGCCGACGCGGGGCCCGATACGCCGGCCGTCGCGGTCATGAGCGTGTTGGCCGGCACGGTGGCGGGAGGACTCGCCTCGAAGGGCGCGAGCACCGAGGCGATGGTCATCAACGTGCTGGTGGCCATCTCGCTGAGCACGCTCCTGACCGGCGTGCTGCTGTTCGGGATCGGTGCCTTAAAACTCGGCCAATGGCTGCGCTTCGTCCCCTATCCGGTGATCGGCGGGTTCCTCGCGGCCTCGGGCTGGCTGCTCATCACCGGCGGCGTCGAGGTGATCACCGGCACCAATCTGACTCTGTCGCCGTCGAGCTGGGCTCCCGCTTTCACCTGGGACTATGCCCCGCAAATCGGCGTCGGCCTCCTGTTCGCGCTGTTCATCGTCCTCTTGCGGCGATGGGTACCGCAATTTCTGACCATTCCCATCGCCTTCGTTATCTTCCTCCTAGTCATGAACGTCGTTTTGTTCGGCTTCGTCGCGGATGAAGGGCTGCGCAAGGCCTGGTTCCTGCAAGCCGTCGGTGAATTGAAGCTGTGGTGGCCGCTCGCGGCTATCGCCGAATACGACATCGACTGGGGCGTGATGGCGATGAGCAGCGCGGAAATTGGCGCCGTGTGCGGCGTGACGGCCATCTCCATGCTGCTCGATGTGTCGAGTCTCGAAGTGGCGCGGCAGAAATCCGCCGATCTCGACAAGGAATACCGCACCAATGGTCTCGCCAACATTTTGGCTTCGGTGCTTGGCGGTGTGGCCGGCAACCTGTCGCTGAACAACAGCCTGCTGATCCAGGAGGCGGGGGCGGTGACGCGGCTCTCAGGCATTGTCGTTGCCGCCGTCTGCGCCATTGTGCTGTTCGCCGGCGCCGACATCGGCAGCGTCGTACCTAAGGCGATCCTGGGTGGCATGCTGGCCTATCTCGGCGTGATGATCCTGATGGAGGCTCTGGTGCGCTCACCGGCGCAGCGCTCGCGCGCCGATCTAGCGCTCGCCATAGCCATCATGCTCGCCATTTGCTATTTCGGTTATCTGGTCGGCGTGGTGTTGGGCGTGATCGGCGCCTGCCTGTTGTTCGCGCTGAGCTATAGCCGCATCGGCGTGATTCGCCGTCATCTCACCCGCTACGAATTTTCCAGCAATGTGGAACGCTCGCCCGAGCAGGCACGCTTGCTGCACGACCAGGGCAAGCGCGTGCATGTGTTCTGGCTCTCCGGCTTCATATTCTTCGGCTCGTCAAACGGCCTGTTCGAGCGCATCAAAGGAACCATCGAGGACCAGCAAGATACGCCGGTCAATTATGTCGTTCTCGACTTCAGCGCGGTGCAGGGTCTCGACACCTCTGCCGTGCTGAGCCTCATCAAGCTGCGTAACTATTGCGAGGAGCATGGCGTTGTGATCGCCTTTAGCGGCCTTGATGAGAACATGCGGACCGGTTTCGACCGTGCCGGGTTTTTCGGCAACGACAAGCCGCACCAGGCATTCGGCAGCCGTAACGAGGCGGTCGAATGGTGCGAGGACATGCTGCTCATGCATCACGAGGTGGGCGATGCCTCGACGCATAGTTTCGAATCCTGGATTCAGAAGGAGCTCGGTGAGCAGTTCGATATCTCCCGTATTTCCCCTTACATGAAACTCGAAGAACTCAAGCCAGGAGAGTTTCTGTTCCGCCAAGGGGAGCCGTCCGACTCGATCGCCTTCCAGACGTCGGGTTGTGTCGCCATCACCATACAGGACGAGCATGGTCGCCCGATCAGGCTCCGCCGCATGCTCGGTCATACGGTGGTGGGAGAAATGGGCTTCTTCCGCAAGGTGCCTCGCGCCGCGAGCATCATCGCCGAAGGCCCGACCGTTGTTTACCGGCTGACGCGGGAATCTTTCGACAAGATGCAACAAGAGGACCCGACGGCCGCCGCCGCTCTGCATAAATTGATCATCAGGCTGCTCTCCGATCGCCTCGAATTCGCCAATCGGGAAATCTCGGCGCTGATCTAGCTCGCAATCGCCATGACCAGCACGGCGACGATGGCGATGTAGGTCAGCCCGTGAATGAGCTGGTCGGTGCCAAGCACGTACCAAAAGCCCGGGCAGTCCACGGTCAAGCCGTTGCGGCGGGTTAGCTGCTCCTTGGCCCAATCGACATGATAATGCACGAAAAACTCGCCGAGCGCGATGGCCCCGGCGACAAGCAGGGAGCCCGGCGCTAGCAGGAGATAGACGAGGGGGGTGAGCGCGACATGGATAGCGCTGTGCAAGAGGCCGCCGGGATGTCCGTAAGTCCCCTTGTTCAGATATTGATAGGGGGTCTGCAAAAAGAAATCGGCGGCCGCGTGCTTCACCATGAGCACGGACACGGCGGCAAGAATGAGGAGGGCGAGTTCTGGCATCGGCGCTATTTCGTCAAAGCTTCCGTGGCGCCGTCCCAGTCGGGCGGCGGAGGGTTCTGGCGGAAGTGGGCGATGCGCTCGCGATAGAGCTCATAGACCCGGTCGAGATGCACGGTGTTCAGCTTCTCGCATTTACGGCTGAGAGTCTCTGCCGCCTCCCAGTCCTGCGCACGGTAACGCGCCAAAAATTTTTGGTGCAAGTCGTTGAGTTCAATGAATTTTTTTGAATTCTTCACGTCGCTGTCACCGACCAGCGCGAAGGCCCGTGTCGCCTCGGTCTTGCCCTTCACCTTCAACAGATCGAGCTCGAGGAAGGCGAAGTCGGGCGCGCGGGCCGTGGTGCTCTCGCCGACCACGGTACCGACGTCGTAGGTCTTGGACTGTCCCTCGAGCCGCGAGGCGATATTGACGTTGTCGCCGATCACCGAATAGTCGAAGCGCGTCTCGGAGCCGAGATTGCCGACGCAACACACCCCGGTATTGAGGCCGATGCCGAGCTTGACCGGCTTGTATGGCTTGCCCTTGGCTTTCGCCTCCTCCCGCCAGCGCTCGTTCAGTATTTCCATCTCGGCCATGATGCGGAGCGCCGCGTTGCAGGCATGGGTGGGGTGCGCGCTGTCGTCGAGCGGCGCATTCCAGAAGGCCATCACCGCGTCGCCCATGAACTTGTCGATGGTGCCTTGCTCCTCGAGGATGATGTTGCTCAAGGGCGTGAACAGGCTGTTCAGGAAGCGGGTCAGCTCTTCCGCGTCAAGTCCTTCGGAGATGGTGGTGAAACCGCGCACGTCGCTGAACAGCAAGGTCATGTCGCGCGTCTCGCCGCCGAGCTTGAGCCGCGAGGGATCGTCGGCGAGCCGCTCGACCAGGGCCGGCGCCATGTAATGGGAGAAGGCGTTGCGCACCCGATTGCGTTCCCGCTCCGTGCGCAGAAACATAAAGACCGTGCCGGCAAGATAGATCGCCGTCAGAGCGATGGCCGGATAGATCGGATCGACTAGCCAGCCGTAAGACTTAAAGGCGTACCAAGAGATGCCGATCACCGCGACGACTGCGCCGGCGACGACCACGGCGCTGCCGAGCGCGCCGGCCCGATAGATCAGGAAGGCGATGAGCGAGCCGAGCAGGGGAATGTAGAGAAGCTCGGCGGCGGTGGCGAAGTCCGGACGTTGCAGAAAGGCGCCTTGGATGATCTGTTCGACCACTTGAGCGTGCAACTCGACGCCAGGCACTGCGGCTTCGAGTGGCGTCGCCCTGATATCGAGCAGCCCAGGCGCGCTCGTGCCGATCAACACGATGCGGCCTTCGACGTCGTCCCGGCCGATCTCTCCCTTCAGCACTTTCCATGCCGGCAGATAGCGCCCCTTCGAGTGTGGCGAGAACCTGATCCACATCTGGCCGTGGGCCTCGGTCGGCACCTCGAACTCGCCGATCTTGATACTGATGATGCCGGTATGCTCGCCGAAGGCCATCTCGCCGCTCGCCCCGGAGGATTTCACGATATAGGTCGAGGCGCCTTGGCCGAGCCTAAGAACGTCGGCGGCGAGCGAGGGGAACAGCGCGTCCCCGACCCGCACGATCATGGGCATGCGGCGGACGATCTGGTCGTGCTCGGGAATCCAGTTCAGCGCGCCCGCGCCTTGGGCCGGCTTCTGCAAGATTTCGAGGCTCGCGGTAGCACCTGAATAAGAGGGCGCAAACAATTTCGGATCGTCGCCGGCATAGCTGAACGCGGCTTTGGCCTCCGGAATGGAGGTCCCTTGCGGCGCGGCAATGAAACCGAGCACGACAGGAGCCTTGCCGATGGCTTCGGCTAAGACCTCGTCGTTGGAGGGAAGCTTCTCGACCTCCTCTCTCAGGCCGGCAAGCGCATCGGACTTGGGCCAATAATGCAGCGCGTTGGCGGGCGATAGCCGGTCGGGCTCGGGGAACACCATGTCGAGGCCGATCGTGGCCGCTCCGTTGGCGGCAAGCCGGTCGACCAGCTCGGCGAGCAGCGTGCGCGGCCAGGGCCACTGCCCCACCTGTTTCAGGGAGTCCTCGTCGATATCGACGATGCGCACCGGAAGGTCCGGGTTGAACTTAGGCGGGTCCACCCGCTGATAGGCGTCGAACACGAGCGAGCGCAGCCGCGCCACCGGAGTAGGATCCCAGGCGCGTAACAACAGCGAGGCGGCGATCACCGTCCCCAGAATCAGCACATAGAGGAGACGAGGACCCATCCGTCGCTTGGTTTGGTCATATCGAAAAATGCGCCGGAGGGCGCGGGTTGCAGAGCCTAGCCAATGGGGCTGGCCCGAACCAGCGTGAAATTATTCACTCTCAGTCAAAGAGTTAAGATGAGCGCGTGGCTGGCGCGGGCGCCGTCCAATGCGAGGGCGCGCCGGCGAGCCGTCCCGATTTCAGCTCGGCCGCGGCCATGGGCCCGAAGCGCCTGAGGTGCCGCCGCAATTGCCGCCGATAGGCGAAGTAATTCGCCTCGAGCCGATGCCTTTCGCTCGGGACATAGGCGCCGCCCTCCATGGAGGCGTGGCCTTGCGCTTTCAGCCTGTTGAACCAGGCGGCGCGTTCATGCCGCTCGGCCTGCGCCACCAAATAGCTCGCGACAAGTTGCGACTGATAATCGGCGAGGCGCCAGATGCTGCCATTGGCCTGAATGAGGCCGACAAAGAACAGATCATCGTGCTCGGGATGAAAGACATTGAGATAGAGCAGGGGCCGCTTGTCGGGGCCGAAGATCAGATTGTTGTCGATGAAGGGAATGGAGATTTCATAACCCGTCGCGTACATGACGAGATCGGCCTCGACCTCGCTCCCGTCACTGAAGCGCACTTTGTTGCCGGCGAACTCGGTGATCTCCGGCTTTACGCCGACGCGGCCGTGGCCGCAGAGTTGTGGCAGCACCGTATTCATGGTCGGATGGGTGTCTCCGATGCGATGCTCGGGCTCGGGCAGACCGTAACGCGCGTTCTTGCCCACCATGAGCCTGTGCCAATGGGTATAGAGACGATTGCGCAAGCCGGACGGCATCGGGATCTTCTCGCAGAAATTGATGATGCCATCCATCGGCCGGCCGAAGATGAATTTCGGCACGAAATAGGTGCCGCGCCGCATGCTGATATAAATCCGCTGCGCCACGCTTGCCGCGTCCACCACGATGTCGCACGCCGAGTTGCCTGAGCCCACCACCACGACGCGCTTGTCGGCGAGCTGCTTGACGCTGCGATAATCGCGCGAATGCATGATCTCGCCACTGAACTTGCCGGGGATCTCGGGGATGCGCGGCACGTGATGATGGCCGTTGGCGATGACCAGCGCGCGATAGAAGCGCGGCGCATCCTCGCCGGCCACCTGCACGCTCCAGCCGTCCTTTACCCGCTCCGCGCGCTCGACCTTGGCATTGAACTCGATGCGGTCGAGGATGCCGAAATTCATCGCGTAAGCGCGTAGATAGGCGAGCGTCTCGCGGTGCGACGGATAGGTCGGATATTCCTCCGGGATCGGGTAGTCGTCGAAGCCCGTGTATTTCCTGGAGGAGACGAGATAGGTGGTGTCGTACACCACACCGGTATCGGTTGCTTCGTTCCACAGCCCGCCGAGATCGTGCTCCCGCTCCAGACAATCGAAGGGGATGCCGCGCTCCTTGAAGGTCTTGGCGGCGGCGAGCCCGGAGGAACCGGCGCCGATGATGCAGACCTTATCGGTGTTGCTCTTCACATCCATTCGTAACGCGCCTTTGATTTGCGCCAAAAGCCGGTAGCGCAATGCTTATCCCCGCCGCCCGGCTATGGCATAATATGATCTCGATGGTCCAGACACGCAAAAATGCCTTGGTTATCCGCCTTGCGATCGCAGCCGCTGCTATCGCAGGTCTCGGGCTGTTTTACGGCAGCGCGCAAGCGCAAAAGAGCCGGTTTCTGCCGACCACCGAGAATCCCTTTTGCGAGATCACCACCTATAAATTGCGCGACCTTGCCGAGCAGGCCCTGTCCACCACGGACACACGCGGTCGCCCGGTGATCGCCATCAACGCCCTGACACTCATCGAAAAGCCGTCTTACGGCCGCTTCCTGATGGCCCATGAATGCTGCCACCACACGCTTGGCCATGTGCGCCGCTATCGCGCGGGTCTCGGCAATAACGGGCCTCAGCCGTTCTTCTACATTGCGCCGGCGCTCAAGCAGATGGAGCTCGATGCCGATTGCTGCGCCGTCAGAATGCTGAAATCGAAGCAGGAGCAGGACGGTATCGAAGCGGCGCACATGACCATGATGGGGTTTGGCGCCGAGCACACGGGCGCCTATTACCCGACCGGGCTTGAGCGCGCCGACAACATCGTCAAGTGCATGGAGCAAGACTGACCCTGCTCATCCCCGTTTCCATGACTTCGCCGGCCAAGCACCCCGCTTGGGCGAGCCGGCGTCGGGGCTGGTGGGCCCGGGCTTCGATCGCCATATTCTTTGCGTCTATGGTGAAGTTCGATTTGGCGATGAAGAGGCGGCCTTGAGCGGCAGAGCGACAGAAATGGGACCGATCCGCCTTCTGGCGGTATTCGCCGTGGCGCTCGCCCTGGGCTTCATTGGTGCATCGGGTTCGCAAGCTGCCGGCGGCTCGATGCGTGTCTGTGCCGATCCCGACAACATGCCGTTCTCCAACGAGAAGGGCGAAGGCTTCGAGAACAAGCTCGCCGAGCTGATCGCCGAGAAGCTCAATACCGAGTTCGACTATGTCTGGTTCTCGGAGGCGACCGGCTATGTCCCGAATACCATGGGCCAGGACGCCTGCGACCTGGTCATGGGCTACGCCCAGGGCACCGGGCTGATCGACGACACCAACCCGTATTACTACACTTCCTACGTCCTGCTTTACCGCGAGGACGATCCAAACCTTTCCGGCGTCGACCGGCTCTCCGATCCGCGCCTCAAGAACAAGCGCATCGGCCTCGTTGCCCGCACACCGCCGGCGAGTATCCTCGCTATGCATGGTCTGGTGGCGAATGCCAAGCCTTTCGAAATCTTCGCGGGCGAAAGCCAGTCGAAGGCCGCCGCCGACATGGTCGCCGAGATCGCCGCGGGTAAGCTGGATGCAGGACTTCTATGGGGCCCGGTCGGCGGCTATTACGCGCGCAGATCGCCGGTGCTGCTCAACGTGGTGCCGTTGGTCAAGGAGAGCGCGGGGCCGAGCACGATCTACGGCATTACCATGGGCGTGCGCCCCAACGACCCGCAATGGAAGCACAAGATCAACAAGGTGATCGCGGAAAACCAAGGCGATATCAACCTAATCCTGCAAAGCTACGACGTGCCGTTGATGGATCCGGAAGGCACGCTGATCGAGCTTGGCGCCGCCGAGCGCTGATTACATCTTGCAGCGGCTCTCGGGCTCGTCGATGCCGAGCGTGTCCACCTCGATCTCCGGATGGCTCGCATGCGGGAAGCCCTTCTGTGGCGAGACCGAGACCGGCACCTTGTCGGTGGCGATGAGGATCGGCTGGCGGAACTGCCCATCCCAGGGACGGTATTGCTGCTTAATGCCCTTGAACGGCGCCAACTGCAGCTCGGGACCGTGGATGAAGGCGGCGACGGTGGCAAAGTCGCTGCCGGTATTGCGGCTCACCGCCTCACCGATAGTGCGCGTCGCGATATAGGCCTGATGGTCGATTGGCAGCATCAGCCGCTTGAAGTCCTTCTCGAAATTGTTGTTGGCCTGGGTCGCGCCCCATTTCTCGTGGCCTGGGCTCCAGGTGGTGGCGATCAGCCCGGTGGTGCCGGCCACGGGGCGCGCGTCGCCACCGCCGCGATAAGGCATGAACGGGCCGAATTGCTGCTCCTCGTCGGCGACGACGATGATCTGATAATCGGACGAAGTGGCGTGCGCCGCGCCTAGGCTTGCCTGCTTGCCGGGCGGGATGGTGCCGACATCGTCACGGCGGCCGCCGGAAACATCCTTGTACTCGCGCACGTCGACGATATTGGCGCCGAAGCGCTCGGCCGCGCGCTTGATCGCGTCGGCATAAGCAAGATCGCCCGGGGTGGAGCCGTGCACCAGGAGCCAATCGGTCCATTTCTTGGTGATGAGATATTGCGCCAGAGCGTCGGCCAGCATGAAGCGGTCCGGCACCACGTGCATGATATTGGCGCGGCAGTTTTCCTGGCGAAGCGATACGTCGGTGGCGCGGATATTGAAGAACAGAACATCCTTGCCCTGGGCCCAGTCGGCGAGCTTGACCAGCGTTTCGGCTGAGGCGTCGGCCACGATGTAGTTGTGCCCGCTGTCGAGAAGCTTCTGCGCGGCCTCGAGCGCTTCCTCGGGTGAGTGCGCGGTGACGGCATCGAGGGAGTAGTTGTCGCCGAGCAGGCGGCCGCCCGCGTTGTTCTCTTCGAGGCCCATCTGGGCCCCGGCGATGCCCGCGTCTTCAGGCTCGACGTCGAGACGTGAGGCTGGCCGTGGCTTCTCGACGACCTCGCGGAGATATCCGATGGGCACCGGACGCAGCGCCGGCGATTGCGGGATCGGCACCATGAAGCCGCCTTCGCGCGGCTTGGTCCAGGCGGGGGTGTCTTCGGCGCCGGGCTCGTCGGCGGCATAGGCGGCAGGGCCCATGAGGACGAGGCCGGTCAAAAGCCCGAGCGCACTGAAAATCTTGAACAAAGAGGCGATGTGCATGGGGTTCGCCCAAACGGTTCGGCCCATGGTAGCGACAAAGAAAGTGGCATTGCAAGTTTTGGAAAAGTAGATCGGGATAAATTGGTACCTAGTCTTGGCAGTGCGTAGATTCGCCAGTCTTTGCAATAGTTTAAGAGCAGGTGTAGGCATAAACAATCATAAACAATGAAAGGAAGGGCCCCAAGCGGTTTGGGGCCCCTCCGAGAACAGCAAGGGCCTAGTGGCCCATGCTTGATCGCAATTGCCGCTCGATCTTGGTGAGGTTGATCGAGCCCGGTTCCTGGCTCGGCGGGTACTCCTGCATCGTTTGCATCGGGATGAGAGGCCTAATAGGGCGCGAAACGGTAATAAAATAATCGCGTGTATTTCTTCAGCAGCCTGTCGCGGCGCGACCAAGTCATAGATAGAGTGCGGCGATGGAATTCTCGATCAAATCGGCGCTCAGCTTCGGCTGGGAGACCTTCAAGAAGCGGCCGTGGTTCTTCGTCGGCGCGACCTTGGTGATCTTCCTCCTCTACATCGTTGCCGGTGCGCTTACGGGCACGATCGATTACGCCCTAACGGGCGATACGGAAAATCACTCCGGCGTCGGTTCAATTCTTGACTGGCTGATCGGGACGCTGATCAGCATGGGCGTCGTCGCTTTCTATCTAAAGGCGCACGACAATCCCGAGCGAGTCACGCTCTCGGCCCTCTGGCAT